>JAJYDB010000076.1:0-9180 GCA_021777845.1 Planctomycetota bacterium
CGCGCGCAAAAAAAAAACGACCGACGGAGCCTCTTGCCCCGCCGGCCGCTTCAGTTTCCAATCAATCACTCACGCCATTTAAATCGACACGTGAGCTTATCGGCAGATCAATAGACTTCGCCGGCGCGGACGACGTGTCCGCCCTTGCCGCCCGCGGCGGAGGCGTGCGGCGCGTACCGGGCTTGCCAGCCTTCGCTCGCGCGGATCGAGGTCAGATCTTCCGCCGAGAGGCCGTACTTCGCGAACCAAGGCGTGCCGTGGTCGCGCACCACGGCGTTGACGTCGGCGACGCGCTTCAACCCCGTCGTCGCGGCGAACTTGGTGCGGGCTTCCGCGCCGTCCTGGAGGAAGTATTCCTTCCAGAACGCCCGGCCCCCCAGCACGCCCGAGCACCCGCACTCCATCGCCATCTTCACTTGCTTATAATAGTCGGGGTAGTCCACGCCCGCCGACAACAACACCCACGGCTTCTCGCTCGCTTCCGAGAGCGCGTGCAGGTTGTCGATCAACTGCTCGTCGCTCTCGTGACCGAGCGTGCCGGGGAACTCCGCCTTATAAACGTCGCACAGGTGGCTGATCTGTCGCGCCGACTCGATCGTCGTCGCCGCCTTGCGATCCAAAAAGCTCTTGTCGGTCTTCTTCTCGCCGCCGTACGGGAACGCCACCGGCTCGAGCAGGAACAGGATGTCCCACTTCTTGCACTCGGCGTGCACGTGCTCGATGAGCGCGAACTGATGCTCCGCCGAAATCGGCTCGCCCGGCTCGAACGGCGCCAGCAACTTCACCGCGTCGGCCCCGATCAACTTGATCTTCTCGACGCTCCAGCCCGCCTCGATCTCCCCCATCGGACCGCCGACCGCGTTCTTCGGGCTGCCCGACTTCTCCACCCGGACCAGCAACCCCTTGTCGGACGGAATCGATCCGCTCGCAATCGCCGACCACGCGCCGTAATACGCGTCGATCAGCACCCCCGAAGCCGCCGGCGCCATCTGTCGCATCATGTCGAGCTTCGCGTCGACAACCTCATTGTACGTCGGCTCGCGCTCGACGCCCTTCCCCTTCAAAGCCTTCGCGGCCATCTCGATCATCGAACTGTTCTGGTCGAGTGCCAGCATCGTCAGCGTCCCGTTCGGGTTGCTGATCCGCTGCAATCCGCGGTACTTGCCGGGGGTCAGGCCGCGTCCCATCAGCATCGTCGCGCTGTGTCGCGGCGCGGTCGCGGTGGCGGTGGCCATGAAAAAACTGCTCCTAAAGTGTGATTCGCCTCAACCCCGCGCACGCGAATGCAAGTCCTTCGCGGAGTTACGCTTACGAAGCGCGCCGCGACCCATTTCCGAGCTTGCTCGTCGCACGCGCGCAGGGGTGACGCGAGTGGTCCCCATCGATGTTCGGAACGCCGATTTTAACGCGCCCCCACGCCGTTTCAAGACGCGCCCTCCCCGCCCCAAGTCCCGCGACGCCCCTTTCGCCACATTTCCAACCAAAAAATTGCGGCCGCTCCAACCGCAACGCCGATACAATAGGTGTCGGTTGGAGAACCGAACCGGCCAAGGACGGCCGTGAGCGGTCCCGCGCTTCCGTCGCGTCCACGGACGGTCCGACGACGCGTGGACCAAGGGGCCAGGGATCGGCCCCATTGCGGATCATTCTTGGACTTTGGGTTGTCTTTCGGGATGCCCGCCGCCGTCTGACCTCAAGACGACTCGCACGGATGCACTGTCGCCTCGACTCCCGCGCCCAAAGCCCTCTATCCATCTGCCGGTCGCGTCTCCGCGAGCCTCGTTCGGCGAGGCAAGAACACGCGGGGCGCGGCCGGTTTTTTCCTTCCCAAGCTCACCAAGGATCGTCGCTCGAAACCCCGCTCGACGTCCCCGCGGGCCACTTCGCTTGCACCGCCGCCTCAAAATCCGACCACGCCGTCGACTTCCCCGTGATCGCCTTGTAAGTCCCAGCCAACGTTGGACTTCCAGCCGTCGCGATCTGCGCCCAAGTGTGGCCCAGGGCCGTCCTCATCCAGGTCAAAAACAAAACCGCGCACCCGGTCGAAACCGCGTTCTGATCGGTCGGCTCGGTCTTGTCCACCCAGTTCGGGCGGTCGGTCGAGTCGAGCCAAGCCGACGCCGTCTCGAACCCGTCGAGCACCCCGGGCTGCACCGCCTCCGCCAAAACCCGCGACAACCCCTCGCCGTTCGACGCCCCGCAGTCCCAGCCAAGACCCTGCGTCCCCTCGAACACCTCCACCGCCTCGGCCGCGAACAACGCCAGGCTCAGAGCCGGGTTCATCGGGCTAAGCACAGCGTCGCAATAGAGTTGCGTCGATGTGCACCCATAGTGATAAGCCCCGCCGGTGCCGTCGTGCGCCGCACTCAGCGGCGCCAGGTACATTTGCAGCTTCGGCACTTTTAAACCGCCGAAGTAGCCTTGGATCGCCTGAAAGCTTTTCTCAACCTCCCTCAGGCATTCTTTCGCAAGCGTCGTCCCCGCGGCCCCGAGCGCGGTCCCCACATAAACCTCGACGTCCGCGGTCGCCCCGACCAACGTTGAAGGGTAATCCAAGCCCATCCGGCGCGTCGGCAACAGCACGCATCGTTTGCTCATCGGATTCCCTTCCTCAGCGTCGCGGCGTCCCCTTTGACCAACCCAATCGGCCTAAAAATTACCGCGCACCGATCCCGACGAGCAAGCGTGCACCGTGATCAAGCGTCTTTTCGCAGAAAAAAAGCTGGTTCAGCGGGGTGTTGATCTTCGAGTCGAGCAGCGTCGCCTCGCCGCGCGACATCGTGAGCCGCAGCTCCAGCTTGCCCTCGTCGTCGAGAGGACTCGCGAGCCGCGTCGAGACCGCGTACCCGCCCTCGAACTCGGAGGTCAGCGAGTCGCCCCGCGTGAGCCTTCGCCCTTGCACGTCGAGCAGCTTGAACCCGAAGTTGGGAAAGAGTTTACGGAGCTGCGGCTCGATCCGCGCGAGGTTCGGGTCGATCTCCGAAGAGCCGGGCGTCACCAGAATCCCGAACAGCGTCGCCTGGCGCGCGTCGTCGCCGAAGCCCGCCGCCGGAGCGACGTCGTCGAGCACCACCAAGCCGGTGAGCGCAACCGCGAGCGAAATCTGAACGTCTTTGCCGCCAGGGAGTTCCGACGTCGAAGGGACGAGGCGAGGCCAGTCGGCGAGCGACTCGAAATGGTCGAACATCATGAAGTTCGGGTCGACCGCGTTGCCGAAGTCGTCCGCCGCGGCGAGGTCGACGACGCGACGACCCGCGTCATCCACCCGGATCACGATCGTCTGGCCCTCGTCGATGTCGAACACGCTCGGCGCGGGTCGCGCCGCGGGCGTCTGCGGCGAGGTTTGCGCCACTTGCGGCAAGTTCTTGACCAGGTTGGACTTCAGTCGCAGCGAAAGCGTAAACATCAGCGCCGCGGCGGCGGCCGTCGCGCAGATCGCCAGGTTGATCGCGCGGACGCGACGCCTCAGCCGCGCGGGGTCGCGATCGGCGAGCCGCAAGATCGGTCGCGGACCGTCCGCGGCGGCGGTCGCCTGTTCGACGCGCCGCCAGAGGGCGTCCCACGCCGCCTCGGGGGGCGTTTCGGGACGCGAGGCGGTCCAAAGTTGGTCGAACGCGCCGATCGAGTCGACGAAAACCCTGCACTCGGAACAAGTTGCAACGTGCGCGACAGACTCGGGCGCACGCAGCCCGCTCGACCATTCACGGCGCACATCCACGCAACGCATCGCAAACTCCTTGCCGCGGCCCCCCGGGGCTCGCGTCACAACTCAAGACTTGTCAAAATCTTGCAGACCGGGAACCGTTTTCAGAACGACGCGTGCATAATAAAGCCGGCTCATCACGGTTCCGGTCGGCACGCCCAGTGCCTCGGCGACTTCCTTATAACTGAGACCGGCTTCGGCGAACAGCACGAACGTGGCGCGGATCGTCGGACTGAGTTGGGCCAAGGCGTCGTCGAGGGCGCGGCGCAAGTCTTGTCGTTTCAACTCTTTGAGCGGATCTTCCTCGGTTGCCGGCTCGTCGACCTCGAAGGAGCCGCCGGCGAAGCGTTCTTGGCGACCGCGTTTGCGGCCGAGGTCGAGTGCCGCGTTGGTGACGATCCGCAACAACCAGGTCCGAAAACCGCAGCGTCCGTCGAATTCTCCCCAGTGGACGACGAGCTTTAACATGGCGTCTTGGACGGCGTCTTGGGCGTCGTCGTCGCGGCCGAGGAGCCGTCGGGCGACGCGAAAAGCGACCGGCCAATGGCCGCGGAGCAATTCTTCGAGGGCATCGCGATCGCCCCGCCGCGCCCGCGCGAGCAACGCTTCTTCAGGCGTGAGCACGTCGGCGGACGAGTCGGGCATGCGTTCCCCACTTATGACGGACGTTCGTCGGTCTCACATTATTCGCCGGCCGCGTCGGATCGGGAAGCGGTTGTCGCCGCGGGGCGGCCGTCGATGCGCGGGGGGGGGGCGGTTGCGGCAAGATACGTCGGGGATGCCGGGGGACGTTGGGCTTGACCTTTTTTTCGGTCGACCGCAAAATGCCGCCCGCAATCAGGTCGGCCTCGCTTGATTTTCCACTCCACGACGCACTTCCCACGCTGAAGCCGTCCCGCAGTCGCCGACTGTAAGCACTCGTAGGATCGGGTGTTGCGCACGGTCGTCGATCGTTTACCGCCTGGGCTTACGGCACCGTTTCAGGAGGAATCCCGCCGTGTTTCGTCGTCGTAACACCCCTCGACTCACGTCTCTCGCCGCGTGCGTGGTCGTGTCGGCCGTCGCGACGGCCGTCTGCGCAACGCCCGCCGCTTTCGCCGGCTCAACCAGCCAATCCCCCGCATCGGTCGCGGACTACCAACTCGTCAACACGCAGGGGTCGGGAACGGCCCCGATTACCGAGGTTTTGGCCGCCGCGTTGCCTGCGGGGTCGATTTTTGAGCCCGCCGGAAAGTCGAGTCCGCTCACGATTATGGCGGGATCATCGGGTTTTAACGCGAGCGATGTTCAGGTTGTGGTCGGCGACGGGACAAATTCGACCACGGGCCAGCCGGTGCAGGTGCTTCAGCTCAACTTTGACAGCGCCGGCTTTAAAGCGGGCGGCGTGCTCAATTTTTCGCTCGAGTTGACGACCGCGACGCCGCCGCAGTTGGAGTTGGTCGCGCCGGTGTCGGGACTGACGTTCAGTCAGATTCCGAGCACGAGCGGGACGACGGGGTTGTCGAGCGGCGGCGACGGGAGCGGCGTCGGGCAGATCACGAACGCGATTCCGGAGCCGGTGTCGGTGTTATTGTGGACGGCGGCGGCGGCGGGGATTTTGTTGCGTGCGCGGTCGTATCGACGTCGCGACCCGTTCCAGGGTTGAGCCGCGGGCCGGGTTTGCCCGCGACGCTTGGCAGGTCTGTGGAAAGCGCCCGCGCGCGGCCGACTCGCTCTTGGCGAACGGGCCGTGTGCGGGCATGCTGTTTTCGAACGGCGCGCGTGGTCCGGAGTTGGGACGGGTGGGAGCGCGGCGCGGCTTTTCGACGTTCGAGGTGTGTGTTGGATTCGTTCGAGGTGCTGATTTCGGAGCAGGAGATTGAGCGGCGGGTGCGCGCGCTCGGGCAAGAGATCATGGCGGATTACGCGGGCAAGCCGCTGACGATCGTGGCGGTTTTGACGGGCAGTCTGGTGATGTTGGCGGACTTGATGCGTCAGGTGGCGATGCCGCACAGGGTGGCGTTGGTGCAGGCGAGCAGTTATCGCGGCGCGAGGACGACGGCGGGCGATTTGGCGGTGAGCGAGGCGTTTCTGGTGGACGTCGCGGGGCGGCACGTGCTGTTGCTCGACGACATTCTCGACACGGGTCGGACGCTTTCGGAGATCGCGCGGCGGTTGGAGTCGCGGCAGCCGCTGAGCGTGCGGTCGGCGGTGTTGTTGAGGAAGATCGGGCGGCAGGTGGTGCCGTTCGAGCCGGACTACATCGGCTTCACGATCCCCGATGAATTCGTGGTCGGCTACGGGCTCGACTTCGACGACGACTACCGTCACTTGCCGTACATCGCGGTGTATCGGCCCGGCGCGTCATGAGGCTCGCGTTGGTTTCGAGACGGTATCCGCCGCTCATCGGCGGTGCGGAGAAGATGCTCTCGTACCTGGCGGCGGGGCTGGCCGCGGAGGGTTGCGAGGTGACGGTTTTGACGGCGCGGAGCGCGCGTTTGCCGGCGATCGAGGCGGGGGCGACGCCGCGCGGCCGCTTGACGATCGAGCGTCTGACGACGTCGCCGCTGCGGTTCGCGGGGACGATGCTTTACATGAGGAACCTGTCGCGGCGCTTGCGTCGGGGTGGGTTCGACCTGGTTTACGTCTCGATGTTGAAGCACGACGCCTACGCGGCGGTGGGCGCGGCGCGTGCGGGCGGGTTTCCGGTGGTGTTGCGTCCCGAGGGGGCGGGGGCGACGGGCGACGTCGCGTGGCAGGGTTGGGGTCGATTCGGAGCGGCGATCGCGCGGCGGTGTCGCGCGGCCGACGCCTTCGTTTCGATTTCGGAGGCGATCACGCGCGAGCTGGTGGATCACGGTTACGACGCCTCGAAGATCGCGTCGCTGCCGAACGGCGTGCCGGTTCCCGAGGAACCTTGGCGTGGGGGCGAGCCGGCGCGCGACGGGGGGTCGGCGGTGTTCGTGGGGCGTCTGGCGGCGGAGAAGGGGCTCGACGTGCTGGTGAGGGCGTGGACGATCGTGCTGGCGGAGCGGCCGGCGGCGCGGCTGACGCTGGTCGGCGAGGGGCCGCAGCGCGCGCGTCTGGCGGCATTGATCGCGGCGGAGGGGACGGGGCGGTCGATCGCGCTGCCCGGCGCGGCGGCCGACGCGACGCCGGCGTTGCGCGCGGCCGACGTCTTCGTGCTGCCGTCGCGCGAGGAGGGGATGAGCATCGCGCTGCTCGAGGCGATGGCGCTGGGGATGCCGGTGGTCGCGAGCGCGATCGCGGGCAATTTGAAGCTGATCGTGGACCGCGAGCACGGCCGGACGGCGACGCCGGACGACCCCGCGGCGCTCGCGGGGGCGATTTTGGATCAACTGCGCGACGTCGAGGCCGCGCGGGCGCAGGGGTGGGCGGCGCGGGGTCGGGTCGCGCGCGAATTCTCGATCGCGGCGGTGTCGCGGCGGCACGTCGCGCTGTTCGAGCGTCTGATCGCGGCGGGTCGCGACCGCGCGCGGCGGAGGTAGCGCGAGCCGCCGTTACTTGGCGGCGGCGGCGTGGATTTTCGCGAGCGTCTCGAGGTCGTCGATGACGAGGTAATGGCCGTGGTCGGCGGCGACGACGAGCGCCGACTCGTTCCAGTCGCTGTGCTTCTCGACCCAGTCGATGATCGCGCGGACGGCGTCCTCGCCGCTGTAGACGGCGCCGACGGCGTCGTCGAGGTTGTTGTCGTGGAGCGCGAAGTCGACGTCGCCGGCCTCGACGAAGAGCGCGAACGGTCGTTTCGGCGCGGCGGAGAGGACGTCGAGGGCGGCGCGGGTCATGTCGGCGAGCGTGGGGTTCGCGGCGAGTTCGTCGGGCTCGTAGACTTCGGCGCGGCCGCGGCCGCCGGGGGCCGGGTCGAAGCCGCCGTCGGCGGTCCGATAGGGCAGGTGCGCGAGTTTCTTGGAGCCGAAGAGTCCGAAGAGGCGTTTGTGCTCGGCGGCGGCGCGACGTGCGGCCTCGAGCAGCGCGGCGGAGCCGTTGACGTGGTCGCGGGTGGTCGCGACGACGTACTTGCCGCCGTTGTCGGCGTCGATCGCCTTGAGGTCGTCGGCGGCGATGTAGAGGTTGTCGGGGCGGGCGTTGGCGCCTTGGCGACGTCGGATCGCGGGGAGCTCGACGGTCTGACCGCAGCCCGCGCCGAGCACGACGTCGAGGCCGGGGTGTTGCGGCTCGCGACGCGTCGCTTGCGTGATCGAGGCGAGGCCGAGCATGTCGCGCGCGAGGTCTTGATAGTCGTCGCGGTGGACGTTGTGGGCGTACATCGCGGCGGGCGAGGCGTGGTCGAAGGGGACGCTCGTCGCGGTGCCGACGCGCCAGCCTTGCGCCTGCACCTCGTGAAACAGCGTGGGGACGCAGCGGCCGCGCTCGTCGACGTTGATGCCGTTGTTGTACGACTTCACGCCGCTGACGGCTTCGGCTGCGCTCGGCGCGGAGTCGGTGTAGGCGTGCGCGACGCGTCCGACGGCGGCGATGCCGGCTTTGTCGGCGGCGTTCGCGCTCTGTCCCTTGATATAGCCCGGCGCGCGCGGGCCGAGCGGGCCGAGCGTCCAGGGATTCGGGCCGGCGATCGCGGCGTCGTAGCCTCCCGAAAGCGCGGCGCGGGCGATCGAGATCGACTGCTCGTCGACGTTCGCGATGTTCTGGTCGTGCGTCGGGGCGGTGACGTAATAGCCGAACCGGGCGGTGCCGCGCGCGTCGTAGTCCTGGAAAATCAGCCCCGAGCCTTTGCCCTCGCGATAGATCCGGCCGGTCTTGACGACGGCGGCGGCCTGCGTCGTGGGCCAGTCGAGTCCGTCGAACCAGACGATGAACAGGTGCTTCGCGCCGCGGTCGACGGCGGTCTTGAGCATCCGCCGGAGGTCGCTTTGGTCGCAATAGTCGGCCTCGGGGTTGAGCGTGTTCGCGGGGAGCGACCCGTAGAGCGCCTTGATTTTGGCCTCGTCGCGATAGAGGCTGTTTTTGCCGGTGAACGGGGCGGGGTCGAGGGTCGCGCCGAAGGTGTAGAACGGGATCAGTCGGTTCGAGTGGCTCGCGTGATTCGAGAAGACGTCGCCGGGTCCTTGCGACCCGAAATGGTAGGCGCGCGCGGCCTGTTCGCGACCGTTCGCGGCGTAGCGGGTCTGCAACGCTTTGAGGCCGTCGTCGGCGCGCGCGGCGAATCCCGCGGCGGCGAGCGCGACGGCGGCGGTCGCGAGCAGCGATCGGGGCGGCGAAACGAGCGGTCGCGAAGCACTCGGCATGGGCATCGAAGGTCACCTGGCGGGGCGTCTGGGTTGGCTTGCGGGAGGTTCGAGCTTATCACGAAGCGTCTGAAGATTGGAGGAGGAGACGGCGAAGTCGCGGCGAAGCGCGCGGCCGGCGGGTCATTTTCGCGGCCGAGCCGCGCGGAGCGGGCGCGCGACGGGGTCGCCTTCGCGAAGCTGGTAGGCGACGCCGGCGTCGAGGTCGCGATACTGGTCCCCGCCCCCCCC
>JAJYDB010000076.1:9190-19870 GCA_021777845.1 Planctomycetota bacterium
GGGCCAGTGCACGACGACGCTCGACGCCCGCCGCGCCGCGCCGAGTCCGAAGTGCAGCACGCCGTCGTGGGCCGACTGATAACTGCCGCCGCCGTAACGCGCCGCGACGAGCCGTCGGCCGCCCCCCTCGGGTTCGACCGCGACCGTCGCGCCGATCGCGTCGCGGTTCGACTTCACGCCGACGAGCGCCAGCGCGAGCGACCGTCCGCCCGCGGTCTGGTTGTGAAAATAGATCAGAGGCTCGTTCTGCGCGACGACGACGGCGTCGACGCGGCCGTCGTTGTCGAGGTCGCCGACCGCGAGCCCGCGGCCCAGTCGCAACGCAGCGAAGGGCGCGCCGGCGCGGCTGGAAACGTCGATCAAGCGGCCGTCGGGACCGCCGATTAAAAGCTGAGTCGGCATCGTCCAGGGGAAGCGCGGCCGGCCGTCGTTGATGTGCCCGTTGACGGTCATGAGGTCGAGCCGGCCGTCGTCGTCGGCGTCGAGAAAGGCGATGCCGAAGCCGAGCAGGAAGCGCGACGGCGCGGCGAGGCCGATCGCCGCGGTGTCGTCGGCGAATTCGCCGCCGCCGAGGTTGCGGTAGAACGTCGTCGACTCGTTGAAGAAGTTGGTGACGGCGAAGTCGAGTCGGCCGTCGCCGTCGAGGTCGCCGCGCGCGACGCCCATGCCGGCCTGATATCCCCCCGCGGCGTTCGAGGCGAGCCCGTGCAGCAGGGCGACCTCCTCGAAGCGCATGCCGCCGAGGTTGCGGAAGTAGTAGTTCGCCGACATGTCGTTCGCGACGAAGAGGTCGAGCCGGCCGTCGTCGTCGATATCGGTCGCGACGACGCCGAGGCCGCGGCCGTCCGCGTCGACGATGCCGGCGTCCTGGGTGACGTCGACGAAGCGGCCGCCGTCGTTGCGGAACAGGTGGTCGGGAAGCGCGGGGAAGTCGCGCGGGTTGCAGAAGTGATCGGCGGGGGCGTCGGGTTTTTGGCAGCGCTTCGGGTTGGCGGGGTCGTAGAGCAGGTAGTGGCAGACGTAAAGGTCGAGGTCGCCGTCGCCGTCGAAATCGCCGAACGCGGCGGAGCTGGGCCAGTCGCGCGCGCCGTCCAAACCGCGCGCCGCGGTGACGTCCTCGAAGCCGCCGTCGCCGCGGTTCCGATAGAGCGCGTAGGCGTTCCAGCGCGTGACGAAGAGGTCGGGTCGGCCGTCGTTGTCGAAGTCGCCGGTCGCGACGCCGAAGCCGTATCCGCCCGCGGATTTGTCGAGGCCGGCGCGTGCGGTCGCGTCCTCGAAGCCGCCGTCGCCGCGGTTGCGAAAGAGGCGGTCGCCGCATGCGGACGCGGCGGGAGGCGGGAACGGCCCCCCCTGCACCGCGTAGACGTCGAGCAGGCCGTCGCCGTCGTAGTCGAGGAGCGCGACCCCGCCCGACATCGGCTCGGTCGGCGGCGGACGTCGACGCGCGACGTGCCCGTTGTCGTGCACGAACCGCGACAGACCCGCGGCCTCGGCGTCGTCGCGAAAGCTTGGGATCGTCGGCGTCGACGGGGGCTGCGGCTCGATCCGCGGCGGGGGCGCGATCGCGGCGGTGCGCTCGGTCTCGACCTGCATCATGCTCGCGAGCGATCGCGACGAGACGCCCGCGTCTTTGCGGTCGACGAGCGCGGTCGAGGTCGGGTCGCCGCCGGTCGCACGCGCCGCGGCGAGGAGCCTCCAACCGCGCGCCTCGACCTCGCGGCCGAGCCGCTCCGCCAGCGCGGCGATCGCCTCGGCGTGGTCGGCGCGATCCTGACGCGCCATCAGCGCGCGGTACTGCTCGCGGAGGCTGTTGGCGGCGTCCTTCGCCTTGCGGAGTCGCGCGGCGTCGTCGCGACGGCCGTCGGCGACCGCCAGCTCGGCCAGACGCTCGTAGGCGGCGATGTTGCCGGGCTCGAGCGCGACCCACGCCTCGAGCGCCGCGCGCTCCGCCGCGCGATCGCCCCGACGTCGCGCCGGCCAGACCCGCCACGCGAGCGGCTCGGCGGGCGCGAGCTCGTCGTACGGCACCTCGGCCAGCGCGCTCTCGACCGTCGCGACGTCGCCGCGCGCCGCCGCGAGGTCGAGCCGCAGCCGCGCGACCGCGGGGTCGTGCTCACGCCGACCGCACAGCGCCAGCGCGCGCGCCGCCGCGTCGAGGTCCCCCTCGAGCAGCGCCAGCCGGCCGCGCGCCAGCGCGACGCGCGCATCGTCGGGCTGCGCGCGGCTCAGGACGTCGCGGACGAACGCGAGCGGATAGGCGGCGTCGTCGAGCGTCAAATACAGCTCTTTCAGGACGTCCTCGGCGGGTCGGCCCGCGCCCCAGGTCGCGACGATCAGGCGTCGCAACGCGTGCACCCGCCCTTCGAGCCGATAGAGCAGGTTCAGGCTCGGCGCGACCGCGAGCAGCGCCTCGCCGGCGGGCGGCGGCTCGGCCCAAACGAGGCTTTCGAGGCGGCGCTCGGCCTCGGCGAACTTGCCCGCGTCCAGGAACAGACGCGCCGCGCTCAGACGGGCGGAGAGCCGTCGCGGCGAGCCGTCGGAGACGAGGTCCCAGGCCTTCACCGCGGCTTCGCGGCGTCCGCGGCCCTGCTCGCACACGCCGATCCAGTAGCTCGTCTCGTCGTCGTCGGGTCGGCGCGCGGCGAGGTCCGCGAGCTTCCGCCGCGCGGTCTCGAAGCGCTTGGCGTCGAGGTCGAGCCGCGCCGCGGCGAGCTCCCGCGCGTACGACCGCGCCTCGTAACGCGCGACCCCCCAATACGCCGCGGCGACCGCGGTCGCGGCGAGCAGCGCGATCGCCCCCCAGAGGAAGCGCCCGCGTCCGGTTGGGAGCGGGGTCGGCGTTGGAGTGGAGCTGGGAGTGGTCACGGTCGCGTCTCGCGGAGGATGCGGTCGAGACGTCGATCGTAACAAAAAACGACGGCCCGCGAGTGTCGCCACCCGCGCGCCGCCGTGCTTGGGATCAAAACGCGACCGGCCGGCGTCGCTCAATAGGCGTCGGCGCTGATCACTTCGCCGCCGTTGCGGCTCGCGAGCGCCTGATAGACCGGGATCGTGAACCCGATCGGGAAGAGCGGCACGCAGTTGTTCGAGGCGCGGTAGGTGCGGACGAGGTTGTAGTTCCACGTCGCGATCGAGTTCTTGATGAAGTGGACCGAGCCGTCGGCGAAGGCGAAATTCGCGCCGCCGGGGTGCAGGCTCGACGCCGACTGCGGGAACGGATTGGTGCTGTCGCAAGTATTGTCGCAGTCGATATAATCGTACATGCCTCCCTTGCACGGAGCGTTGTAAGGAGGCATCCGCTGCATATTGATTGGATAGAACGCTTCCATCGAGCTGTCGCCGTAGTCGGAGTCGGCCCACCAGCCGTTGCCCTCGAAGTCGCTGCCGCCGCCGGCGCTGCCGCCGAGTTGGCTGAGCAAGCTCTGCGCGCACTCGCCGAAGAGCAGCGTGTTGCTGGTGCCGTCGGTGACCGCCGCGATCCGCACCGGGGGCTGACTGACCGCACCCACGAAGGCGGGACCGTTGATGTCGGGGAACATCCCGTTTTCGGCGAGCATCGACTGCGCCGTGCTGTTCGAGGCCGAGGCCCCCATCACGCCTCGATAGCTCGTGTAGCGGATGCCGATCGTCGTGCCGTCCCAGCCCGCGGACTGCTCAAAGAATTGCAGGCCGATGATCTGCGCGTCGCTCGGGCACCAGAGCATGTTCAGCCCGACGCCGACCGACGTGCTGTTGCGGACCTGATACGGCCCCAAACCGATGTTGATGCTGTTGTAAACCGAGGTTTGCTCGGCGTAGAGCAACAGCGCGCCCATCATCCCCCAGCCGTCGTGGTAGCCTTGGAAGCTGCCGCTCGTGCTGATGTACGTCTGGTTGTTCCGGCCCATCGGGAACGAGCCGTTGGCGCTCTCGTAGTTGTGACACGCGAGCGCGAGCTGCTTCAAGTTGTTCACGCACTGGGCGCGCCGCGCCGCCTCGCGCGCCGACTGCACCGCCGGGAGCAACAACGCGATCAAAACCGCGATGATCGCGATCACCACCAAAAGCTCGATGAGCGTGAAGCCCCGAGCCAAGGATGTCGTTCTCTGTCGAAACATTTGCGAAAACCTCGCTGGGAAATAAGGACCGCGCGCAGAGGCCCGCGAAAGCGGAGTGCGCGCCTTCTCGATTTCAAACGGATTGAACACTGAGTCGTGGTTATTCGGCGGGCGGGGCGACCGTCTTCCTGTGATCGCGACGCGATTGCGTGTCGACCTTCGACTTCTTCGCCTTCGCCTTCGTCGCGTCGAGCTTCGCCTTCGCCGCTTCAAGCTTCGCGGCCGCTTCCGCGTCGGGTTTCTCCATCGTGTTCGACTCGGGTCCGCCGCATCCCGCCGCGGCGACCGCGAGAATCAAGGCCGGCACCCCTCTTCGGCGCCCACGCGCCACCTGCGAACGAACCATCCGCACGGCCCGCTCCCACCTCGACATCGTCGTCATCACTCGCGCCTCGCTCGGAACGAAACCCCGCAACACCCGTCAAGCGGACCCACGTCAGTATCAGGTACGCACATTTGCGACCGATTGCGGTTTCATGAATTTGCGATTAGGAAAAATCCGAACGCGTGCGTCGCGCCGAACGACGCAAGCAACAAGACTGACTAATTTATTAGGCGATGAAATTTGAAATCTTGTCCCGCAAAGACCATTACGGGGTTGACCAACGCATTATCGGGACGCGCCGGCGGTTGTCAAGCAAAAATTAAGCAGTCCGAGCACCCGACGCGCGGGGCTCCGCAAACCTAACGAACTCGAACCGGGTGCGTGACAGCGCGGCTGCGTGAAATCCTTCGGGGTTTAGAGGCGCAGGAAGACTCCTTGTTTTTCCAGCGAGCGCAGCATGATGTAAGTGACCGCGAAGTAGACGCCGATGCCGAGGAGACACCACGCGAGGGGGGAGTCGCCGGGGACGACCGAGAGCATGGCCTCCTCAACGAAGTGGTGGAGGAAGTAGGCGGCGAGGGCGTTCCGTCCGAAGGTGCGGAAGAGTCCGATTCGGAGCGGCCCGACGTCGCACGCGAGCACGAAGAGTCCATTCAGAACATACGCCACGCCGGCCGCGAAGAGGACGAAGGGGATGCTGACGATCCTTTTATTCATCATCCAGTAGTTTTCGGCGCGGGTTTTGGGCGGGGGGACGAGCGGGGGTTCGGCGAGCCAGTGCCGCCAGGGCTTGGTTTTGAGTCGTTCGAGGGGGGGCCAGACGGGCGAGAGCGGCGCGGGGTCGGCTTTGAGGTCTTTCGCGGCGGCGTCGGCGGCGGCGGCGGCGGCGGGGTCGGGGTCGTAGAGCGTCGAGAGGCACGAGAGCGCGTAGCCCGAGGCGCCGAGCGTCAGGCCGAGCGCGATCAAGGACGTCGCCGCGACCCACGCGCGGGTTGCCTTCATGATGTCGAACGCCAGCGAGCCGAAGAGCAGCAGCGCGGACCACATCATGACGCCGAAGAAGCCGCCGTCCCAGGCGGTTTTGCCCGCCGCGCCCCAGTAGGCGTCGAGGAGGTTCGGCCGTCCGTGGACGAAGTTCCAATTGAACCAGCCCGAGAGCAGCAGGTGGCCGACCATGAGGCCGGCGGTCGCCAAAACCCGCCAACGCGCCCGCAGCGCGATGAACGGCAGCGCCAGCACCTGCGACGCCCCGATGATCGCGAGCGTTTCCCAGAGGTCGGACTTGAGCAAGGTCGCGCAGAACTCCCAGGCGCCGAACGCCCGCAGCTTGTCCCAGGTTTTGAATTCCTTGTTGAAGCCGTACATCACCAGCGAGACCATCACCAGTCCGAGGCTGCGGACGATCAGGTGCCGGTAGGCCGGGCCGGCGCCGACGCGGCTGATCCGCCTGAGCATTGTCAGCCTGTAGGCGAACCCGCAGACGAACAGGAAGCTCGGCATGATCGAGTCGGCGTAGCTGTAATAGATGTCGTGATGCTTCAGGACGGGATGGATCGCGGCCAGGCCGCCCACGAAGTTGACGACGATCATCCCGGCGACGGTGTAGCCGCGGAACTGGTCGAGCGAGACGAGCCGCTCGGAGGTCGCGACGCGGACGCCGTCGTTGGTATCGGGAGTCGTCGCGACGGGGGGAGCGGTCGAGGTCGAGTCTGCGTTCATGGCGTGATCAATCCCGGCGGTCGAACCGTCACGGTCGCGTCAGGTCGCGAGGGGGTCCGCGAGACGTCGCGGCGAGGCAGGATTAGAAACCGTCGCGACCACCAACGCAAGCACCTGTCGATCGGCGCGCGCGATCGAGCGGCGCCGCGGTTCAGCCGCCCATCGGGGTGAAGCGTTCGAGGTCCTCGCTTTTGGCGACGACCACGAGGCCGTCGTCGGTGACTTGGAGGCCGCGGGCGACGTCGGCGGCGTGGTTCCAGCCGACGTCGAAACCCGGCGGAATGCGGACGTCCTTGTCGATGATCGCCCTGCGGACGCGGGCGTAGCGGCCGACGTCGACGTTGTCGAAGAGGATCGAGTCCTCGACGAGCGCGTAGCTGTTGATGCGGACGCCGGGCGAGAGGATGCTCCGATAGACCTGTCCGCCGGAGACGATCGCCCCTTGGCAGACGATCGAGTTGTAGGCCGCGCCGCGGCGGTCGGGGTCGGTGTGGACGAATTTGGGCGGCGGGTTCGGGGGTTGGTAGGTGTGGATCGGCCACTCGCGGTCGTAGAGGTTGAGGATCGGGTCGATCTGGATCAGGTCCATATTGGTCTGATAATACGCGTCGAGGGTGCCGACGTCGCGCCAGTAGGCGGCCTGCTTGCGGTTCTCGTCGCGAAAGGCGTAGGCGCAGACGCGGTGGTCGCCGAGCATGCCGGGGATGATGTCCTTGCCGAAGTCGTGGCTGCTGTCTTGTTTGCGGGCGGCGTCCTTGAAGAGCTGCTCGTACATGACGTCGGTCGAGAAGACGTAGATGCCCATCGAGGCGAGCGCGAGCTCGGGATGGCCGGGCATCGACGGCGGCGTCTCCGGCTTCTCGACGAAGCTCGTCACGCGGTTCTCGGCGTCGGTGCTGATCACGCCGAACTCGCGCGCCGTCGCGAGCGGCACCGGCAGGCACGCGATCGTGAGGTCGGCCTCGCTCTTGCGGTGAAACGCGATCATCTCGGCGTAGTTCATCTTATAGATGTGGTCCCCGGCGAGGATCAACGTCTCGCGCGGCGCGGCCTTCTCGATCGTGTACACGTTCTGATAGATCGCGTCGGCGGTCCCTTGATACCACTGCTCGGCGATCCTCTGCTGCGGCGGGATCACTTCGATGTACTCGTCGAGCTCGCGACACAGGAAACGCCAGCCCATGTCGATGTGACGCGCCAGACTGACCGCCTTGTATTGCGTCAGGACGAGGATCTTGCGGATGTCCGAGTTGATGCAGTTCGAGAGCGCGAAGTCGATGATCCGGTAAATCCCGCCGAACGGCACCGCGGGCTTGGCACGGTCGCGAGTCAGGGGTTCCAGCCGAGATCCGCGGCCTCCCGCAAGAATGATCGCCATGACGTCGCGATGCACCTGTCACCCCTCTCCGAGACCGGAACCGCGGTTCGCACCACTTGATTATCATCCCCGCCGCGACCCCGCCGCAAGCGCGAGCCCTCCCCGATTCGTCAATCGCCTCGACCGCGCCGCCCGCACGCCGCACCAATCGACGAAAACCGCATGCGACGCGCGGTCGGGACTGGCGAGCGGCCCGCCGGCGCGCGATCATGCGCCGGGTCGCGCCTGGTTCGGACGGCCCGCACCCGCGGCTTACCCCAAGGTCAAGAGGCTCCCCCCTCATGGTCAACTACATCTCAGGTCTGGCGCTCGTCGTCCTGCTGATCTGCGGCGGCGTCGTCGCGCTCGCGATCGGCCAGGCGTCCCCCCTCGCGGCGGGAGTCTTCGGACTCCTCTGGTTCCTGACCAGCTTCATCCTCTCCTCGGCGATCCAGCTCGCCGCGCAGTGGCAGAAGGCCGTCGTGTTCCGGCTCGGCAAGTTCCGCGACATCCGCGGCCCCGGCCTGTTCATGATCATCCCGCTCATCGAGCAGGTCCGCATGGTCGATACCCGCGTGCTCGCCGTCAACATCCCCAAACAACAGGTCATCACCCGCGACAACGTCCCCGTCACCATCGACGGCGTCCTCTTCTTCCGCGTCGAAAACGCCGCCGAAGCCATCATCATGGTCCAGGATTACCGCTATATTATCGGCCAATACGCCCAGACCTCGCTCCGCGACGTCATCGGCCAGATGACGCTCGACCAGCTCCTCGTCGAGCGCGAACAGATCGCCAAGGCGATCGAGGCCCACGTCGAAAAAGACACCAAGGGATGGGGCCTCGAAGTCACCGGACTGCGGATTCAGGACGTCGACATGCCCGAGGAGCTCAAGAAGATGATGTCGCGGCAGGCCTCCGCCGAACGCGAGAAACGCGCCACCATCACCAAGGCCGAGGGCGACCGCGAGGCCGCCGTCAACCTCGCCGCCGCCGCCAAAACCATGGGCGAAAGCCCCGGCGCGATGCAGCTCCGCACCCTCCAAACCATCGACGGCCTCGGACCCACCTCGTCGAACACCGTCGTCATCGCCGTCCCCGTCGAGATGATGAACCTCGCCCGCGACCTCGACCTCTCGATCAAAAAAGGCGGCCTCCCCCCCGCCGCGCCCCCCGCGCCTTGACCCCGCTCCGATTCCCTCGAACCGAAGCCCCGCCGCGGAGAGCCCGACCTCAAATGCGCATCCACCGCGTCGAGACCAAATTCAAGAACCGGCCGCACGCCCGGCAGCCGATCCGAGACGCCTTGCAGACGCTCACAGGCGGCGGCGAGGTCACGCTCGAATTGATCGCCGACGACGGCCTCGTCGGCCGCTCGACGACCTCTTTCGGGCGGATCGACGGCGCGCCGAAAACCCTCGCCACGCTCATCGAGACCGAGCTCGCCCCGCTCCTGATCGGCCGCGACCCCTTCCTCAACGGCATGATCCTCGAGGACCTGAAGCGCGAGACCGAGTATCAAGGGACCTTCGGCCTCGCGACCTTCGGCCTCAGCGCCGTCGACGTCGCCCTCTGGGACCTCGTCGGCAAGGCGACCGGCGTCCCCTGCCATCGACTCTGGGGCGCCTATCGTGACCGACTCCCCGCCTACGCCATGGTCGGCTGGCTCAACTACGACCTCGACACGCTCCGCCGCAAGTGCGCCGAGGCCGTCAAATTCGGCTTCAAAGGCGTCAAAATCAAGCTCGGCGCCCCCACCCTCGACGAAGACCTCAAGCGCGTCGAGGCCGTCCGCAAAGAGGTCGGCCGCGACGTCGCGCTCATGACCGACGCCAACCAGGCGCTCCACCTCGCCGAGGCGCTCCGTCGCGGCGCGGCCCTCGCCGAGTGGGACGTCGCCTGGTTCGAGGAGCCCATCCCCGCGCACGACCTCGACGGCTATATCGAGCTCACCGCCCGACTCGCCGTCCCCGTCGCCACCGGCGAAAACCTCTACGGACGCGCAGCCTTCGCCAACTTCCTCGCCAAACGCGCCTGCCGCTTCATTCAACCCGACCTCCGTCGCGCCGGCGGACCCACCGAGATCCGCGCCGTCGCCGCCCTCGCCTCCGGCTTCGGCGTCCCCTACGCCTCGCACGGCGGCGGTCCCGAGGCGCTCAGCCTCTTGATGTGCGCACCCACCGCCGCCTGGCTCGAATCCGGCATCCCCAGCGGTCCCAACGCCCGACCCGTCCTCGAACACGGCATGGCACTCGCACCCACCGGACCTGGCTTCGGTTGGTGATCGCCCAACCCGCCGCGACCTCCCCTCAACCCCCCTCCGCGGGCGGCTCGGGCAGCGCCGCCAACCGCGGCTCCGGCACGTTCAGACGCGTCACGTGACCCGCGATCGACTCCCCCTTCCGATAGAGCTGATGCGTGTTCCGCGGCTCGTCCGCGATCTCCCGCCGACGCGCCCGCCAACGCAACAACTCCGCCGCCGCCGCCGGCTCCGCCAGCCCAATCGGCACCTCCTCCACGCTCGAACCCTCGAACGTCAAGTGCGGCACCGGCACTAGCTGAGCCAAACTCTCCCCACGCGCAAACCACACCGACCCGGGCTCCGTCAACTTCCAATTCAACGTGAACGTATAATTAAGCCACCACGTCTCGACCACCCCCTCGAGCGCCGCGCAGTTCGACTTCGCCCGGTTCCCCGGCCCCTTCACGTACAAGTCCCAACCCGGCGGCGTCCGAAACAACCAAGGCGTCGTGAACGTCACAATCCCCGACCCGAACTGACTCGTCACCGCCGGCCTGTACTTCGCGTCCACCTCCACCCGCAGCCCGGCCCGGTCCGGATTCCCGTCCCAAACCACCCCAACCTCCGTCGGACACAACACCTGCCAGCCCCACTGATTCGCCGTGACCATCGGCAAACACATGTACGACCGCGGATTCTCGTCCATCCAGCCCCGACCCGACGGCGACGCCCGCAACACCCATCCCTCACCCCAACCGTCCTTCAAAAGCCGCAACGCACGCATCCAAAACCGCGGCAAAACCAGACCCGGCCCGCCCTCCGACGCGCCGACCGACCCCAACCCCCCCCCCACCTCCCCCCCCCACCCCCCCCCCCTCCACCACCCCCCCCCCCCCCCCCACCCCCCCCCCCCCCACCCCCCCACTCCCCAACCCACCCC
>JAJYDB010000077.1 GCA_021777845.1 Planctomycetota bacterium
TTCATCACCGAGTCGGTCAACGAAGTGTTCAACACCTTGCGCGACGCGGTGATCCTGGTGGCCGTCGTCGTACTCCTGTTCCTGCAGAATTGGCGGTCGGCGATCATCCCGCTGGTGGCGGTGCCGGTCGCGATCATCGGCACCTTCGCGGTGATGGCGATGATCGGCTTCAGCCTCAACAACCTGACGCTCTTCGGGCTGGTGCTCGCGATCGGGATCGTGGTCGACGACGCGATCGTGGTCGTCGAGGCGGTCGAGCATCACATCGAACACGGCATGGCGCCGCGCGAAGCGACGATCCAGGCGATGAACGACGTCTCGGGCCCCGTGATCGCGATCGGCCTCGTGTTGACCGCGGTGTTCGTGCCGTGCGCGTTCATCTCGGGGATTATCGGCCAGTTTTTCCGGCAATTCGCGCTCACGATCGCGACCTCGACGGTGATCTCGGCGTTCAACTCGCTCACGCTCAGCCCGGCGTTGGCCGCGCTTTTGATCAAGCCGAAGTCGGCCGCGAAGAAAGAGGTCTTGCCGTGGTTCGCGTACGCGCTCGGCGGCGGCTGGGGGGGCTGGACGCTGCTCAACGGCCCGATCGCGCACTTCCTCGGCGCGTCCTTGAAGTCGCCTCAGCTCTCACCGACGCAGACCGCGCTCGCGTCGGCGCTCGCCGCGGTCGCCGCGGGCGCGGCCGCCGGCGTCCTCGTTTCGCGACCCTTCGACGCCGTGCTCGGCTTCTTGTTCCGCGGCTTCAACCGGACGTTCCAAGCCGCGACGAACGCGTATACGCGCGTGATCGGCACGTTTCTGCGCGTGAGCTTCATCGTGTTGATCGTCTACGGAGGGTTGTTGGGGCTGACTTATCGGACGTTCAACCGCACGCCGTCGGGGTTCATTCCCGCGCAGGACAAGGGTTATTTGCTCGTCAACGTACAGCTTCCGGATTCGACGTCGGTCGAGCATACGCGCGCGGTGATGCGCGAGATCGAGAAGCTCGCGAGCGAAACGAAGGGGGTCGGCCACACGCTGGCGCTCGCGGGGCAGTCGCTGCTCTTGAACGCGAACGCGCCGAACTTCGGCTCGATGTACGTGATGCTCGACGACTTCCACAGCCGCGTCCATCCCGAACGCGAGTCGGTTTGGCCCGAAACGACGCGGCTGCTGAAGTCCGGCCGGATTCTGGGCGCGATCAAATACGCCTACGAGTGGACGAAAGCCGGCGAGCGTCTGCGCGAGTCGTTGACCGGCGACGCGATCGCGTCGACGTTGCAGACGAGGTTCGACGGCGAGATTCGCGAAGGGCTGGTCAAGGTGTTCGGCGCGCCGCCGGTCGACGGTTTGGGCACCGCGGGGGGCTTTAAGATCATCGTCGAGGACCGCGGCGACCTCGGGCTCGATACCTTGCAACAGGTCGCCGATACGATCGTCGACCGCGGCAACGGCGAGGTCTCCGCCGCGACCGACGCTTTGGCCGCGAACGCCGCCGCGGCGCTCGCGATCCCCGAAGTCGCCGAGCGACGCCGCGCCGTCGAGGGACTCTTCACCAGCTTCCGCGCCAACACCCCCTGGCTCTACCTCGACATCGACCGCAAAAAAGTCAGGATGATGGGCCTCTCGATGGCCGAGGTTTTCAATACGCTGCAAGTGTTTCTCGGATCCTTGTATGTCAACGACTTCAACCGCTTCGGACGCACCTGGCAGGTCAATATCCAGGGCGACGCCGAATTCCGCAAGAAAATCGAAGACCTGAAGCTGATCAAGATCCGCAACGAAACCGGCGGCATGGCCCCGCTCGGCTCGATCGCGACCGTCCGCGAAGTGAGCGGGCCAATCATGGTCAACCGCTACAACATGTATCCCGCCGCCGCGATCAACGGCCGGCCCGCGCCCGGCTACAGCTCGGGACAGGCGATCGAAGCGATGGACCGGCTCACGAACGAGTCGCTCAATCAGTCGATGAGCAGCGAGTGGACCGAGCTCGCGTTCTTGCAGCTCGAAACCGGCGCGACGGCGTACCTGGTGTTCGCGCTCGCGGTGCTCCTGGTCTTCCTCGTGCTCGCGGCGCAGTACGAAAGCTGGTCGCTGCCGCTCGCGGTTATTCTTGTCGTGCCGATGTGCCTCTTGTGCTCGATCATCGGCGTGCGCGCGGCCAAGCTAGACATTAATATCTTCACACAGGTTGGATTCATCGTGCTCGTGGGATTGGCATGCAAGAACGCCATTTTGATCGTCGAGTTCGCGAAGGCGCGTCGCGATGCGGGGGTGTCGCGTCGCGAGGCGACGCTCGCGGCGTGCGAGCTGCGTCTGCGGCCGATCATGATGACGTCGCTGGCGTTTATCTTGGGCGTGGTGCCGCTGGTGTTGTCGCAGGGCGCGGGGGCGGAGATGAGGCGCACGCTGGGGACCGCGGTTTTCAGCGGGATGCTCGGCGTCACGCTCTTCGGGATCTTCCTGACGCCGGTCTTTTACAGCGTGATTCAAGGGTTCATCGACCGCCGGCCGCGTTCGTTGCCGCCGCGCGACGAGATCGTCGACGACGCGGGGGCGTCGTCCGAGCACGCGGTCAACGGGCACGGGGCGCACGCGCCCGCGTCCGAGCTCGCCGGAACGCATTGATCCGAACCGCCGCGACGGCTCGCCTTGACCGCGAGCCGCGCGACGTCGATCTCAAGGATGCGTGATCACTCGCCCGAGAGTGCGTCGATGCGAGCTTGAGCCGACTTCGCCTCGGCGGAGTCGGGGTAATCCTGCACGATTTGCTTGTAATACTTGAGCGCGGCGGCGTTGTTGCCCGCCTTTTCGAGGTTCCGGCCGCTCCGCAGCAGCGACGCGGCTTTCGCGGCGGCGGCCTTCGGAGAGGTTGCGGACGCTCCGTTGCGCTTCGACTTGCCCGGCATCGAGGCGTCGGACTTGCCGGCGCCCGCCGATTTCTTCGCGCCGTAGGCGGGCTTCGACTTGGTCGCGGGGGCGTCGTCAATGCCCGCGAAGGCGTCGTCGCCGGCGTTCGCGTTGGAGTTCGACCGCGACGCGGCCTTCACCGGCTTCGCCCCCTCGGCCTGGGCTCTGAGCAGCGCCTTTTTGACGTATTTGGCCGGATTTTCGTTGAACTCGTCGCGACAGCCGGTGCAGCAGATCGGGTAGGTTTTGCCTTCGTAGCTCACCGTCATCGTGGCGCTGCCGCCGGTGATCACGCACTTCGGCAGGTCGGCGGCCGACGAGCCCGCGGCGAACGATTCGCCCTCCTTCGTGAGGCCGACCTCGGTCACTTTGCGGAACTGCGGCGCGCCCGGCTCGCGGACCTCGAATTCGATCGTGTAGCGGATCAAGTTGGTGTTGGGACGCAGGATTAAACGCTCTTTGCCCGTCGCGGCGGACCCCTCGGCCTCGAGCGTCAGGACGTGTCCGCGTCCGACCTTCGTCAATTTGCCCGTGTAGACGTGCGGCTTCTTGGATGCGTCGACGGCGTCGAGGCGATAGGTCGACGATTCGGGGTCGAAGCCGAGCTTGCCCGACGCGAGCGTCTTGTCGCCTTCGAGCGCGACGGTCATGCCGACGGCGCGTCCCTTGTCGAACTTCCAGGCCCATAGGTGCTTCTCTTGCCAGCCCCGGAGTCGATTCGCGGCGGGGACCGCAGTCCCCTTCCACGCGCCGATCATGTGCTCGAAGGGGGCGAACGCGTCGGGAATCTCGCGGTCCGAGTCGTCCGCGGCGAGCGTCGCGCTCGACGCCAGACAGCAGGCCAGCACGCCGAAAATCAGCGATCTCATGGTTTTGGGCCCCGTATCGAGGAGGGTCGCGTCGTTCTTGTCGAGCCGCGGATCGCAGCGGAGCCGCGGGGTGAAGTCGACCGGGTCGCCGCTCCACCATCCATCATTGTAGCGGTTCGCGCGCGGTCTCGACACTCGTCAATTGTCCCAAACAGCGGCGATTCCGCCCTTTTCGATGCGAATGAACACGCCGCGATGTTCAACGAGCAGGGCGAGTCGCGATCCTTGTCGGATTGGTCGAGAACCGACTGGCCTGATCGGGCCGGTTCGGATAGATTGGGGATGAATAATCCGATTGTCGGGCAGGCAGTCCGACGGTCGGGTTGCGGTGCTGTCCGTCGCGCGGACGGAGTTCTTCCGAAAATGCGCTTGGAGGCAGTGATACTGCCTGACCTGGGAACTCGTCCGGGCGCGCCGATCGTCGTCAGCCACTGGTTCTCGATGCGCGGGGATGCGGTTTGGGAGGGGGACCGGCTGGTCGAGGTGCTTGTCGGTCCCGCGGCCTTTGACGTCCCCTGCCCGGTTACGGGCCGGCTGGTCGAGATTCGCGGTTTTGAAGACGACGTGATCGCGCCGGGATTCGTGCTCGGGTTCATCGACGCGGAGAACGACGACGCGCAAGCCGATTCCGGCGCCGCCGACCGATGAACGCGGCCAAAGTCCGCCCATGACGACGATCCACGAGAAATCCGCCGGGGTTATTCCCTACCGCCGCGACCCGGACCAGGGCTTGATTTACCTGGTCCTGCACTCGGCGACGGTCCGGAATCCGCGCGCGAAGTGGGAGTTCCCGAAGGGGGGCATGAACGACGGCGAGTCGCTCCGCGAGACCGCCGCGCGCGAGTTCCGCGAGGAGACGGGCCTCGTCGATTGGACCTTTCGCGACGGCTTCGAGCGCGAGCTTTCCTACACGTACATCCGTCGCGGCCGCAAAGTCGTGAAGTCGGTCACGTACTTTCTGGTTGAGGTGAAGGACCTCGCCTCTCTGGCGGTCTCCGACGAGCATGTTGCCGACGCCTTCGGTCATTGGCATCAGTGGGGCACGTTCGACCAAACCACCCGCCTGCTCTATCACGCCAAAATACGCCAGCTCTTCGCCGAGGCCGACGCCTGGCTGCGCGAGTTGCCGCCGCCCGCGCCCGCCGTCGCGACAAATCCATAAAACGGCAAGCGACCTGCTTTGACCGCGTTCGATCGACCGCGCGACGGGTCGCGACCTCGCAGGTCAGACGCGCAGGAAGACTTTGTTGCGATAGAGCATCCAGAGGACGACCCACTCGCAGCCGACGGTGCCGACGGCGGCGATGATCGGGCCGAGCGTCCCCGCGTGCTCGATCGTGCCGCCGAGGAAAAACCGCGCGATCTTTTCGAAGTCGACGACGCGGCTGCCGAAGTAGATCGTGATCGCGTTCGCGCCGATCACGACCCAAAAGTACGCCCAGCGGCGGAACTTGAGGACGTCGACGACGGTGTAGAAGAGCGCGAGCAAGAGCAGGCTCCAGCCCGCCGCGAAGAGGACGTACGAGCTGGTCCAGAGGATCTTGATGATCGGGAAGACGCGCGACCACGCGAGCCCGCCGCCCAAACACGCAACGCCCGCCAGCGTCAGCCCGAGCGACTTCAGCCACTCGTTGCGCGGCGACCGCAGCCAGTGTCCCGCGAGCACGCCGAGCAAGGTTGTCGCGACCGCGGGGAAGGTCGACAGGATGCCTTCGTTGTCGCCCTCGGGATAACAGCAAAAACGGCCGGGCAGCAGGTGCCGGTCGACGTAGCCCGCAAGGTTGCCCGCCTGCGTGAAGTCGCCCGCCTTGAAGCCCGGCGCGGGCACGAGCGCGAGCAACGCCCAGTATCCGAGCAACAGCCCCGCCGCCGTCAGCACCTGACCGCGCACGCCGGTGTTCAGAGTGACCAGAGCCGTGCACAAATAGCAGATCGCGATCCGCTGGAGCACCCCCGCGATCCGCAGGCTCTCGAAGTCGAACTTCATCAAGCCGTTGTACATCAGCCCAAGCACGAAGAGAAACGCGGCGCGGCGGACGATGCGTCCGTAGAGCGCACCGCGCGTCGCGCCGTGCTCACGGAGCTTGCCGAGCGAGAACGGCAGCACCACGCCGACCACGAACAGAAAAAGCGGAAAAATAAGGTCGAGGAAGTGGAAGCCTTCCCAAACGACGTGCTCGAGCTGCTCCTCGACGAGCGCGGGCGACGGCCGGCCCGTGAGCCTCGAGAACGCGATCAAAACCGCGTCGCCGCCGACGATCCAGAACATGTCGAAGCCGCGCAGGGCGTCGATCGAGACCAGCCGCTGCGACGTCGGGGCCGGATTCGGGGCTGATTCGGGAGCGACGGCAGACGCCGGGTCGGATGTCATTCGGAGTGCTCTCCCAGGGGCGGGCGCGGTCGCAACAGGACTGCGGGGTTGTGATCAACGGCGCGGGCGCGTCGGGAGACATTTCAGCACGAGACTCGGCGCGCGGCAAGCACGGTCCCTCCGAGCGAATTCAGCCCGAGGCTGCGGCGTTATCGAAAGCGCGAGTCGGTCGCCGCGAGCCCCGGAACACGCCGCCACGCACTGATCATACAGGCGAAAAAATATTGTGAGTAATCCATTGACGCGCGGAGGAGGTAATGTCTTGTTGTGAGGACTCGATTTCGCGCACTCTTCACAAGAGATACTTCCGATGAAACGCCTCGCGATCGTTGACGCGTTGACAACGGCGTTCGCTTGCGTCTGGTTGTTCACGGCTGCGACGTTGCTTTCGGACTTAGGAACACGGACGGCTTTGGGTAAGGCGTAGGGTGGCAATACCTGCACGCCCCCGATTGTTTGTCCAAGTGCGTCTGGTCCTTGCACCGGCTGTGTTCCCGGCCCTCAGGTCGGCGTTTGTGCGGCGTCATGGCCCTGGTGGTCTTGCAATAACGCCGCTGTAAACTGCGCCGGATGGACTCCGACCGGTGCTCCGTGCAATTGACAATTCGGGGCCTGCTAAAAAAACCTGTCGATGCTCGTCGCCGGCGGAAAATGCTCGGATGCGGCTTGCTCATGAGACACGGCGAGATTGAATCGTCACGTCGGGATCCGTCAAAAGGCTTGCACCGTTGCAAGACACAAGTCCGATCGCGAACCTTACTGATCAGACTGTTCCGCCGCGGCGAGGTGGGAGATCACCATCGTGATCGGGATTCTGCTCGTCTTTGCGGCGTCGTTAGGATCCGAAGGCGCCCGCGACGGCCTGAGTTTGATCGAAAAGAACGAGAATACGTTGGCTCGTATCCACACGATGCGGCTCTCCGTCGAGGGACGACGGAGCGTCGACGAGGGCAAGACGTGGTCGCAGATGTTATGAGTACACGGCTCGCCGATCCGGTACGAGGGAGCGAACCCACACGAAGTCGTACGAGGTCATGCGCGACGACCAATGGGTCGCGGAACGAACCGAGCTCGATTTTGGCTACACCGAGCGCGAGACGAGGGCGCTGAGCGGTCTCGCCCTGGGATACCGACCGCGGACACCTTTGGAAGGACGCGACGTTCATCGGATCACAGGGGGCATCCAGGCGCCGACGGCGCAGGGACCGCAACGGCGCTGCCGATCGTTCCCGAGGGTCGGTATTCGCTGCGCGGCCGCTAAGCCGCATCGCCGAGCAGGAAGGTTCAGCCGAGTGCCGACGACGCGGGACGACGTACCTGGACTTTGTTTCTCAACGCTCCCGGCGGGCACTTCTTCTCTGAAATCACGTTCGCTCCGGATCGCGAATACCTGGTCTGTAAGCTCGCGACGCGTTGCGTCGAGGGCAGCGGCGCCAAAGCGAAATCAACTCGGTACGAGGGCAAGGTCGCGGACTATTACGCGTTCGAAGACGGTATCGTCTTCCCGAAACTGCTGCGCGCAACCAGGGACTCCAAGCCGAATGAAATCAACGAGGCGATTGTCAAGGATCTGGAAGTGAATCAGCCGATCGAAGATCGCGAGCTCACGCTCGAATTCCCGCCGGGAGCGATCGTCTACGATGGAAATCAGCAGAAGTTCCACATCTGGGGAGACGGTGAACCAAGCAGGACCTTCGCGTCCAACGCGGATTTCAACGAGTGGAATCAACGCCGAGAAATGGCTCTGATGACACAGACGCCGTCCGGCTTACCCTGGATTCCGGCGGTCGCCTTGCTCGCAGCGACTGCGCTGTTGATCGTGTTGTTTCTGTACCGCGCGAAGCTTCGAAGCCGCCTTGGGGTGTCGCGGTGACCAGTTCGAGTGAACTCGCGGCGCGGCGGGTTGCCGATACCAATTCGTTATTTCGACGCGTTCGCCGCCCGTCTTCGACCGTGTACCGACAGTCGTCTCCAGGCCGAACTTCTTGATACTATTGCACTTCAGATCGACGACACGGGTTCCGATCCAGGTTCGAGATCGAGGCGACGATCGATTCGCAACCGACGAGCTCAACCGTTTCGAGAGACATCGAAGTGGTTGATCAACCCGAGGGAATCGAAGTCGAAATCGTGCCGTTCGATGCGACCACGCAGTTGATCCGGCTGAAGATCCGCGCAAAGGAAGCCGTTCGAGCGTCCAGCAAGGGAAATCGTCCGCAACACTGCGCACGCAGGACCGCATGCACATGATGTCGATCCCAGTCTGGTTCGCATCGCCTGGGAGTTGAAACCAACATAACGCGTCATGAACCCGACACGCGCGGATTTACCCTCATCGAACTTTTGACGGTGATCGGCGTCATCGGCCTGCTGGTCGGACTTCCGCTCCCGGCCGTGCAGTCGGCCCGCGAGGCCGCCCGACGCGCGCAGTGCGTCAACAATCTGAAACAGATCGGCCTGGCGCTGCACTTGTACCACGACCAAAACGGCTGTCTTCCCGCCGGCCGCATGCCGACGTACGACCCGAGATACGCGGGATCGAAGCCTCCTTGCACTTCGATGATCGTCGACAAGAGCTCCCTGGTGAGGATTCTGTCGATGATCGATCAAAGTCCGCTCTACAATTCAATCAACGAGAATCTGACCATCTTCGGATTTAAAAATCGAACCGCCGCGACGGTCGCGGTCGACGCCTACGCGTGCCCCTGCGACCCAAGCTCGGGGCGGCCGCGCAGCCTCGAAACGACCGAGCTGACTCAAAGCGGACTCGACCGCCCGGACGAGCCCCTCGACGGTGTTTTCACGAGATACTCGGGCAGTTTTGGTTCTTACGCGGTGACGGCTCAGACGAACGTACCGAATCATTGTTTGATCGACCCTCGCGTCGCGGCGCAGTGCGACGGCGTCATCAATGATACTTCACCGATAACGTGCACGTTGGTGCGAGACGACGTGAGTCAGACGATGTTCGTCGACGAGACGTCGACCACCCCGCTCGCGAAGTGGGACGCGGAGTTGGTTTATAATCGTTACGGCTGGTATTTTTCTGGGAATTACGGTGACACGCTGTTTTCGAGCTTCTTCCCGCCGAACGCATTCGAGAAGGTTGCGGTTGCTCAGCCGGGCGCGACGCGGAGCATGCATCCCGGCGGTCTCAATGCCCTCTTGGGCGACGGCTCGGTCCGCTTCGTGAAGGAAACGAGCGACAAATGGGCATGTGACCTGTATTCCGGCTTTCTTGTCGGGGCCGTGCCCAACTCGGGGGGATGGTGGAGCGGCTTGACAAGTCCCGGAGTCTGGCAGCGGCTCGCGACGCGCGCCGGGGGCGAAGTCGTCGACGCCGACGGATTCTAGCCTCGGGTCGCGGCATACGATTCCCCCGTCGCAAGCGTTTGATCGATCGATTACTCTGGGCGTAATGAGCGAACCCAACCGGTCACAAACGGGCGGTAACTCCGGCCGCTTTTTGGTTCTTGACGGTCCCGACGGCGGCGGCAAGACAACGCAGGCCGCGCGGCTGGCCGACTGGCTGCGCGGTCTCGGCCGCGAGGTGGTGACCTGTCGCGACCCCGGCGGCACGCCGCTCGGCGAACGTCTGCGGCCGATCCTGCTCGACCGCCACGCGACGCCGATCGCGATGCGCGCCGAGATGTTCCTTTATATGGCGAGCCGCGCGCAGCTCGTCGAGGACGTGATTCGGCCCGCGCTCGAGGCCGGCCGCGACGTTGTCGCCGACCGTTTTCTGCTCGCGAATCTCGTCTATCAAGGCGCCGCGGGGGGGCTCGATCTCGACGATCTGGGGCGCGTCGGACGCGTCGCGACCGCGGGCTTGCTGCCCGATCTCACGCTCGTGCTCGACGTCCCGCTCGCGACGGCGCGCGCGCGGATGCTCGGCGGACGCGACCGCATCGAAAACCGCCCGACCGCGTATCAAGAGGCCGTTCGCGAGGGCTTCCTCCGCGCCGCGCGCGCAGCCGAATCGAACAGTTGCACGTACTATCCCGCGGCCATTCGCGTCGTTGACGCCGCGCGCGACGCCGACGACGTGTTCGCGGCCGTTCAAGACGAGGTGCGCCGTGCCCTGGCAATCGATTCGCGGTCATGACCGGGTCGTCGAGGAGCTGCGCGCGAACCTCCGGCACGGCCGGCTGCCGCACGCGTTCTTGTTCGTCGGACCCGAGGGCATCGGCAAGCGGACGTTCGCGCTCGCCCTTGCCCGCGCGCTGCTGTGCGAGCGCAACGACCCCGACGCGCTCGACCCCTGCGGTCGCTGCGAGAGCTGCGTTTATTGCGACGCGGGCACCCATCCCGACGTGAACATCGTCTCCAAACCCGCGGATAAGCACGAGCTGCCGATCCAGGTGATTCGCGCTCTCTGCGACGACCTGAGCCTAAAACCGGTGCGCGGCGCGCGGAAATTCGCGATCGTCGACGACGCCGACGACCTCAACGAGGAGGCCGCGAACGCCTTCTTGAAGACTCTCGAAGAGCCGCCCGCGGGGTCGGTCTTGATTCTGATCGGGCAATCGACCGACACGCAGCTCGACACCGTGATCTCGCGCTGCCGAGTCGTCCGGTTCGAGCCGCTGACCGACGACGACGTCGCCGCGATCCTGCTTGAACACAAGCAGGCGGAATCGCGCGAGCAGGCGCTGCGTCTTGCGCGCCGCGGCGAAGGGAGCGTGACCCGCGCACTCGGTTTCGTCGACCCCGCGTTCGAGGTCTTTCGACGCGACCTCTTCGACCTGCTCGCCGCTCCCGAGGGATTCGACCCCGTCGTTTTGGCGTCGCGAATGCATGAGTTTATCAAAGACGCGGGCAAGGAGAGCGTCGCGCAGCGCGCCCGGGCGCGTCTGATTTTCGGCGAGGCCGCGCGTTTTTTCCGGTCGGTGCTTTGGCAGACCGCGGGGCTCGAGCCCCCCTCGCACGACGCCGGAGACCGCGTCGCGATCGCCGCGCTCGCGGCTCGTCTCGAGCCCGAGACCGTCTTTTTGCTCGCGGACCGTTGCCTCGAAGGCGACCGACACATCGAGCGTCGGGCGCATGTGCCGCTCGTGCTCGACGCCTGGTCGCACGACGTCGCGAAGTCGCTCGCCGCGTCGTCGGCTTAACTAATCCAACGTCGAATTAAGCGCGGGCGCACGATCCAGTCGATCTCGAAGCGATCGTCGCGACGGCGGAGCGCGGCGACGCCCCCTTTGCGGAGCGTGCAGAGCGTCGTCGGCGCGCCGACGAGCCGTCCGATCAACTCCGAGAGCGCGGGGTTGTGGCCGACGATCATCACCCGCGACTCGGGTCGCGTTTCAAGCCAGGCCGCGATCGAGGCGGCGCCGCGCTCGGCGCGGAGCGCGTCGTCATGCTCGAGCGGCGCTTCGGCTTCGAGGAACTCGGCGGCGATCGCGGCGGTTTTGGCGGCGCGAGCGAGCGGGCTCGCGATGATGCGGTCGAGCTTGAGCCCGAGCCGACGCAGCGCGATCGCCGTTTCGCGAGTGCGGCGTTCGCCTTTCGGCAGCAACGGGCGGTCGTCGTCGGCGACGTCGGTCTCGCCGCGTTCGACCGCGATCCCGTGTCGCATGACGTACAAGTGCGTGATCAAATCAACCTCAATCTCGAACCGGAGGGTCGCGTTTCGTGATGCGAGCGCCGGTCGAAAGGTTTCAAGAGCCGGCCGGCGTCGCTCGTTTCCAGTCGGCGGCTTCCTCGCCGTCGAGCCTCAGCGTCAGACACTTCGCGCTGCCGCCCGCCTTGATAAACTCGCCGAGCGGGAGCGGCCGCGTCGCGAAGCCGCGGTCGGCGAGCTCCCGCGCGACCTTCGGAGCCGCCTCGTTCAGCACCACCGTGCGCCCGACGACGACGGCGTTGCAAGTGAACGTGACGGCCTCTTCGGCGGAGACTTCGACGAGGTCGCGCACGCGGTCGGCGAGCACCGAGCGACCGTAATCGTCGAATGCACCGGGATAATACAGCGCGGTCTCGGCATTGAGCGGACAGAAGCAGGTGTCGAGATGATAGAACCTCGGGTCGACGAGTTCAAGCGGCAAGACCTCGACGCCGATCGTGTCGCCGACCCATTGATGCGAGCGCGCGTCGCTCCGAAATCGATAGCCGGCGAAGAGCGTCTCGCCGCAAAAGAGCGCGTCGCCCGCCCCCTCGAAGTGGAGTCCCTCGGGCGGGAGCAGGACCCGAAACCCGTGTGTGCTCGCCCACTTCTCGAAGTGGGGCGACTCCCCCTGCCGCACTCCGAAGCGAAACCGCGAGCCGATGAACAGGTCGCGATGCACCAGACCGGCGTTCGCCGTGAAAACGAGGTCGGGCAGCCCCCGCACCGGTTCGATCAGCTCGATCGTCGCGCCGAGATCGACGAGCGTCGCGCGCAGCGCCTCCCACTGCGCGCGCGACCGCGCGGGGTCGCTGCCGACGCGCCGATCCATCCACGGATTAATCTCGTACTCGATTCCGTAGTACGTCGGCGGACACATTAAAACCCGAGGCGTCGAGAGCATCAGAGTCTCCGAACTCCGGGGACGAAGCGAAACCTCGCGACGTCAAAAGGCGGCCGCGCGGGCTTCGGCTCGAACTCAATCCTCGATGCAAAGTTCCTCGGCGAGGCTGCGCAGGAAGGGTTCGACGTCGGTGACCATCCCGATCGTCTGGAACGTGCCGCGGTCGGACAACTTCGTGACCGTCGCCGGGTTGATGTCGACGCACACGACCTTCACCCACGCGGGCAACAGGTTGCCCACCGCGATCGAATGCAGCGCCGTCGCGATCAGGAGCGCGAAGCCGACGTCGGCGAGCGCACCCCGCATCGCCTTTTGAGCCTTCAGCGTGTCGGTGATCACCTCGGGCAAGGGGCCGTCGTCGCGAATCGAACCCGCGAGCACGACGTCGACGCCCTTCTGAATGCATTCGTACATAATCCCCGACTTGAGGACCCCCTTCTCGACCGCTTGAGCGATCCCACCGAGCCGCCGGATGGTGTTGATCGCGCGCAAGTGGTGCTCGTGGCCGTGCTCGGTCGCCTCGCCGCGCGTCAAGGAGACGCCGAGACTCGTGTCGTAGAACGCCTGCTCGATGTCGTGCGTCGCGAGCGCGTTCCCCGCGAACAGCGTCTGAATCCAGCCGCCGCGGATGAGGTCGGCGAGGTGCCGCGACGACCCCGTGTGGATGATCGCCGGGCCGCCGACGAGCAAGACCTTCTTCCCCTCGCGACGCGTTGCGCGAATCGAGTCGGCGACGGCGTGGAGACTGACCGCCTTCGGCTTCTCGCTCGAAACGTTCGAATTCATGAATCCGAACAGGTTGACGGCGCGGGGCCGTTCCTCGGGAATGACCCGCACCCCCGCGTGTCCAACGACGATCGCCATGCCGACCGCGACGTCGGTCATCGCGACGCACCTCGCCGTGCCCGCCGCGACGTCGACCGCGATCCCGCAGTCCATTTCCTGGGCGTCGACCGCGATCCATTCGCCGCGCAACCGCACCTGCGTGCGCTGATTGGTCGTCGCGTGGAAACCGTCGGGGAACGCGCCCGCGATATCGGCGGGCACCAGCTTCGCGTCCTCGGGTCGGACCGGCGCGGCGCCGTGCTCGACGAGGTCGCCGAGAATCTCCTCAAGCAGCACCGACGACTCCGCGCGCACCAAGATCCGTGCGCGGCTGGGGTCGACGCGACGCGTGCCGATCACGCATTCAAGGATCTCGAACGACCCGCCGAGCTGCAAAATCCTGTCGAGAATCTTCGGCAAGAGCAGCGAGTCGACGATGTGGCCGCGAACCTCGATTTCCTCGGACGCCTCGCCGCGGACCGAAGTCGCGGGTTGCTTCTGGGGTGGAGACATATGCCTGAGCTCTCGCCGAGCCGACGATCGAATCCGGATCGACGTCGATTCTACCGCGACCCGACGGCGGGTTCACGTCCCGCAGTCGCGCGCGTAGCGGAAGTCGCGCCCGATCGTCCGCTGCGAGAGCTTCGCGATCAGCGGCAAACGACGCTTATAATGGCTGGTTTGGATCATTCGCCGCACCCGCGCCACCAATTCCGGAGCGAATTCGGCGGCGGCGATCGTCTCGACGGGACGTCGCTGGTCGACGAGCTGCACGAGCAGACGGTCAACCTCGCCGTACGTGAATCCCAACTCGGCCTCGTCGGTCTGACCAACCCAAAGGTCGGCCGTCGGACTTTTTCGGACCACAGCCTCGGGAACGCCGAGATGCGCCGACAGCACCCGGACCTGCGTTTTGTAGAGGTCGCCGATTGGGTTCAAGGCCGACGCCATGTCGCCGTAGATCGTGCCGTAGCCCAATAGGAGCTCGGTTTTGTTGCTCGTGCCGACGACCAAGGCCGCTTGCGCCGCGGATTGATCGAAAAGGATCGTCATCCGCTCGCGCGCCATTTTGTTCGCGCGGCGCATCCGCGAGGCGTCCGGCAGGTCTTGGAAATAGGCGTCGATCATCGGCGTGATCGGCACCGTCATCGTGCGGATACCGCACGCCTCGGCGACCAAATGCGCGTGGTCGAGACTCTCCGGCGACGACGTCGCATACGGCATCAAAACGCCGCGGACGTTCTCCGGTCCCAACGCCCGCGCCGCCAAAAACGCCGACAAAGCCGAGTCGATCCCGCCCGAAAGTCCGAAAACCACGCGCTTGAATCCCGCGCGGCGGACCTCGTTGCGCAAAAATCCCACGAGGATGCGCTCGACCAGCGGAGCGTTGATCGCGAGCGGGTCAGCCGTCATGTCGCATGCGTTCATCGTCGATCCGTTTCAACTCGCGAAGGGTCAGATGCAGCCGCTCGTCGCGCCCCAACGGGGCCAAAATCCGCTGCCGGCGCGTCAGCAGCGGGTCAACCTCGCCGACAATCAGCGCGGGCTCGAGCTCCGGAGCCTCCGCGACCACGCACCCCGCGGCGTCCAAAATCACGCTCCCGCCCCAAAAGTTGACCCCCTCCTCATACCCGACCCGGTTCGCGAACACGACCGGCACGCGGAGAAACATCGCATACGTGCGAATGAGATGGTCCCAACTCACGCGGCTGCCCAGCTCCTCGCCGCCGACGCCGCGCCCCGGCGAGTTCGACACGATGATCAGCAGATCGATCGCGTCGGCCTGCAAAATGACCGCCGTCGAGAGGTGCCAGGCGTCCTCGCAGACTAGAATACCGATGCGTCCGAACCGCGTTTCAAACCCGCGCACCCGCGCGCCCGACGCGAAATAACGGCTCTCCTCGAACATCCCGTACGTCGGCAAATACACCTTGCGGTGCACGTGTTCGACTCGACCCCGATCCACGAACGCCGACGCGTTGTAGAAACCCGCCGCGCGATCCTCCTCGACAAATCCGACGACGACCGCGAGCTCGCCCGCCGCCGCCGCGACCGCCCTCAAACTCGGCCCGTCGCGACGCTCGGCAACGTCGCAAACATGGTCGCGCAGCTCGTAACCCGTGAGCGACAGCTCGGGAAACACGACCAGGTCGGCCCCCGCCGCCCGCGCGGCCTCGATCTGTTTGCGATGCAGCGCAAGATTCGCCGACGTGTCGCCCAGACTCGGCTCGATCTGCGCGACCGCGACCCGGAAACTCGGCAAGAATCGCGCGGAGGGCCCGTTGGCGTCGGGATCGCCGGACGTCGCGGGCTGGTTGGTGCTCATCAATCGATTATGGAATCCACCCCGCCCGGCCGGCAAGAGGAGGGGTGGGTTTGACCGCCGGCGACACGTGCGTTCACGGCTCAATATGCAATGTCGCGGTCAGGTCGAGCGGGCCCTCGCCCGGTAGGTCGGTGACGATGCGGAAGACGCGCCGCAGGTCGCCGCGCAGGCTGCTCTCCTCGGGACGATACGCGACGGTCACGATGTGCATTGTCTTTTTGGTCGCGTCGTCGACATTCGCCGTGAAGCCGTCGCCGACGCCTTCGACCTTTCCTATCGCGAACGGCGACGCCGCGCGGACCACGAAGCGACCCTGCACGCCGGCCGCCGACGTTACGTTTCCGAGCGAAAGCGTGCTCGGCGAAGCACTTAGGCTCCCACGCACCACCGCCGTCACCAGCACCGGGAAGCTCGGCGATTCGGGGTCGTTCGTCATCAGGCGGATCTCGTCGCGGACGATCCCCGCGCCGATCTTCGGCTTCAGCGACACCGTCATCGCGTAGCTCCCCATCTGGCCGTTGCGGGCCGTCTCGACCAGCGAGGCATTGAGCACGCGGCTCGACGAGACCATCCGTTCGATCCGCCAGTTCGGCGCATCGACGCGGTCAATCGTCAGAACCTGCGACGCCGTTTGACCTTTCGTCACGGTCCCGAAGTCGATCCCGCCCGGGTTGAGCACGACGTCGCTCAAAATGAAGGACGTCACACCCAGCCGCGCCTCGGCCTGTTTCCCCGAGGCTGTCATCACGTCGACGTACAACACCGTCGACTTCTTCCCGACGAAGTTCCGCGTGTCCATCTCGGCTTCCACCGTCGCGCTCTGGCCGGGCGCAACCGTGGTCGCGTTCGCGCGACCGCTCGTGCATCCGCACGACGCACGCACATTCATGACCGTGATCGTCTCGCCGAGCCGGTTCGTCATCACGAACGGATGCCGGACCTTCGCGCCGCGCGGAACCGAGCCGAAATCGTGCGCCTGCTCGCTGAAAAGCGCGTCGGCCCACCGCGCGGCCTCCGCCGGCCCCGTGATCGCCAGGCCGCAGACGATTCCCAACAACCACCCTGGTCTCGTGCGTCGCAACATCCTCGCCTCCCGCCGTCGCGTGCCCTCGAGCGCGGACCGTCCTGTCCGCACCGCCGATGACACAACTTTTTATCGACCGCAGGGACCCCCGCGCTCAATAACCAAGACCTTTCCTGTGACCAACCGCCGTCAAAGTTTGCCTAACAGTCGGCAATGCCGTCGCCGTCACGTTCCCAGACGAATCCAACCACCGGCGGCCGGCTTCGTTTACGTTGCGGGGCGATCGAACTAGAATGAATGTGTTCCAGACGTCGAGACCGCCCTGCGGCACGAATCGGTCGCGGACCTCGTCGTCCACAGCGTCGGACGCCGTCGCGATCGAACCGCCGCCGACCCCTCAGGCCGAGCTGCCGTCAAGCCTGAAGTCCATCCATAGTTGGGATTTATGAACGAGCCATCAGTCGTCGGCGATCGATTTCCAGGGACCAGCGAGGATGCCTGGGCCACACGCCTCGTCTATTGGCGGAAACGGATGCCGCGGATCCGGATCGACGCCGAGCCTGTCGCCGAGCAACTCGCGCGCTATCGACGCGTCACCGACGTCCTCACTCTCATCTCAATCGGCGTCTCGATTCTCTTCGTTGCGCTCTTCACGGCCTTCCGTCGGCCCGACATCGGGCTGATTCTCGCCGCGATCCTCTTTGGACCCGTGATCGCGATCTCGCGTCTCGACTTTCGAAACCTCCGCCGCAACGTCGAAAACTTTGAACGCGAACGACTCGAATTCGAGTCCCGCCGCGCCGCCGAGTAACCACCAACCCTCGGCGCAACAAAAAACGCCCCGGACACAAACGTTGCTCGTGACCGAGGCGTGGTTCGCTTTTTTAGACGGCGACCCGCTCATTCCGCGGACGCCGGTTCCTCCGCGAGCTCGAAGGCAAACTCGTCGTCGTCAATCCATTCGGTCGGGTTCGCGACGCTCGACTCCAACTCGAGCCGCAGACGTTTCCGCGCCGTGTGCAGACGACGCTTAATTGTGCCGATCGGCGCATTGAGCCGCTCCGCGATTTCACTCAGCGACTGCCCGTTTATGTAGAACGACGTCAGGGCTTCGCGGTCGATTTGTCGCAGATTACCCAAACTTTCACGCACACGTTCGGCGCGTTCGTGCGTGATCATCATGTCAACAGGCTCGGCATCCCAATAGCCCCGGCTGTCGAGCACTTCATCTTCAACGCTCAAAGGCGGGACCCGCCGCGTCACACGATTGATCGCCATCCGCGCGACAACCTGACGCAGCCAACCCGCGAACCGCTCCGGCTCGCGCAGTTGACCAATACGCTGCATCACGTGGATGAACACGTCCTGCGACAACTCAAGCGCGTCGTTCGAATTACCCAACCGTCGCATCGCGAGCGCATACACCGTCCCTTGGAACTGCTCGACGAGCCGGCCGAACGCCTCGCGATCTCCCCGCTGCGCTCGACGAACCAGGATTTCCAAACGAGTACACGCCCCCTTGGCGGTACGCGATTCCTCCACCCCCCGCGCGGCAACTGTCGCAACCATGATTTTCCCTGCCTTTCGCAAAGCTCAGTGTGAGTTGGACTTACGCACGTTATTGACGGGATTGGCGCGGGGGCCCGGCCCGAACGCGGCGTCTTCACGCGCCGCGGACAGGTTGACGGCCGTGCGAGCGGCGGCAGTGCCGGCGCTTCAACGCGAAGTCGAAGCCGCCGTCAGGCCGCGCGCGAACAAACGGAACGTCTCGCAAGCGAGCGCCCGTCGGTTCACCGAGTCGGTTGTCGCGATCACTCGCGACTGGTGTTGCCCAAGTCCTTAACGACTCGGACAGTCACCGCGCCCTAACGGCGCTCCGCTCGGCCGTGACGGCCGCCCCACCCATGATTGCGAGCGATACTGCGATCGCTTCGTGTGCGGTTGCGTTGACCAATCGGCGACCGCCGATACCCCTGGAAACGCGCACGCTCGAGATTTCGAGCCGGTAATTGAACCCGGCATGCCTGCGTGCATCCTGGTGCGGTCGGAGCGGCGAAGTCGCGCGTTGAATACGACATGGAGCGCATGGGCCTGCGTCGCCTGGTCGTTCGACCGGGTGCCGAGGTTCAGCCGAAAGTTGCGGGCCGAAAGCGTCCGATTCGTCGTCGTGTTCAACATGGTCAGCTCCTCGCGACCGCCGTCCGGTGAGGCGGGATGGGAGAAAGGAAGACGAGTCGAGCGGCCCCTCGCATCGAGGAGATCGCACACCCGTTCGGGAACAGAGAGTCCGCGCGGACTTGCCTGACAAGCCTCAGTCGGATTGCTCTAGGTGACAGTCTGACGCGGCGTCAGGTTCGCGCCTACACAAATATTGTGCGGATCTCGTCAACTCGACGACGGATCGCGCCGAAAAATGCGTAGGGACGGACCTTCATGCACAAGCTTAAACCCTTGACTTAAAAAGACTTGTGTCGAAAAGTCCTGCACTCGGACGAACACCCAACGAAATTCGGGACCAAGCTTCGGGAAACCTGGGGGACGATTTGGGTCGAGGCGATACCCGTACACGACCCGGCGGCTCGAAAGCGGCGCGGCCACTTCGTAACCCGTCAACACCCCGTCGTCAGGGCCGACCTGTGCGATCCAGTTTCTGATCACGGCGGGGTCTTCGCCCGGGATCGGGCTCGGCACGCGTGCGAGCCGTTGCATCGACAGGGTCGCGAGAGTGATGTTGCAACATAAAGCTAGGATGAGAATTACGGCTAAGCGCGTCTTCGGAGTGCGGCCGGCGAGCCGGCAC
>JAJYDB010000339.1 GCA_021777845.1 Planctomycetota bacterium
TGGTCGGGCTCGGAGATCAAAGTCGAGCCGACGCGGCCGACGACGCCGCGCGTCATGTCGGACCCGCGGTGCGGCGTCGCCAGGAACACGACGCGGTGGACGAACGGCAGCGGCTTGAAATAGAGGTAGCGGCGGAGTTCGGCGAGCACCTCGGGCGGACCGAGGATTTCCTCGAACTTGCGGTCGGAGTTCAGCTCCCAGAACAAGTCGCCGCTGTCGACGGCCATCAAGTGGCTGAGCAATCCGCCCATGCTGTGTCCGAGCAGGGTCATCTCGTTGAAGGCGGGGTCCTCGTGATTTGGGTTGTAGGTCGATTCGAGGCGGTTGAGCGCGTCGCGGAGCCCGGCCGCGGCGATCGGGATCGAGACGCCGGTCGGATACATATAGAGCAGGAACTGATAGCGGTCCTGGATTTTGGGGTCGCGCAGCAGCTCGTTGAGCATGGGGATCCAGGCGAGCGGGCTCGACATCAACCCGTGGACCATCACGACGGGGATTTTGCCTTTTTCGTAGGGGCGCAGCAGCATCAGGTTGGCGCGGCCGAGCGCTTCGCCGGGGCGCAGGAGGCCGGTCCATCGGTAGCGATTGAGGTCGGTGCGCGACCACATATACGCGAGCGGGGTCGTGAGGTCGGCTTCGACGGCGACGTCGGCGGGGGGTTCGCCGAGCCGGTGCGTGCGGACGGGGTCGACGAGTTCGAGCGTGCACTCGCGGACGTCTTCGACGTCGGCCTTCGGGTCGCGCAGACGCGAGTTCGGACGCAGGAAGGCGGTGAGCGGGAAGGCCATTTCGGGGGGGAAGAAGCGGTTCTCGCTTTTTTCGCCGGGGTCGGTTTTGCGGACGCCGATGAGCGGGACGCCGAGTCCGTACTGATAACTGTGGGCGTGCATGCCGGTGACTTCGAAGTCGGAGGCGAGGATGATTTGGTCGACGTCCTCGGCGGTCCAGGGCTTGTGGAGCGCGATCCGGAAGCGTTGTTCGCGGCCGTGGACCTTGAGTTTGATCGTGCCTTCGGGCTCGATGAGTCCGTTTGACTGCGCGGCGCGGATGAGACGGTCGAGGCCGCCGTTGTAGAGGTCGCAGGCGGTGCGGAAGCGCGGGTCGGAGGGCTGTCGACCTTCGGCGAGCTCGGGGTCGAAGAGGAAGTCGTAGGCGTAGGCGACGGCGTCGATGTAACGGTCGAGCGCCTGCGAGCGCCGCCAGCGGTCGAGGCGTCGGCCTTCGATCCACGAAAGCTCGGCGAGCGCGTAGACCAGCTCGGATTCGGGCTGAAGCTTCGCGATCCGTTCGAGGCTCGCGAGCGCGTTCTCGGGGTCGCGCCGAAAGCGCTTGTCGAGGTCGAAGCGCTTGAGGGTGTCGTGGGTGCGCTCGGTCGGTTTGTCGAGGTTCGCGAGGCCGCGGACGAACGAAGCGTGCGCGCGGTCGCCCCGTGCGGGCTGGACGGTGATGTCCCCGCCGGTGACCGCGGCGGCAAGCAAGAAAATAGGTGCGAGGACCATGAGACGGGCCACTCCTTCGACCCGAGGCGCCGGTCCTCGGTGAAGCCGAGGTTCGGGCTGGGGCATCATACGGGGTCGCCGCGATCGGTCAAGACCGCTCGGTTGAACTCGAACCGGAGCGCGACGCCAGCCCATGCTTGACGCGACGCGCCCACTCGTAACCCGCCGTCACGACGCCGAGCCGGTCGATCAGTCGATACGGCCGCAGGCGTTGATGCGCCTCGTGAATCAATACGTCGCTCGACGCCAAAGCGTGCGCGCGGAGGCTCCGCTCCTGCTCGATCGCGTCGCGCAGGCGAGAGATTTCGGCGTCGCGATTGTCGACTTCGGCCCGCAGCACGTGCTTCGTCACCGCGTGCGCGACGCGTTCCTCGTAAAGCAGTCGCAGAAACTCGTGGATCTCGTCCTTGCGGCGCTGATGTTCGAGACGCTCGGCGCAGAGGTCGGCGTGTTCGCGCTCGAGGATCGTCTTGAGCTCCTCGAAGGCGCGGCGCGATTCCTCGCAGCCCGACCGCCAGCCGGCGACGCGCTCCTCAAGGTGGCCGCGCTCCCAAACGCGGTCGGCCTCGGTGCGCTGCAGGCTTTGCCAGAGCGTCTCGGCGCGATTCTCGAGGTCGCGCTGCGCCGCCGGGACGTAGTTGTCGAGCACGTTCAGCGGCAGGCTCAGCAGCTCGATCCGCGACGCCAGATCCGCACGCGCGTAGAACCGATTGATCCCGTTGAAACAGGCGAAAAGGTAGCCGTGCCGCAACAGAATCGGCTCCCAGGCCTGATGACACGGGACGTTCGTCATCGGCTCGGTGGCCTCGATCACGAACGCCTTCGGCCGCCAGCGATCGAGCGGAATCCCGCGCAAGACGGCCTCTTCGTGCCCTTCGACGTCAATCGAAACGAAGTCCGGCGGCGGCAGCTCGTGGGCGTCGATCAGCTCCGCGAGCGTGCGGATTTCGACGTCGTACTCGCGGACCTCGCGGCCCGCGTCGCGCAGGTTCGCGGCGTGGTCGGCGTCGAGCGTTGACAGACCGCTCGCGCAGGTCGCGTCCTCGACTTCGTAAAACCGCGCCGTGCCCGCGTGGTCCGAGACGGCGCAGCGCAGGTTCAAGTCGCCGGGCCGCCGGCGTTCGATCTCGGCGTGCCAGGAGGACGCGGGCTCGATGTTCACGCCGCGCCAGCCGCGCTCGTAAAAGAAGTAGGTGTTGTTGTCGCGGACGGGGTCGTTGACGCCGATGTCGACGTAGCTGCCGCGCTTGCCTTTGAAGACGCGGTCGAGCAGGATATCCTCGTGATTTTGTGCGTAAGAGACGCGAGGGGGATGCGCGTTCCCGACCGCCGGCTCGTCTCGATTCATCGCTCTCTCGATTCCCTTCCGGCCTGCGCGGCCGCGGTCTCGTGCCACGTACGGTGTCGACGACGCCGTCGACGCAAACTATGCCGAGATCCGATCGTGCTCGCGCGCGAACTCGATCGGCAACGCCCGCGACGCGTCGTCGTCGGCCTGTCGCGCGTCGAGCACCCAGGCGAGGTCCTCGATCTGTCCGCGCAGCCGCGCAAGCTCGCGCAGGAGGCTGTTGAGCGTGAGGTCAAGCTCGCCCGCGAGCAGCTCCTGCTGTTCGCGCGCGACCGCACCCGCGTGCTCGATCGCCGCGAGACGCGCGCGGGCCGCGGCGGCCTCGTCGAGCGTCGGTCGCACCGCCAGCGCGACCACGCGTCCGACGCGATCGTCGATCCGCCGCGCGATCGGTCGTCGAATCGACGCGGTTCGGCTCCAGATTCCCTGCGCGATCCGCTTCGCCAGCGCTTTCATGACGCCGCCCTCCTTGAAGATCCCTCGCCTCGGGTTTGGCCTCGGCCTGATAGTCGCGAACGAGCCTCGCGACGCGACGACGCGTGCCGCTCGATCAACGCGCCGTACTCGTCGGCCGCGGCACGCCACGAATGACGTCGCGCCGTGTGTTCGACGGCGCGACGCGCGAGGTCGCGCCGATGCTCGGGCGCGGTCGCCAGCGAACGCAGAGCCTCGGTCAGCCCCTCGATGCCGTCGTCGGGCCAACGCGTTTTCAGGACGACGTCGTCGGGATAGTCCCCGAAGGTGCCGACGTCGTTCACGATCGTCGGCAGGCCCGCCCGCAGCATTTCCAGGAGCGCGCCCGAAGTCTCGCCGTCGGTCGGAGGCCGGCGCAGACCGATGCCGACGTCGGCCGCGCCGATCAACGCCTCGAAGTCGTCCTTCGAGAGCCGCCCGAGAAACCGCACGCGACGCTCGAGACCCAGCTCGGCGACCTTGCGACGCGTCTCGCCGCCGTCCCACTCCATCCCCGCGAACAGCAGCGTCGCCGCGGGCAGCTCGCGAGCGATCGGAGCGAACGCCGCCGCCGTCTCGACGTTCATTTTCCCTTGCGAGACGATCCCGAACGCCCCGAAAACCAGCGCCTCAGGCGCGATCTCGAACCGCGCCCGCGTCGCGCGGCGAGCCTCCTCGCTCCACGACACGGGCGTCGCGCCGTGCGGGATCACGCGCAGCTTCGAGACCAGCGCGGGATGCTTCGCGCGCACCTGCTCCAGACACCAGTTCGAGTGCACGAC
>JAJYDB010000340.1 GCA_021777845.1 Planctomycetota bacterium
CAGCCGTCGCACCTCGTCCTTAAATAAGTCGCGCAACGGCTCGATCAGCTCAAATCCCAGCTCCGCCGGCAGCCCGCCCACATTATGATGATGCTTGATCGTCTCCGCCGGGCCGTCGCGGTCGCCTCCGCTTTCAATGACGTCGGGATAGAGCGTCCCTTGTGCCAAATATTTCGCACCAGCCATCGACTTCGCCTCGTCCTTGAAGACGTCGATGAACGTGTGGCCGATCCGGACCCGCTTCTCCTGCGGGTCGACCACCCCCTTCAGCACATCCAAGAAGCGGTCCCTGGCGTCGATCACCCGCAACTCGGCGCTGGAGTGCTCCCCAAACGACCGCGCCACCGCGTCGCGCTCGCCGCCGCGCAACAGACCGTTGTCGACGAACACGCAAACCACCCGCGGACCAAGCGCCCTCGTTAATAAGGCGGCACACACCGCCGAGTCCACACCCCCCGAGAGTCCGCAAACCACCCGCTCGTCCGGCCCCACCCGCGCCGCCGCCGCCGCCGTCGCGCGCTCGAGGTAGGCCTCCATCGTCCACGTTCCCGGACTCCCGCACACCCGGTCCAGAAAGTTCGCGAGGATCGTCTTGCCCGCCTCGGTGTGCACGACCTCGGGGTGAAATTGCAGGCCGTACACCGGCCGATCGCGATGCTTCACCGCCGCCAACGGGCACGTCGCCGTCGTCGCCAGCGGGATAAACGCCTCCCCCAACGACCGCACCTGGTCGCCGTGGCTCATCCACACCACCGACGCCTCCGGAACCCCTTGCAACAAAGGCTCTTCGGGTGCCAAAACCCGGCACAACGCCCGTCCGTACTCCCCCGCCGCGCCCGCCGCAACCTCTCCCCCCAACGCCTGACACGCAAGCTGCATCCCGTAGCAAATCGCCAGGATCGGCACATCCAGCGCAAACAGCCCCGCTTCGCAATGCGGCGCGCCCGCCGCATACACGCTCGACGGCCCGCCCGACAAAATCAACGCGCGCGGGTTCAGCTCACGCACCCGCTCCGTCGTGATGTCGTGCCGCACGATCCGCGCGAACGCACCGCATTCCCGCACCCGCCGCGCAATCAGTTGCACATACTGCGAGCCAAAATCTACCACCAGAACCGGACGTTCCTGCACGGGCGACGACGGCATCAAGCGCTCTCGCTCTCGGTGATCTCAAACCTGCGGCGATGTTCGCCAAAACGTCCACAATAGCGTCTCAACCCCCCGCGCACCAATCCATCGTCAAAAAATCCAACGACCACATCTTGCCCAAGTGCCGCCCATCGTTTCTCCTGAGCCTGCCCAAACGCCGATCAAGCACCACGCCTCGTTACGGCCGCCCTGCAATAATAGGCACAATCGCCGCGAGACCCCTATGCCCCACCAACCCGCCCGCCCCATCCTCGTCACCGGCGGCGGACGCGGCCTCGGTCGCGCAATCGCCGCCCGACTCGCTCAAGACGGCGCCGCCGTCGGACTCGTCGCCAGAACCGAGTCCGAACTCCTCGAAACGGCCCGCGAAATCCGCTCAAACTGCGGTCAAGCTGAAACTTATGTCGCCGACGTGCGCGACCCGGGCCGGCTCGTCGACGTCGCCAAAGCCTTCGCCGACCACGCCGGAGGAATCGAAGGACTCGTCGTCGCCGCCGGCCGCCTCCACGCCGTCGGACCCCTCGCCGACCTCAACCTCGACGTCTGGCGCGACGACTTCGACACCGCCTTCCTCGGCGCAGTTCACGCAATCCGCGCTGCTTATCCCTATTTAAACGCCTCGCGCCGCGGCTCGATCGTCGTCCTCGTCGGTCCCGGACACGCCGCCGAGTTCGCCCACGCCTCCGCCTACGCCGCCGCCCAGGCCGCCCTCGTCCGACTCGTCGAAACCCTCGCCGTCGAGTTCGCCGACGGACCGTTGATCCACGCCCTCAACCCCGGCGTCGTCCCCACAAAACTCATCAAACACCTCCTCGACAGCACCGAAGGACGCCGCTTCCTCCCCCGCGTCGGCGACGTCTTCGCCGAAGGCAAAGAAGTCGACGCCCAACCCGCCGCCAACCTCGCCGCGTGGCTCTTTGAGCAACGACCGACCGCCTTAAATGGCCGTGTCGTCTCCGCCCTCGCCACCCCAGATATTTTGGAAACCCGCCTCGACCGCATCCTCTCTGAAAACTTAGGCGTGCTCCGGCTCCGCTGAGCCCCTCCCGCGACCAGAACGGGCAACCTGGATAATTGGGGGCGTGTTGACCCATCGACGACCGCTTGTTAAGCTCAAGCCGTCAATCCCTGGGAAGCCGGTCTGCGCGAGGATCGCCGCCATGAGCTTCGGAGAAAATGCGGGCAGCGACATCGACTTCGAAACCTTACAAGGCCGCAACTGGCCCTCGATCACGCAGTTCTCCGTCTTCCTCGAGAACCGCGTCGGCCAATTGATCGAGGTCGTCCGCGCCTTCCAAGGCTCGCGCGTCCGCATCGTCGGCCTCACCATCTCCGACGCCGCCGACTGCTGTATTATTAGGCTCGTTTTGAGCCACCCCGAACAAGGCCGCGAAATCCTCGCGCTCCAAAAGCTCCCCTTCGCCGAAAACGAGCTCCTCGCCGTCGAGCTGCCCGCCGGCCCGCTCTCCCTCTTCGACCTCTGCCAGGCCCTCCTTCAAGCCGAAATCAACATCCATTACTCCTACCCGCTGATCGTCCAGCCGCACGGAAAGACCGCCGTCGCGCTCCACGTCGACAACATCGAGGACGCCGGCTCCACCCTCCACAACGCCGGTTTCGACATCGTCCGCGAAGCCGACCTAAGCCTGTAATTATGCCTAATAACGCGGATTTCGACCTCTGCCGCGACGACCCCGCACTGGCCGACGCGTCGCGGACGCTCGACCCCTGGCGGCAACCCCTGCGCACCGCCGACGCCGACGCCGCTCGCGTCGAAGTCTGGTCCGAGCCGCTCTGGAAGCTCGTCGTCGACCTCGGCGGACCCCGCTGGAGCCTCCCCGCCGACTTCGACGGCAGCCCCCTCGGACGCGTCGAACTTCTCGCCCACTACCTGATGCTCACCCGCTCGAGCCTGACCGCCGCCTTCGTGCTCTCCCAGCACGACGCCGCGGTCCGACGGCTCCTGCCCGCCGCCTCAAGGCCCGTCGCACGAGCCTGGTTGGAAGCAATCGCCCGCGGCCGAGCCTTCGCGACCGTCGGCATCTCGCAGCTCACAACCTCTCGCCGCCACGGGACTTGCGCGCTTCGGGCCGTCGCCGTGGAGGGTGGATTTCAACTCGCCGGCGTGATGCCGTGGGTCACCGCCGCCGGCCGCGCCGAGGTCATCGTCGCCGGGGCCGTATGCGACGACGGCCGCCAAATCCTCGCCGCCGTTCCCACCGATCGCGCCGGTCTGACCGTGCCGCCCGCGTTCGAGCTCGCCGCACTCACCGCGAGCTCCACGTGCGAAGTCGTTTGTGAACAAGTCTTTGTGTCGAACCAAGACCTGCTCGCCGGACCCGCGGTCGACGTCCTCGCCGCAATTCCGGGCGCAACCGGAACCGGCGGTCTCGAAACCTCCGCGCTCGCCCTCGGACAGGCACTTTCCGCCCTCGAAGCCCTCGCCGAGGCCGCGCAAACACGCGTTGAACTCGCTGAACCGCTCGCCGCCCTCGCCGCCGACTGGTGCCGAGCCTGGCACGACTTGGCCGCCTCCGCCCGAGACGAACCCGACGCGCCCCCCTCCTCCGCGGTCCGAGCAGCGGCGAACTCGCTCGCGCTGCGAGCCACCCAAGCCTATTTAACGGCGCGCAAGGGCTCCGGCTTTTTACGCACCGACCCTGCCCAACAATGGGCCCGCCAAGCCTTGTTTTTCCTAGTTTGGTCCTGTCCCGGACCGGTCGCCCACGCCGCCATCCGCGACCTCGCCGGAATTTGCTCGACTTGACCCGGCCTCGGCGCGCACCCCAAGCCTTCGACCACGGCCGCGGCCGTCGTCTGTCGCCAAAAAAGGCGGGAGGAGCGCACTCAGACCGACGTCGAGGTCGGTCCAGGCTCAACGCGAGGCCCAACCGACGTCTGCGACGCCTGTTGCCGGCGCTCCGCGAACACC
>JAJYDB010000341.1 GCA_021777845.1 Planctomycetota bacterium
GTCGCCGACGTCAGCGGCTTCTTGTGCATCTCCTGGATCAGCGTCCGTATCTGTCCGCAGTTCTGCTCGAAGACCGCTTTGTCGCGGTCGAACGCTAGGCGGTCTTTTTCGTCGGCCATCGAATCACCCCCGGAGCCGAATTGTCCCGGGCGTTAACCGGAACCGCAAGCCACGCTGCGGGGCAGCACGGTACGGGTTGACTCCCCGTCGAATTCGAGTCATTTGGTTCCTACTATGTTCACCTCGTCGATCATAACGGAACGCGAAAATCCGAGGGCGCTTTACGCCCGGCGGTCGCTTCCGTTCGTCCTCCCCGGAAGCATCTTCGCTTACTGATCGCGATCGGGAGGACGCGTTCGTCGCGAGTCGCTTCCGTGTCTGCATCTTCCCCCTATCCGCTCTGCGTCGTCATCGCCCCGCCAGGCCAGTTGGCGGTCGAGGCCGCGCATCTCCCCTTCCGATTCCGCACCCGCCACCGCGGGCCTGAACGTCCGCCGATAGCCCGCGTCGTTTGATCGGGTTGTGGCGCCTCGGCGCGGACATTTTCGGCCCAATTTGCATCGTCCGATTTCCGCCTAGCAGCGCGTTTGATCAGGCAAGCATCCAAGAATCGATGCTTAAATTCTTTGCAATGTAGTCGAAAGCATCTCCCGCGTCTGGATAGACTTTGATTTGTAGAACACTTCGGAGATGAAATATGAATACGACCCAGAGGCGTTTGCCGCCCCGGATCGCGAAGAGGCCCGACCCGTCCCAGTGGCGGGGCGAGCTTCTCACGCTCCCCGAGGCGGTGGCGTTGAGGTGGCCCGATGGGCCCCTCTCCGTGAAAAGTTTGCGTAACGCGATCGCCAAAGGCCAACTCGGCCATGTTCGCATCGCGCGCAAGCTCTTCACGACGATCGAGAGCCTTGAGGAGATGTGCCGATGCGCGACCATCGATCCCGCCCGCCCTGATCCCGTACCCGACCACCCGGCGGGCGGGGCTACCGAAGTGGCGTCCTTGCTCGCCCGCATGGGCATCCTGAAGGCTCCGCCCGCCCGCGCCGGCCGCGCCTGACGAACTGACGAAACCCGACGGCTAACCGTCCCGCCCCCACCGGGGGCGGGAGCGGCGCCGCCATGACCTCAACGCCGGAGCCTTGCGCCTCGGCGAAAGCGGTCGCTTGCCTCCATATAGGACCGATTTCCATGGCTACCGATGACGACATTCTCCCGCCCGAGCGCGCGCCCCGGCGCAGACCGGTCGACAACCACTTCCCCGCTCTGTTGCGACCCATCGACGGCGCCGACGGCGATCCCACGAACGCGTCGCCCATTCCGCTTTGGACCGGTTCGGTCGTGACGCCGGACCAACTCGCGGCGGTGATCCACGCACTCGCCAAACCGGGCGATCTGGCCGACCTGAGGAACGGATTGTCCGACGCGTTGGTGCGCGAGATCGCGAACGTCGTCGCTGTCGCGCTCAACCTGCCCGCGGGCCCCCGCCCGAATCGCCTGGGCCGCCCCCCCGAGGGTCCCAGGCTCGTCGCGCGGGACCGCGGCGACGGCGCCGATCCGGTGCTCTATCTGTACGATGGAAACGTTCGACGCTCGACGAACTTCACGCGGTCCGAGCAGGAGAAAGCCGACGCCGTCCTGAAGCTCCACACGCTTTTCAAGGAGGCCGAGGTGGTCGGCCTGGTGCTGCCGACGCAGGTGACGGTCGACGTCGTCATCGCGTACTGGTTGACGGCCAACCAGCCGGTCGGCACGACCACGCTTCCCCAGGCCAATACCTACAAAACGGAGAAAAACAGCGCCGAGTGGTTGTTGGCGTACTTCGGCGGCAAGCGCCTGGTCGACCTGACGCCGAAAGCGATCAAGGCTTTCGGGCGATGGCGGATGTCCAAACCGGGCCGCCGCGTCGGGCGCGACGGCGAGCGCCTCACGTCGAGCGACCAAACGCTCCGCGGCCACCTCGTCTTCCTGGAGCAGGCGCTCAATTTTTGGAAGGCCGAGACCAACATGAATTGGACGCCGAGCATCAAGAAACCGAAGAGAAATACGGCTCGGGTCGCTTGGCTCCGCCGCGGAGAGGCGGCGCGCGCGTTGCTCGGCGCCCGTGGGTGGCTGTGGGATCGCGAGACGGGAGGCTGGCAGACCCATCTCGTCTGGGACCCGCTCGGTCGTGAGTATTTCGTCGACCCGGTCACGGGGCGGTTGCGATCGCGCCGGCTCGGGCATGGCGCGATGGTCTTGCGTCCCAAGGTATGGCGGGACTGGCACGGCATCGTGCGCCGCAAGAACGGCGTTGCCCGCGCGCTCGTCATCGCGTACTACTCCGGTAGCCGTTCCAACGCGATTAGACTGCTTCGTTGGGACCGCGACGGCGTGCACGGCTACCCCGATTTCGTCGAGAAGATCCTGTACCGTTCAGACGTCGGCTGGCCCCAATCGACCAAGAAACAGGGGCCGATGGATATGTGCGCCCGCCTGGAGCAGCACATGCTGCGTTGGCAGGCGCGCGACCGCGAAAAGGGGATCAAGTGGATCGTCCATAACGCCTGGGGGCGCGTGTTCAGTCGACAACTCGACGGGGCGATCAAATGGGCCATGGAGAACGCGGCCATGAACCCGATGCCCGTCTCGGAGGACGACCTGCGTTTCATCGACGTCAAGGGAAGGATTATCGAGGTCACGTTGCATGTTTACAGGCATTCATTCGCGACGATGCTGTTGGAGATGGGGATTTCCGAGAACGAGGTCGCCAAACAACTGGATATCTCGTTGCAGGCATTGCGCGGCACCTACGGGCACCGCGTCCCCGGCGCCTCTACGGACGTGCGCGAGGCCTTCGAGGCGCTCCGCTTGCCCAAGTATCGCGGCAAATTCCAGGGCTGACGCAGCAAACGAGTAGCGGCAAGGGGCGGCCTCGCGGTCGCCCCTTTTTCGTTTTATACGGGCCGTCTTCCCCTGATCGACGCCGCCTGAATGAGGCTGGCGCCCACTTCGGGCCTATCCGGGTTGCTCATGCGCAGGCGGTAGCCCTTCGCGAACCATCCTTCCAGTGGCGTTCCGGGGTCGAGGCGAACGTAGTTGGCCTCGAAACGATCGGGGCTCACGACCCATTTGCCGTCGTCGTGGACGTGCGGCGTGAGGACCAATCCCGAATTGGCGCAGCGCGTGACGACGTAGTGCAGCCCCTTCGACGCGGGGCTCGACGGCGCGACCGACGCGCCGAGCCCCGCCGGAACGGATCGCGGTGGTCGGGATGGCGGGGCGAGTGGTGGTCGCTCATGCCCGGCCCCGAAGGGGCCGGGTCGCGCCGCCGCCGGACGCGGTGGCGGGGAGGTCGGCAAGGGCGACGCCGTCCCGAGCCGTGCGGCCACGGCGGCCATGAGCCGCTCCGCGGCGGGCAGCAGGAAATCCAGTCGCCCACGCACCGGGTCCGCATCCTTCAGGTCCTCGGGACGGCGCAAGCCCAGATATATGTCGATGGCGGTCTGAATCCGCGCATATTCGGCGGCGGCATAAAAGTTGGCACAAACTTTGCTGTCGAACTCTTGGCGGCTAAATCGCGGCGCGCCAGCCTCTTGTCAACGCCGATAGCCGCCGAAGGCGGTGGCCGAAGGCCAGCGTTTACAAGAGGCTGGCGCGCCGCCACAATTGTTCGCCGGGTTCGGTGCTACTTTCAGTTCTGCGCGCGTCGTCAGTTGATCGGTATTCCGAAGGTCGGCGGCCGCCGCCGAATATGCGCGGATTCTCGCCGCCGTTAACAATATACGTCGACCTGACTGCCGGACTGGGACGAGGGGTGCGGCAACGCTCCCAATACCCGCTCCGGAGCGATCAGCCCCGCGCGCGCCGCGTGGTCGAGCGCGGCGAGCGGCGTCGGGCCGAGCGCGACGAACAGGGCGTCCGCCAAGAACCCCAGGCTCGGCAGGAAATCCCGCTCGAAGGATTCGCGCAGCGACGGCGAGGTGAGCACGTCGGCGAACGAACCGGCGAAGGGTTTGCCGGCGCGGAGCGCGGCATGCGGCACCACCGAAGTCGCGTGCAGGAGGCGCGCGCCGTCCGCCCA
>JAJYDB010000078.1 GCA_021777845.1 Planctomycetota bacterium
GCGGACGATCTGGGCTTTCTGGTCGGGAGTGAAGTGCCGGCGGGTCTGGCTCATGGAATGTGCCTCCGATCGAGTTCATACTAACCCAACCGGCTGCACATTCCAGTTCCGAGTGAGGCACTACAGAACCACTCACGATCTCGGACTGCGGCGGCCTGACCGAGGAGTTCGACAAGTACTTTGTAGTCGGGATTCCGAGCGATTCAGTGAGAAAAGAAGACGGATTGAACTCGCTCCAACTTAGTTCACTGCCAATCAGAAAAAAGCAGGAAAAGCCGGCCCTTTTTGACGAACACGCGGATCCGATGTTCTACGGTACTGTCGAGCTCGACCGTGAGAATCGAAGCATTGTCGGGTTCAGCGGCGGCCCAATTTTTGGGGTCAAGGAATCTCCGAACGGTGAATGCGAGTACAAGTTAATTGCAATTCAGGGCTCCTGGGGTTCAGTTTCGCGGGTAATCTGCGCTAGCCCCAGTTCTGTACTTGTCAATATTATGCAAAGCGCGTTCGCAGTAGCGGATGAATTGAAGCCGAGCTGATCCTCTTAGCAACTTGAACCGGGGAAATCAGCGACGACCTATCCCGCGAGCGCCGGCTCGGCGGCGACCGCGGGCTCGGCGTCGATGTAATTGTAGTAGACGTCGCGCTGACGAGGAATGTAGCCGGCCTCGCGAATCGAGCGGCGGATCTCCTCGAGCGTGAGATAGTACACCGTCCCCGCCGAGGCGACGACGTTCTCCTCGATCATCAACGAACCCATGTCGTTCGCGCCGAAATACAACGCCAGGTGCCCGACCTTCGGCCCTTGCGTCACCCACGAGGATTGAATGTTCGGCACGTTGTCCAGGTAAAGACGCGAGATCGCCTGCACGCGCAGATATTCGTACGCCCCCGCCGCGGGGACGTCGGCCATCTCGGTGTGCTCGGGCTGAAACGTCCAGGAAATGAAGGCGGTCAGCCCGCCGGTTTCGTCCTGGAGCGAGCGGACGCGCTCGAAGTGCTCGATGCGTTCCTCGATCGTTTCGATGTGGCCGTACATCATCGTCGCGGTCGACTTGCCGCCCAGCTCGTGCCAGACGCGATGCACGTTGATCCAGTCGTCGGTCATCACTTTGCCGCGGGTGATCTCCTTGCGCACGCGGTCGCTGAGGATCTCGCCGCCGCCGCCGGGGAGGCTGCCGAGGCCCGCCGCCTTCAGCCGCTCGAGCACGGTTTTCAGCGGCATCCGATACAGCTTCGCGAAAAAGTGGAGTTCAGGCGGGCTGAAACCGTGGATATTGACTTGCGGAAAGCGGGCCTTGATGTCGTGGAGCAACTCGAGGTACCAGTCGAACGGCAGGTCGGGGTGGAGTCCGCCCTGCATGAGGATCTGGTCGCCGCCGAGCGCGACGGTCTCCTCGATTTTCTTGAGCAATTCCTCGCGGTCGAGCACATAGGCCTCGCCGTGGCCGACCTTGCGGTAGAAGGCGCAGAAGTCGCAGACCGCGGCGCAGACGTTGGTGTAGTTGATGTTGCGGTCGATATTGTAGGTGCGGTACGGCTCTGGGTGGAGTTTCTTGCAGACGAGGTCGGCGGCGCGGCCGAGCTCGATCAAGCCCGCGTCGCGCATCAAAACGACGCCGTCTGCGCAGGAGAGTCGCGCGCCGTCAACGGCCCGCCGCAAGATGTCGTCGACGTTCGTGGAAGACAAGTTCAACTCCTTCGGGAGCAAGGCCCTGCCGCGCGGCGCGGGTCGCGAATTGGCGGAGACCGGCGATTTCGCGCGGTCCAAGGTCATAGGAAAGTACACGCGTGAGATAATCGACACAGGATTCGAGGTTGAGGCCGAGTCGCGGGGCGTGTTCCTCGGCGAGGACGCGGGCGTTGCGGAGCCCTTCGAGGCGGCAGCGCTCGAGGACTTCGGGCAGGTCGCCGAGGTCGACGCCGGGGCGGGCGACCCAGAGCGCGAACACGAAGGGGAGGCCGGTCCAGGTGTTCCAGGCTGCGCCGAGGTCGACGACCGCGGCAAAGCGGGACTCGTCGACGAGCATGGCGCGGTCGCCGATGACGAGCGCGGCGTCGGCGGTGCTCTCTTCGACCGGGACGCCGAGCGGCAGCGGCTCGACCCGTCGGGGCCGGACGCCGCGCGCCTGGTCGAGCCAGACGAGCGCGAGCGCCTGGCTGGTCCGCGAGCCGGCGTCGAGCGCGAGGCGGTCGATCCGCTCGATCGGCAGGTTCGAGAACAGCTTGACGCTGCGGACGGGGCCGCGGGCCGCGATCGCGAAACCGGGAAGGATCTCGTATCCAAATGCCGCGCCGCGGAGATACTCCACCGACGGGATCAAGGCGACGTCGAGCTCGCCGCGGGCGAGTCGATCGGCCAGATTGCTCGGATAATCAAGGCACAGGAACGTGCCGGGAGCGAAGTCGCCTAAATTATAGTAGAGCGGCTTCGCGTTCAAATAGTTGACTGCACCGACGCGTAAACCCGCCATCGACATGCCTCCCGGCCCGTCTTCGAGCCGCCTCGGACCCGGTCGCGTCGCCCTCTTGCTTTCAAATCCTACTGAAAGTATAGGCGAATCGTCGAGAGGTGCAAGGGCGGGTTGGTGGGGCGGCCGGCACGGTTGTCAACTCGGTGGCCGCGCGGAGGCTGCGTTGCGTTGAGGCCGCGGACCCGAGTTCGGGCCGCCCGCGACCTCCGCAGGCAGAGCTTCTCAAACGTAAACCGCGATCGAATCAAGGTTTACGCTGTTCCGGCTTGACATGGCCCTGGCGACCGGCCTGTTGGTTGCCGCGGCCGATGTCGACCATGTGCTCGCGGGCCGATTCGCCGGCGTTCTTCGCGGCGGCGGCCTCGTTGGCCTCGCGCGTTTGTTCGGCCTGGGTTTCGTGCGAGGGCACGGGCTTACCGTGCTCGTGCTTGCTTTTTTCGGACATGACTATCTCCTTTGTGTCGACTCAAAGAGAGGATAAATCCCGCGGACGGCCGATCGGCGCGACCCGTCAGCCGACGCGGGACTCGGGTCGGACGTATTTTATCAGAACCCGCGGGGGATGTATCCCAAAATCAGCGGGATGATCACGATCGTCGGGATCAAGCCGAGGCGGGACGCGGATCCCCGAGGAACGACGGCGACTCCGGTTCGGCAGGCCCGCCCTGAGCAAAATGATCATCAACGATGAGCGGATCGCGACTGCGCGGCGTTTGCGAATCATGTTTTTTTCGTCGCGGGTTGCGCTGCGTTTTGGAGTGCTGCGGCTGTCTCTCCATACATTAGCATCGTTGCGCGGGGGTGCGGGGTTCCGCGCGGCGTCGGGATTTGCGACGAGGGCTGTCGGGGATTTGCGAGGTTGTGGTTGCGGATTCGCAACGTTGATGACTCGGTGGGTGCGGGGCGTTACAATCCGGTTGGTCGCGGCGGGGCGCGGGGCCGCTTGGTGCCGCGACGGCCGAGGGATGCGGGTCGTAAGGAGGGCGGGCAGATGATGCGCGGGTTGCGTCCGAGCTTGATGTTGGCGGCGTCGGGGGTGGTCGGGCTGGCGGTGTGGGCGGGGGCTTACGCCGACCGCGCCGGCAACTCGATGTACGAGGCGGCGTCGCGGCTGACGGCGGCGCTCGACGACGGTCAGAAGGCGAAGGGGATGTTCGCGTTCGACTCGCCCGAGCGTTTGAACTGGCACTTCATCCCGCGGCCGCGCAAGGGATTGCCGGTGAAGGAGATGAACTCGGCGCAGCGGGCGCTGGCGTTTGGTCTGTTGCACACGGGCTTGGGAGCGTCGGGCTATTTGAAGGCGACGACGATCATGAGCCTCGAGCAGATTTTGAAGGACATGGAGAAGGGTTCGGGACCGACGCGCGACCCGGAGCTCTACTATTTCTCGCTGTTCGGGACGCCGAGCGAGTGGGGGAAGTGGGGCTGGAGGGTCGAGGGGCACCACTTGTCGGTGAACATCACGCTCGACGAGGGCAAGATCGTCTCGGCGACGCCGATTTTCTTCGGCTCGAATCCGGGCGAGGTGCGCGAGGGGCCGCGAAAGGGTCTGCGGGTGCTGGCGGATTTGGAGGATCGTGCGTTGCGGCTGGTGCAGTCGTTGAACGAGGCGCAGAAGAAGTCGGCGTTGCTCGCGGAGAAGGCTCCGCCGGAGATTCGCGCGCCGAACACGCCGCAGCCGCCGACCGAGGCCGCGGAGGGGGTGGCTTACGCCGACCTGGACGATCGCCAGCGGACCGCGCTGCGCGAGCTGGTCGAGTCGTACGCGCTCGACATGCCGCCGGAAGTCTCGCGGGTCTGGCTCGACGAGATTCGCAAGGCGGGGGCCGACGCGATCAAATTCGCCTGGTTCGGCCCGGCGGACCGCACGCAGCCGCACGCTTACCGGGTGCAGGGACCGACGTTCCTGATCGAGTTCAACAACACCCAGAACGGCGCGAACCACATTCACAGCATTTGGCGCAACATGCTGGGCGACTTCGGCGTGGCGGCCTCGAAGTGAAGGGGGCGGCGTCGCGGCGGGTTTGAAATCAAGGTTCGACGTTTGCGGCGCGAGGAGGCATCCGATGGGTTGGCCGGTCGGCGAACTGACTGTGCGTGAGTTCAAACAACGGCTCGACGCGGGCGAGCGCTGGTTGGTGCTCGACGTCCGTCAGCCTCCCGAGCGCGCGCACTGCTCGATCGCGCTGCCCGCGAACGCGGTCGACCTGCACGTGCCGATGACCGAGCTGTTCACGAGCATCGAGGAGGTTCGGAAGTCGGCGGGCGACTTGCCGATCATGGTGTATTGCCGCGAGGGGATTCGCTCGTGGAACGCGGCGATGAACCTCTCGAAGCAAGGGGTGAAGGGGCTGTGGTCGCTGACCGGGGGCATCGACGCCTGGGCCGCCGAGATCGATCCGAGCCTCCCGCGTTATTGAGGCGGGCCGCGCGGCCGCGGGCGTCGGGGCTGCGGCCTTAGCGCGGCGGCGCGGCCTTTTTCGGCGGCTCCTCGACGATCGGGATGATCTTCAACTTGACGTTGCGGAACTCGATGTGCCAGCCCTCGGCCTCAAGGCCGACGTATCCCTTGCGGACGTCGCAGTTGGGCAGATAGTTGGCCATGTAGCCGTTGGACCAGAGGAAGACTTTGGGTCCTTGGCAGGTGATTTCGAGGCTGTTCCACATTCCGGCGGGCTGGACGACGGGGAGCTTGACCTGCTTGGCGAGGTTGATGCGCTCGGTCTTGCCGCGCACGGGGATGTCGCCGAAAAGATAGCCGCCGGAGCCGTCGCCGGTTTGGGCTTGGAGCCAGACCTTGCCGTCGGCGGAGTTGCGCGCGAAGACGCCGGAGTTGTAGCCTTTCTTGCCGGGGACGGGGACGAACCGCCACTCGACGTGGAAGATGAAGTCGCCGGCGGGCTCGTCCCAACGGAGCCACTCGTGGATCCCCTCGCCTCGGCAGGTAAGGATGCCGGTTTTGGGGTCGTAGGACCAGGGGTTGCGGGGGTCGAGGGGCCGTTCGGGCGGGATCGAGATGCGGGTCCAGCCTTGACTGAGGTCGGGCCCGGTCAGTTTTGGGAGGTCGACCCAGCCGAGCGGCTCGCGGACGACGGCGGCGGGGGTGTCGCCGATCTCGATCTCGCCTTTTTGGCGAGGCGCGGCCTGTCGGGGCGCGGCGGGGGCGGCGGAGAGCGCGACGAGCGCGAGGCAAAGGCCGGCGAGTCGTGTCATGGCGAGGTTCCCGGGGTGAGGCAGGTCCATTCGCGGCGTGGGTCGCGATTTTCCCACGCAGTTTAACGCGGGACGCGTTCGCGGCAAGCCTCCCCTGCCGTCGGGGGCGGTCGTTGGATAGACTTGTTTGTCGTGGGGATCGCGGCGGCGCGGGGGCGGCGATGGACGGCGAGCGGGACTTGATCCTGGGCACGGCGGGTCATATCGACCACGGCAAGACGGCGCTGGTGCGCGCCTTGACGGGGGTCGACACCGATCGCTTGCCGGCGGAAAAGCAGCGCGGGATCACGATCGACCTCGGGTTCGCTGCGCTCGATTTAGGGGACTATCGGCTGGCGCTCGTCGACGTCCCGGGTCACGAGCGGTTCATTCGGAACATGCTGGCGGGGGCGTCGGGGCTGGACCTGGCGTTGCTGGTGATCGCGGCGGACGACTCGGTGATGCCGCAGACGCGCGAGCACCTGGAGATCTTGCGTCTCTTGGGTTTACGCGCGGGAGTGGTCGCGCTCACGAAGTGCGACCTGGCCGACCCTGGATGGCTGGCGCTGGTCGAGGAGGAGGCGCGGGCGTTGGTGGCGGGGACGTTCCTCGCGGACGCGCCGATCGTGCGGACGTCGTCGACGACGGGGCAGGGGATCGACGAGCTGCGGTCGGCGTTGCGGTCGGTGTGCGGGGGGTTGCCGCGGCCGCGCGACGTGGGGTTGTTTCGGATGGCGATCGACCGTTCGTTCACGCTGCCCGGTCACGGGACGGTGGCGACGGGGACGGTGGCGTCGGGGACGGCGTCGGTCGGCGACGAACTGACGTGGCATCCGAGCGGCCGCGCGGTGCGGGTGCGGGGTTTGCATCGTCACGAGCGCGCGGCGGAGCGCGTCGGCCGCGGCAGTCGGGCGGCGATCAACCTGGCGGGCGTGCACCACACCGAGGTCGAGCGCGGTCAGGAACTGAGCGCGGCGGGCTATTTGGAGGCGTCGCGCGCGCTGACGGTCGAGCTGCGCGCGGTCGAGACCGCGCCGAGGGCGCTGCGGCACCGCGGTCGATACCGTCTGCATATTGGGACGGCCGAGATCACGGCGACGCTCAGTCTGATCGAGGGGGACGAGGTCCGGCCGGGCGGTTTGCGGCTCGCGCAGCTCTTCCTCGCGGAGCCGACGACGTCGGAGTACGGCCGGCCGTTCGTCCTGCGCGAGGAAAGCCCGCCCGCGACGCTCGGCGGCGGCCGCGTTTTGCAGCCGTCGGCGCGGCGGATCAGGCGTCGCGACGCGTCGGCGCTCGAGCGTCTGCGGCGTCTGGCCTTGGACGACCCGCGCGAGCGTCTGGCGGCGGCGCTCACGTTCGAGGGGATCGGCGTGCCCGACGACGTGCGGCTCGTCCGGCTGACCGGCTTGTCGCGCGACGAGCTCGCCGAGGCGGGGGCGGCGCTCGAGGCGGCGGGGCGCGTGGTCGGACTCTCCGTCGGGAAGCGCGGCGCCCGGCTGCTCGCCGAGGTGGTCGACGACCTCGAGGACCGCGTGCTGCGGGCCTTGAAGCGGCTCCACGAGGCGCGGCCGCGACTCTCCGCGATCCCGCGCGTCCATCTCGCCGCCGAACTCCCCGACCTCGACCGCGAAGGGCTGGTGCCTGCCTTGTTAGACCGGCTCGCGGCGCGGCAGGCGATCGTCGTGGACGGCCGGACGATCGCGGTCGCGGGTCGCGAGCCGAAGCTGAGCCAGGGCGAGCGTCGCTTAAAAGGCGAGCTGGCGGCGGCGATTCGCGGCGGCGGCTTCAGCCCGCCGGATGCCTCCGAGCTGGCGAAGCTGGCGGCGACGCGGGCCGCGGTCGTGCCGGAGCTGCTCGAAATCCTTCGCGGCGAACAGCAGGTGGTGCCGATCGGCGGCGGGCTCGACCTCGACTTCGAGGCGGAGGCCGAGCTGCGTCGAAAGGTGGTCGAGCGGCTCCGCGACGGCACGTCGATGACGATGTCGGAGCTGCGCGATCTTTTGGGGACGACGCGGAAATTCGCGGTGCCGATCGGCGAGTACCTCGACCGCGCGGGGGTGACGGTGCGGTCGGGCGATACGCGTTCGCTGGGGCCGTCGGCGTTGGAAGCGGAGATCGAAACGAGGCCGACATGAGCGAGGCGAGCGTCCGAAACCTGCCGGCGGTGCATACGTTGCCGGCGCGTCCGGAGCTGGCGGAGGCGCTGGCGCGTCGCGGCCGCGCGGCGGTCCTGCGTGCCGTGCGGGAGGTGGTCGAGGCGGCGCGTCGCGACATCTTAAGCGGGCGCGCGACGGCGATCGACGCGGGGTCGCTGGCGCGTCGGGCGGCGGCTTTATTAGACGGCGAGCGTCCGAGTTTGCGGCGGGTTTTGAATGCGTCGGGAGTCCTCCTGCATACGGGATTGGGGCGTGCCCCGCTGGCGGAGGAGGCGTTGGCGGCGGTGGTCGAGGCGGCGCGCGGCTACTGCAACCTCGAGTTCGAGCTCGACGGCGGGACGCGCGGCCGGCGGTCGTCGGGGGTGTCGGCATTGGTCGCGAGGCTGACCGGCGCGGAGGCCGCCGCGGTGGTGAACAACAACGCCGGCGCGACGGTCCTCGCCTTGCGGGCACTGGCGGGGGGTCGCGAGGTGGTGGTGTCGCGCGGGCAGCTCGTCGAGATCGGCGGCAGTTTCCGATTGCCGGAGATCCTCGAGGTTTCGGGGGCGCGTCTGCGCGAAGTCGGCACGACAAACAAGACGCGGATCGCCGACTACGAGCGCGCGATCGGGCCGGAGACCGGGGCGCTGTTGCGGGTGCATCCGAGCAACTACCGGATCGTCGGGTTCACCGCGGAGGCGTCGCTCGAGGAGCTGTGCGGGCTGGGTCGCGCGCGGGGTTTGTGGGTGATCGACGACATCGGCTCGGGGTCGCTCGGGGCGGGGTTGCCGCCGGGGGTCGCGGGCGAGCCGAGTGCGCGCGCGGGGATTGCCGCGGGGGCGGACGTGGTCTTGTTCTCGGGCGACAAGCTGCTGGGCGGGCCGCAGTGCGGATTGATCGCGGGGAGCCGTCGGGCGTTGGGGCTGATCGAGTCCGACCCGCTGATGCGCGCGCTCCGGGTCGACAAGATGACGCTCGCGGCGCTCGAGGCGACGCTTCGGTTGGCGCTCGATGCCGACCTCGCCGCGGCGCGGATCCCGCTCTGGTCGTTTTTAAGCGTGCCGCTCGCACGGCTGCGGGAGCGCGCCGAGCGGCTCGCCGCGGGCTTGCGCGACGTTGGTCTGTGCGCCGACCGCATCGACGCCGAGGCTTATTTAGGAGGGGGCAGCGTGCCGGTCGAGCCGATCGCGACCGCCGCCGCGCGGGTCCGCCCGCCGTTCCCCGGTTGCGGCGACTCCGAGGCCGACTGGGCGCAAAGGCTCCGGCTCGGCGACCCGCCGGTCGTCCCGCGGGTCCAGGGGGGCGCGGTCCTCTTCGACCTCCGCGCGATCGACGAGCGCGACGACCGCGAGCTTCTTGACGCCATCCAACGTTCGATCCGTGCAACGACGGATTGTTGTTCCGACCGCGGCGACGCGGTATGGTAGTATTCCGGTTGCGAGGAACAGGCAATTCGTAACTGAGCGTTCTCCGCACCTCGAAAGGACTCGCGCAGATGCGACTGTGCCGAATCAGTCTCGACGGGCTGGTGTTGCTCGCCTTTTACGGCGACGACCACGTGATCCCCCTCGACCAGGCCGCCGAGGCTTACGCCGACGAGACCGGCGTCGACCTTGCGCTGTGTTCCTCGGAGTCGCTGCTCGACTTCCTGCCGCCCGACGGCGCTTATCATCAGCAGTTGGTCGACCTCTCGCATTGGGTCGAGGAGCTCGACGTCGTGAGTCGCGAGACGCTGGCGACGCCGGTCGACGAAGTCGAGCTGCTGACGCCGATCGCGCGGCCGAACAAGCTCGTGCTGCTCGCGGGCAACTACGCGGCGCACGTGGTCGAGCGCGGCGGCACCACCGCCGAGCGCTCCGAGACCTTCCCGTACCTGTTTCTGAAGCCGGTCTCGACCTGCCTGGCGGATCCGAACGCGCCGATCATCCTGCCGAAGGTTTCGCCGCATCACATCGACTGGGAGTGCGAGCTGGGGGTGGTGATCGGCCGCGCTTGCCGGCACGTCGACGAGGCCGACGCGCTCGAGCACGTCGCGGGCTACACCGTCGTGAACGACATCAGCGACCGCAAATTCAAGCCGAATCCCACCCGCAAGCCGCGGGAGCGCGACGTCTTCTTCGACTGGCAGCACGGCAAGTGGCACGACGGTTTTTGCCCGGTCGGCCCGTGCGTGGCGTCGGCGAGCGCGGTGCCCGACCCGCAGACCTTGGGCATCAAGCTTTCGGTGAACGGCGAGGTGAAGCAGGACGGCAGCACGGCGCAGATGGTGTTCCCGGTCGCGGCGGTGGTGTCGTTCGTGTCGCGGATCATGACCTTGGAGCCGGGCGACATCATTTCGACCGGCACGCCGTCGGGGGTCGGCTCGGCGTCGGGGACCTACCTGCGGTCGGGGGACGTGGTGCGGGCGACGATCGAGCGGATTGGGACGCTCGAAAACCGCGTTGTCGCCGACGAGACGTGAGCGCCTGGCGGGGCGGAGTTTCGCGCTCGTCCCGGCTCCGCGCTTGTACTTCGGGCCCGGAGATTCGAAGATAGACGCGTGCGTCTCCGCGCGGCGGGCGGCGTCGACTTGGGGGTCGATCGTCGCGGGCAGGTCCGCGCCACTTCATCGAAGGGTGGGTTGATGTCGGTGATCCGCAAGCTGATGGTCGCGAATCGAGGCGAGATCGCGATCCGCGTGTTTCGGTCGGCGCACGAGCTCGGCGTCCGTACGGTCGCGATCTATTCGCACGAGGATCGGTTCGCGATCCACCGCTTGAAGGCCGACGAGGCGTATCAAGTCGGCCGGCCGGGCGAGCCGATCCGGTCGTACCTCGATATCCCGTCGATCATCGCGCTCGCGAAGAGCAAGGAGGTCGACGCGATCCACCCCGGGTACGGCTTCCTGTCGGAGAACGCCGACTTCGCCCGTGCCTGCGAGGCCGCCGGCATCGTCTTCGTCGGGCCGCGGGTCGAGCTGCTCGAACAGCTTGGAGACAAGGTGGCCGCGCGCGCCCTCGCCGCGCGCGCCGGCGCGCCGATCCTTCCCGGCAGCGACGGCCCCGTCGAGCCCGGTCCCGAGGCCCGCGCCGTCGCCGAACGCATCGGCTTCCCGGTGATCGTGAAGGCGTCGATGGGCGGCGGCGGACGCGGCATGCGCGTGGTCGACGACCCCGAGACCCTCGACCGCGCCCTCGAACAGGCCCGTCGCGAGGCCGGCAACGCCTTCGGCGTACCCGACGTCTTCCTCGAAAAGTTCATCCGACGCGCCAAGCACATCGAGGTCCAGCTCCTCGGCGACAAGCACGGCAACCTCGTCCACCTGTTCGAGCGCGACTGCTCGGTCCAGCGCCGCCATCAAAAAGTGATCGAGATCGCACCCGCCTATAACCTCGACCCCAAGATCCGCGACGCCCTCCTTGAGGCGGCGCTCAAGATCGGTCGCGCCGCGCGCTACGACAACGCGGGCACCGTCGAGTTCCTCGTCGACGTCGACTCCGGCGCGTTCTACTTCATCGAGGTCAACCCCCGCATCCAGGTCGAGCACACCGTCACCGAGATCGTCACCGGCGTCGATTTGATCAAGAGTCAGATCTTGATCGCCCAGGGCGCCACGCTCGCCGACCCCGAAATCGGCCTCCCCGCGCAAGAATCGGTCCGCACGCTCGGCTATGCGTTTCAGTGCCGGATCACGACCGAGGACCCCGCCGAGAACTTCACCCCCGACTACGGACGGATCACGCATTACCGCAGTCCGGGCGGCCTCGGGCTCCGTCTCGACGGCGGCATCGCGATCTCGGGGGCGATCATCACCCCGTTCTACGACTCCTTGCTCGTGAAGATCTCGGCGAGCGGCAACCGCTTCGTCGACGCCGCCCGACGCATGGAGCGCGGCCTCCAGGAGTACCGCGTCCGCGGCGTCAAAACCAACATCCCCTTCCTGCTCAACGTCGTCACCCACCCCGAGTTTCTCGCCGGTCGCTGCACCACCCGCTTCATCGACGAGACCCCGGCGCTCTTCCAATTCCCGGTCCGCCAGGACCGCGCCACCAAGCTGCTCACCTACGCCGCCGAGGTCAAGGTCAACGGCTTTCCCAACATCCCCCGCGACGCCAAACCGAGCGGACCCGAAGGCGTCGAGCCGACCCCGCCCGCCTTCGACCCGCGGCGCACGCCCCCGCCCGGCACACGCCAAATCCTCGAACAGCTCGGACCCGAGGCCTTCGCACGCTGGGTCCGCGACCAAAATCGCCTGCTCCTCACCGACACCACCTTCCGCGACGCCCACCAGTCCTTGCTCGCGACCCGCGTCCGGACCCGCGACATGCTCCGACTCGCCGACGCCTACGCGCGGCTCTGTCCCCAAATGTTCTCGATCGAAATGTGGGGCGGAGCCACCTTCGACACCTCGATGAGGTTCCTCCGCGAAGACCCCTGGGAACGACTCGCCCAGCTCCGCGAGAAGATCCCCAACATCCTCTTTCAGATGCTCCTGCGCGGCTCGAACGTCGTCGGCTACACGAGCTACCCCGACAACGTCGTGAAGGCGTTCATCCGCGAATCCGCCGCCGCCGGCATCGACCTGTTCCGCGTCTTCGACGCCCTCAACTGGCTGCCCAACATGGAGGTCGCGATCGACGCCGCGCGCGACTCCGGCAAGCTCTGCGAGGCCGCCGTCTGCTACACCGGCGATATCCTCAACCCCGCCCGACCGAAATATGACCTCAAGTATTACGTCAACATGGCCAAGGCGCTCGAAAAGCGCGGCGCGAACCTGATCGCGATCAAGGACATGGCCGGCCTCTGCAAGCCCTACGCCGCCGATTTGCTCGTCAAAACGCTCCGCGAAGAGGTCGGCGTCCCGATCCACTTCCACACCCACGACGCCGGCGGAGCACAGGCCGCGAGCGTCCTCCGCGCCGCCGACGTCGGCCTCGACGTCGCCGACGGCGCCGTCTCCTCGATGTCCGGCCTGACCTCGCAGCCCAGCCTCAACGCCATCGTCGAGGCGCTCCGATTCACACCCCGCGAGACCGGCGTCGACGCCGCCGCGCTCATCGAGGTCAGCCGCTATTGGGACGAGGTCCGCACCCTCTACGCTCCGTTCGAGACCGAACTGAAGTCCCCCTCCGCCGAAATCTACGCCTTCGAAATGCCCGGCGGCCAGTACACCAACCTGTTCCAACAAGCGAAGGCGCTCGGCCTCGCGAGCCGCTGGCCCGAGGTCTGCCGCGCCTACGCCGACGTCAACCAACTCTTCGGCGACATCGTCAAAGTCACACCGACCTCGAAGGTCGTCGGCGATATGGCCCTCTTCGTCGTCGCCAACAACCTCACCGCCGACGACATCCTCGACCCCGAACGCGAACTCGCCTTTCCCGAAAGCGTCGTCGAATTGATGGAGGGTCGCCTCGGCCAACCCCCCGGCGGCTTCCCCAAGACCCTCCAGGAACGCGTCCTCAAAGGCCGGCCGGCGCTCGTCGAACGCCCCGGCGCCGGCCTCCTCCCCGCCGACCTCGACGCCGCGCGCACCCAAGCCTCCGCGCTCCTCGGCCGTCCCGCCCACCTCCGCGACGCCCTCAGCCTGATCATCTACCCCCGCGTCTTCCCCGACCTCGCCAAGCACGAACGCTTGTTTGCCGATACCTCGATGCTGCCGACGTCGCTCTTCTTTCACGGCCCGATCCCAGGCGTCGAACACCTCGTCGAGATCGAGCCCGGCAAGACCTTGATCGTCAAGCTCCTCGCCGTCGGAGAAGCCCACGCCGACGGCAAACGCACGGTCTTTTTCGAACTCAACGGACAGCCGCGCGAAGTCCAGGTCGTCGACCGCTCGCTCGCCTCGTCGGTCCGCGAGACCATCAACGCCGACCCCGCCGACCCGTTCCAGATCGGCGCGCCCCTCCCCGGACTCGTCGTCGGCGTCGCCGTCGCGGCCGGCGACCCCGTCCGCAAAGGTCAGAAACTGCTCACGATTGAAGCTATGAAAATGGAGACCACCGTCTACGCCGAACGCGCCGCCAAGGTCGTCGAACTCTTCGTCGCGGTCGGCACCCAGGTCAAGGCCGGCGAGCTGCTCGTCCGCCTCGCCGCCGAGTGAACACCCCGCCCGCCGGGCCCGCCGCGCGATCATGAACAACTCGTGGATTCGTGAGGTTGTGCAGCGCGACGAAGTCGAGTCGACAAGCGACCTGGCGCGCGCGCTCGTCGCCGACCCGGCCGCCGTTTTGCCCCTGCTCGTGACCGCCCGGCGTCAGACCCGGGGCAGGGGACGCGGCGCGAACGCCTGGTTCTCCGGCGACGGCAGCCTGATGTTCACCGTCGCCCTCGACCCCGCCGCGCATCGGCTCGACCCCGCGCTCGAACCCGCCGTCGCGCTCGCCGCCGCCCTCGCCGTCATCGACGCCGCCCGCGCCCTCGGAGGCCCCGCGCAACTCGCGATTCGATGGCCCAACGACGTCGAAATCGACGGCCGCAAACTCGCCGGCATCCTCCCCGAACGCGTCGATACCCCGCGCGGTCCACGCCTCCTCATCGGCGTCGGCGTGAATCTCGCCACCCGCTTCGAACACGCCCCGACCGACGTCCAACGACGCGCCGTCGCACTCGACGAATGCGCGAAATCAAAACTTGAAGACGACGCCCCCGCGCGCTGCCTCACCCTCATCCTCGACGCCCTGCCGCGTCTCCTCGACGCCCTCGCCGACCGCGACCAAACACTCCTCGAACGCCTCCGGTCCCTCGACGCGCTCCGCGACCAACCCGTCCGCGTCGACCTCGGCGCGCGCATCCTCGCCGGCGTCGGAGCGGGCTTCGACGACCTCGGCGCGCTCCTCCTCCGCGACCGCGACGGCAACCTCGCGACCGTCCGCGGCGGCGTCGTCCTCCGCGACCGCGCTTAACCCTCAACGCGTCGCGGGAATCGCCTTCTTGCCGCTCGCCGCCGACTTCTCCGGCAGCTTCACCCCGATCCAGTCGATCAAAATCGGACTCGCGATGTACACGGTGCTATATGTCCCACTGAGGAACCCGACGACGAGCGCGAACGCGAATCCGTGCAGCCCCTCGCCGCCCAGCACGTACAAAATCAAGACGACGAGCCACGCCGTGAACGACGTCAAAATCGTCCGGCTCAAGGTCTGATTCACCGCGTCGTTGACGATCTTCGCCGTCAAATCGGGCGTTTTCCCCTTCAGCTCGCGAATCCGGTCGAAGATCACGATCGTGTCGTTCACCGAGAAGCCGATCAACGTCAGGAAGGCCGCGATCATCGGCAAGTCGATCTTCATTTGATCAAGCATCAGTACCGTCCGCAGCACCGGCACCTGCGCCAGCCAGTACGTGAGCGCGACCGCGCCCAAGGTCACGAGCACGTCGTGCACGACCGCGATCACCGCCGCGAGGCCGTACGTCAGCGACTTGAAGCGGAACCAGAGATATCCAATGATGATCAGCCAGCTTGCGATCGTCGCGGTCAAGGCGAGCCGGCGGGTCTCGGCGGCGACGGTCCCGCCGAAGTTCGTGATCCGCTCGAAGAGCAGGTTCTTGTCGTTTTGGAGCGACGTCGCGAGCGCCTTGAGTTGCGCGTCGGCGACTTCGGGCTCGAGGTCGGTGCGCAGCAGCAACTCGTTCGAGCCTTGCGCCCGCAGCTTCACGACCTCGACGCGCGCCTCGGGGTTCGCGATCTTCGCCTCGGCGAGCACCCGCGCGAAAATCGCGGCGATCGTCTGTTCGGGGGGCAGCGTGCTGTTGAAGTTGGTCGTGTTGAATTTGAGCACGTATTCACGGCCCGACGCGAATCGCGACGGCGACGCGGCGGAGGCGGCCTTGTCGATCGGCTTGGCCGGCCCGGCGGTCATCGCGACGCGTTCGAGCGCCGACCCGAAGACCTCGACGATCACGTCCTTGACGTGGTCGATGACGTTGTCGGTGGTCCGAATGTTGAACCGGGTGAGCGTCGTGTCGGCCCCGATTTTCAGGCTCTCGACCGTCACGTCGGGCAGCGCGCTCGCCTTTTGACGCACGAACGCGGCGCGATCCGACTCGGACAGCTTTTTCACCGTCGGGTCGTTCTCGTCGAGACGAATCGTCACGAGCGTGCCGCCGGTGAAGTCGATGTTGTACATCCCCTGGCCGCGCGCGATCGTCGCGACCAAGCCGATCGCGATCACGATCAGCGAGGCCCCCATGCAGTAGAACCGCGGGCCGATGAAGTCGATGTTCGTCTTGTCGAGCAGACGCATCATCGTCAACTTCTTGAGCCGCCCCGTCGCGAGCCAGAACTCGAAAATCACCCGCGACACGTACACCGCCGTGAACAGGTTCCACGCCATCCCGATGATCATCGTGATCGCGAACCCCTTCACCTCCTCGGTGCCGACGCTCCAGAGCACGATCGCCGACAAAAAGTTCGTCATGTGCGAGTCGAAAATCGTCACCCACGCGCGGTTGAATCCGTTCCTAATCTGCTGCGGCAGCCCCGCCCCGCGCTCCTTCTCCTCGCGCATGCGTTCAAACACCAGCACGTTCGCGTCGACCGCCATCCCGATCGTCAGCGCCAGCCCCGCCAGCCCCGGCAACGAGAACGTCGTCTGCATCAGCGCCATCGAGCCGATCAGCAAAATCATGTTCATGAACAGCGCGACGACCGCCACCAACCCCGCGAACCGATAATAAATGATCATGAAAAACGGCACGACGATCATCGAGACGCCGATCGCCCACAGCCCCTTCGCGATCGTGTCCTCGCCCAGGGTCGGGCCGACTTTCTCTTCTTGCAAGGGCACCGGGTTGATCGTCGCGGGCAGGCTGCCGCTCTTGAGGATCGTGATCAGGTGCTGCACTTCCTCGGCCTTGAACCCCTGCGAACCCCCTTCGATCACGCCTTGGTCGCGGATCTCGGAGTTCAGCGAAGGCGCCGAGTTCACGATGTTGTCGAGCAAAATCGCGAGCCGATACTTGAACGCCCCTTCTTCTTCGGGCAGGTGCTCGGAGGTCAAGCGTCCGAAGCGATAGCCCCCCTTGCGGTTGAAGAAAAACTTGACCGCCGGCTGCATCCGTTCGTCGGTCGTCGGCTCCGCGCCGCTCAAATATTCGCCGGTCACGTCCTGACGGTCGAGGTTGCACAGAATGTAGCGCTCGACGCGCCCCGGCGCCACCTGTTCCTCGCGGATGATCGGGTCGTCGGGGGACTGCCGCGACGGGTCGCCGGCGCGAATCGCGCTCGGGTTGTACTCGACGCGATACGACGTCACCGTCTTCAGCCCGATCGGATCCGCGAACGTCAAGGTGTCGGTTGTGTTCGACTTCACCCGCGCCGTCACCGTGTTCACCTTGCCGGTCGCGTCCTTGCCCGTCAGCTCCGCGAACACGTCGCGATACAGGTTCGGCTTCCAGCTTTGCTTCGGGTCGACCAGCGCGAGGCCGCCGAACTCGGGATTCTCACCGCTCGACACCTCGCCCAGCCGCGCCCACTTATAGCGCGCCGGCGGCTTCGAGAACCCGTTCGGCCCGAGCGCCCGCTCGATCACCGCCGAGTCGTGCTTTCTGTTCGCCAAAATCCGGAACTCGAGCGACCCGGTGTCGGTGATGTTCCGCTTCACCTCGTCCACTTCCTCGGGCGTCGCCAGCGGCAGAATCAGCTCGAAGCGATAGCTGCCGATCTTGCGGATCGGTATGTCGCGCACGCCGTCGGGGTCGAGCCGCTTCTTGAGCTGCGCGATCACGTCGTCCATGTTGAACGTCGCCGGCAGATTCTCCCGCACCACCTCGTATACCAAGATCGTTCCGCCCGAAAGGTCGATGCCGAGCTTCAGCTTCGACGACGGCGGCCACATCCCGAAAAAACCAACCAGCGTGACGCACCCGATAAGGGCGAATTTCCAATAAAGATTCGTGAGCTTATTCATGGTCGTTCCCGAGGACAAAAGGACCCGCCGATCCCTCGGCGCGCCCGCGAACTTTTTCAATCGGATTTGTCTCAATCAGCCCGCGACGAGCCTCTGCTTCAAATCGGCCCGCGACCAGGAACCGCCGCCGTCGCGACTCCCCGCCGCCGCGACCAACGCGGAGCGCCCACCGCGATCGTCAACGCGGAACCACCCCCGAACCCGCCGCGCTCCCCCAAACCAACCGCGGCGCTCCCGCGTCCAACCCTTCCCGGTCCCGCTCGATCACTCCTTCTCCGAGTCGATCACCCGCGCGACCGTCGACTTCAAGATCGAAATCTTCACCCCCTTGTCGTCGTCGATCCGCACCACCGCCCGGTCGCTCTCGGGATCCACCGACACCACCGTCCCGAAAATCCCCGCGCTCGTCAGTACCTTGTCGTTCTTCTTCATCGCGCCGATCGTCTCGCGACGCTTCCGCTCCTGCTGCTGCTGCGGACGCAATACCAACAGGTAAAACAACAAAAACGCGGGCGTCAGCGGCAACACCAACGACAAAATCCCGCTCAACGGCGACCCCGCCGCATCACCCGCCGCCGCGGGCGCTCCACCCCCGGCCGCCGCCGCCTGCCCAATCAAACTCAATCCGTCCATCCACAACCTATACATGCGCGGTTCCACAACAAGTTCTTCTGCAAACCGGCCGCGCGAAAACGTGCGGACAAACAAACAACCCCAACCGTCGAGGCGTTCGAACCGGCTTTATCACCAGCTATTAGAGCGATTCGACCCGAGAGCTTCAAGCACCTCCGACCGGAATGGGACATACCGACCCGCACCAATCGCTTCCCGAATCCGTCCCATCAGCCGATGCATGTACGTGAGGTTGTGCAGCGTCGCCAAAATAGGCCCGAGCATCTCGTCGGCAATAAACAAATGTCGCAGATACCCGCGGCTGAACCCCCCCCGGCACGCCGCGCACCCGCAACCCTCCTCGATCGGCCTCGGATCGCGTCGATGCGCCGCGTTCCGCAGCTTCACCGGCCCAAACGACGTCAAACACGTCGCGTTCCGCGCGTTCCGCGTCGGCAACACGCAGTCGAACAAGTCCACGCCGCACTCGACTGCGTCTAATATATCCTCCGGCCGCCCCACCCCCATTAAATAGCGCACCTGCCCGTCCGGCAGCCGCGGCGCACTCACCCGCACCGCCTCCCGCACCTGCGCACGCTCCTCGCCCACGCTCACCCCGCCGATCGCGTACCCGTCAAAACCGATCGCGACCAACGCCTCCGCGCACTCCGCACGCAAATCCTCGTGCGGCCCTCCTTGCACAATCCCAAACAAGGCCTGGTCGTCCCGTATCCGGGAATCCGCGCAGCGGCGCGCCCAGCGAATCGTCCGCCCCACCGCCTCCGCGACCGCCTCCTTGCTCGCCGGCAGCGCCGGGCAATGGTCGAAGCACATCGCGACGTCCGCGCCCAACGCCTCCTGAATCGACACCGCACGCTCCGGCGTCAACTCCAGCGCCCGGCCGTCAATGTGCGACCGAAACGCCACCCCGCGCTCCGTCAGCTTCGACCGCGCCGCCAAACTAAACGCTTGGAACCCCCCCGAATCGGTTAGGATCGGACCATCCCAACCCATGAATCGATGCAGACCGCCCAAAGACGCCACCACGTCCTCACCCGGCCGCAACGCCAAATGATACGTGTTCGCAAGCAGCATCGACGTGCCCGTCGCGCGCAGCTGCTCCGGCGTCGTCCCCTTCACCGTCGCCTGCGTGCCGACCGGCATGAACGCCGGCGTCGCCACC
>JAJYDB010000342.1 GCA_021777845.1 Planctomycetota bacterium
AGCTCCGAACCCCGCCCAAGGGTTTACACGCCGCGATTGTTACGTTATAAACGATGTTGAAGATCCGTTAAACAACCGCCGGTGCGCTGCCGATGCGGGCAAACGAACGCCGAACCCCCTCCGCATTTTGGTTCGGACGTCGCGAGGCCTCCCTCATGCCGAACCCGATTCCGCGATTGAACGTGCTTCGATGCGCCCTCGTGTGCGTTCTGGGTTGCGCGACTTCCGCGGCTCTGGCCGGGTCCGACGCGCCGAAAACCCCGCTCCACGAACGCATCGACCGCCTCATCGAAGCGAGCACCGCCGCGCCGGCCACCCCTTTGGCGAGCGACTCCGAATTCCTTCGTCGCGTCGCGCTTGACCTCACCGGCATGCCGCCTTCGCCCGACGAGGTCCGCGCGTTTCTGGCCGATCCCGCCGCCGAGAAGCGCGCCAAAGTCGTCGACCGGCTGCTCGAAAGCCCGCTCCACGCGCGCTTCTTCGCGACGACCCTCGACCTCATGCTCATGGAGCGACGTCCAAATCAGTCCGTGACCGACGACGAGTGGCACGACTATTTGCTGACCGCCGCGCGTGAAAATCGCCCCCTCAATCTACTCTTCCGAGAAATCCTCAGCGCCGACGGCGCCGACCCGAAGCTACGACCCGCTGCGCGGTTTTACCTCGATCGCGGCGCGGAGCCAAACCTGATCACGCGCGACGTCGGGCGAATCGTCTTCGGACGCGACATGCAGTGCGCTCAGTGTCACAATCACCCGCTCATCGAAGATTACCAACAGTCGGACTATCACGGCCTGCTCGCTTTTTTTAGCTCCTCGTACGCACTCACTCGCAAAGAAGCAGGCAAGGACAAGCTTTATTACGCGGAGAAAGCGGGCGTCGATCTGAAATTCGACTCGGTGTTCGTGAAAAACGACGCGCACTTGACGGGCCCGCGGCTGCTCGGCGGCGCGGAACTGATCGAGCCTGTGTTGCCGCCGGGCGCAGAGTATCGCGTCGCGCCCGCGGACAACGTCCTGCCCGTTCCGAAATCCAGCCGCCGCGCGCAACTGGCGGCGCTCGCCACCGACGGCACGAATCTCGCATTCAATCATAACATCGCAAATCGACTTTGGGCGGTTCTGATGGGCCGCGGCCTCGTGCATCCGCTCGACCTGCACCACCCCGCGAATCCGCCCAGCAACCCGGCGCTGTTGGCGATGCTCGCCGACGAGCTGGTCGCGCTGCGGTTCGACGCCAGGGCCTTCTTGCGAGAATTGGCGCTCACGCGGACGTATCAGCGGTCGATCGACACGCCGGCGGTCGAGCCGTCGCGGGCGAGCGAGATCGCGTCCGCACTCGCGGAGGCGAAGGCCGGCATCGACGCGCTGACGTCGGCCTCGGAGGCGGCGCAAGAGGAATACGGAAAAGCAATTCGGGCGTGGCACAAAGCCGAGTCGGCGCTTGTTCCGGCGGTCGCCGAGGTCGACCAGACGCTCGCGAAGCACGTCGTCGCCTCGAAAAAGTTGGACGACGCGGAGAAAGCGGTCAACGCCCTCGCGGCGGCGATCGCAACCCGCGGCGAGGCCTCGAAGCTGCTCGCCGAGGCTGCCTCGAAGGCCCGCGACGTCCTCAAAAAACTGCCCAAAGAGCCCGAGGTCGCCGCCGCCGCGCAGAAGCTCGAAGACCGCGCGAAAGCACTGACCGCCGAGATCGCGGGCTTGCAAAAGACCACCCCCGATAAAGCCGCCGCGCTTAAAAAGGCCTCCGACGAGCGTGCCGCCGCGGCGAAACCGGTCGAGGCGGCGCGATCGAAGACGTTGCCTCTGCGCGCGGCGGTGAGGGCGCAAGAGCTGCTCGTGATCGCGGCGAGGCGGCGGGCGTCCGAGACGCGCGTCGCGCTCGAAGAGCGCAAAAAGCGGGTCGACCTGCTCGAAACGGAGCTGCAGGTCGCGACGCTGCGGTCGGCCGCGGAGGCATCGTCGCGAACGGTCGCGGCGGCGCGCGAGGCTGTCGATCAATCCGAAAAGGTCGCGGCGGCGGCCGCCGCGGACCGCGTGCGCGGACAGTCGGAGTCGCAGGCCGCCGAGCAAGCCCGCGTCGCCGCGGCAAAGGCTCTGGATGCGGCTCAAACGGCGTTCGATCGGCATCAAAAGAGCGTGGCGAGCGTCGATGCGGCCCGCGCCGCGGTCGGAATCGCGCTCGGGAATTTTCCGAACGACGCCGACTTAAGCAAGGCCGCGGCTCTTATGAAGGCGAAGGCCGACGAGCTGCATTCGGTGACGAGCCACGCGCGGTCGGCGCTCGACGGAGCCTCGACGGCGCTGCGGCGGGCGACCGAGGCGCGCGCCGCCGCCGAGCGTGCTCTCGACGCGTCGTCGGCCTTGAAAACGCGTCGCGACGCCGAACGCGTCGCCGCTCGCCAGGCGTTGTCGGCCGCGGAGGCGAAGTCGCAAGAGTTGCGGTCCGAGATCGCGGCCGCGTCCGAGCAACTGACGACGATGCTCGCGAACGACTTCGAGACCGCGCAGCTCAAGCCGCTCACGCCCGAACAATTCTGCTGGAGCATCCTGAAGGCGACCGGGGTCTACGACCGCACCCGGCTGGCCGCGGAGGCCGAGCTGAATAAGACGAAGCCGTTGACCGCGCAAACGCAGTCGGATCCCGCGCAGGTCCGTGAGCGCGCGCGTGCGGTCGAGGAGCGGACGTTCGCCAAATTAAAGGGGAGCATGGGCGCGTTCGCGCGGGTGTACGGCGCGGGCGCGGGCCAGCCTCAGAACGATTTCTTCGCGACCGCGGACCAGGCGCTGTTCGCGGCGAACGGCGGCGACGTGAACGGCTGGATCGCCCCCGCGGGCGGCAACGTCACCGATCGCCTGGCGCGCGCGACCGATCCGCGCAAGGCTGCCGAAGACCTGTACTTAACGATCCTGGCGCGCATGCCGACCGCCGCCGAAACGAACGACGTCGCGACGGCATTGCAAGTGTCCGCCGCCGCGCGGACCGCCGCGGCGCAAGAGCTGGTTTGGGGACTCCTGACGTCGGTCGAATTCCGGTTCAATCACTGAGACGCCTCCCATACTCGGAAAGGAAGGCCGGTCATGAAGTGCACTTATTCTTGCGGGTCGCCCGAGCACAACGCGGCGCGGCGGCGTTTTTTGGCGGGTCTCGCGGCGACGGCGGCGGGGTCGGTCGCGGGGGGTTTGGGAGTGTTTTCGAGCCCGATCGCGGCCGCGCAACTGGCGGCGGGGCAGAAGCGGGTCGTCGTCTTTAACATGCACGGCGGCCTCAGCCAGCTCGAAAGTTGGGACCCGAAGCCGGGCACCGAGACCGGCGGCCCGTTCCGATCGATCGAGACCTCTGTGCCGGGGATTCGGATTTCGGAGCTGCTGCCGAACGTCGCGCGCCAGATGCATCACCTCTGCCTGGTCCGCGGCGTGAACACGCACGAGGACGACCACGGCAAGGGGACGTACATGATGCTGACGGGTCGTCGACAGACGCCCGCGGCGGAGTATCCCAACATCGGGGCGGTGTGCGCGAAGGCGATGACGCCCGGCGAGAGCGCCCTGCCGGGCAACATTTTGATCACCCCCGGCGGCTCGGGCGGCCGCGCGAACGACTCCGCTTATCTTGGCCCGAAATACGCCGGCATCGCGCTTGGGAACGGCCAACCGCCGCAATACACGACGCGTCCGGGGCACGTCACCGAGCCCTTCGACGCCGCCCGCAACGACTTCCGCAAGCGCGTCAACGAACGGTTCTTGAGCCGTCGACGCACCGCGATCACCGAGGCGTACGTCTATTCGTACGAGCAGGCCGCGCTCTTGATGCGGCAACGCGAGGTGTTTGACGTCGCGAAGGAGCCGCCGAAAGATCACGACCGCTACGGCAAGTACGACTTCGGACGCCACTGCCTGCTCGCCCGGCGCTTGCTCGAAAAGGGGGTCACGTTCGTGCAAGTGTCGCACTCCAACTACGATACGCACAACGAAAACTTCAATTTTCACATCGAGCAGCTTGGCGAGTTCGACC
>JAJYDB010000343.1 GCA_021777845.1 Planctomycetota bacterium
GTCTAACCGCGCTCGCGACGATGCTCCGCGACGACGGCCTGCTGGCCGCGGAGTCGTCGACCAGCCGCGGGACGAATCCGCTCGCGCCGCGGCCTCCTCATTTCGCGCCGAAGGCCAAACAGTGCATCTGCATCTATCTCGAAGGCGCACCCAGCCAGCTCGACCTCTTCGACCCGAAGCCGAAGCTCCGCGAACTCGACGGCAAGCCGCTTCCCGAGTCGTTCACGAAGAACGTCCGATTCGCGTTCATCAAGAAGGAGACGGCGCGGGTGCTGGGCAGCAACCGCGTCTTCACGAAGCACGGGCAATGCGGGATGGAGCTCTCGGATTACCTGCCGCACTTGTCGCGACACGTCGACGACATGGCGCTTGTCCGCTCGATGCATACCGAGGCGTTTAACCATCACCCCGGCCAGCTTATCATGAACACCGGCTCGCAGATGTTCGGCCGGCCGAGCATGGGTTCGTGGCTCAACTACGGCCTCGGCAGCGAATCGAGCAACCTGCCCGGTTATGTCGTTCTGACCGCCGGCCGCGGCACCAGCGGCGGCACCTCGAACTGGTCGAGCGGCTTTCTGCCCACGACCTATCAAGGCGTGCTCTTCCGCAATCAGGGCGACCCCGTCCTCAACTTGAGCAACCCCGCCGGGCTGACCAACGACCTCCAGCGCGAGACGATCGACACCATCCGCGACCTGAACGCGATCCGCGAGCAACAGCTCGCCGACCCCGAAATCAACAGCCGGATCGCGGCCTACGAGCTTGCGTTTCGAATGCAGGCCGCCGCGCCCGAGCTGATCGACCTGGCGGGCGAGAGCCGTCAAACGATCGCGATGTACGGCCTCGACCGCAAGGACCCTGACAAAGGCGGCCGGGGCGGAGTCGGCGCGGGGGGCGGGACGGGCGTCTATCGACAGTTCGCGACCAACTGTCTGCTCGCGCGCCGAATGATCGAGCGAGGCGTCCGGTTCGTGAATCTTTATCACGCGAGTTGGGACCATCACAACGACCTCGACCTCGAGCTCGGCTTTAACTGCGGGATGGCCGACCAGCCGATCGCCGCGTTGCTCACCGACCTCAAGCGTCGCGGCTTGCTCGACACGACGCTCGTGATCTGGACCTCCGAATTCGGTCGGACCCCGCTCGGCGAAAACCGGCCCGGCTACAAAATCTTCAACGGACGCGACCATCACCCGTTCGCGTTCAGCGTTTGGATGGCCGGCGGCGGCGTCAAGGGGGGGCAAGTCATCGGCAAGACCGACGACATCGGCTGGAACGTCGTCGACGAACCCGTCCACGTCAACGACTTCCACGCGACCATCATGAACCTGTTCGGCTTCGATCACACCAAGCTCACGTACCGCTTCCAGGGCCGCGATTTCCGGCTCACCGACGTCGCGGGCAAGGTTGTGAACAAGCTGATCGCGTAAGCATCCGCCTCGGCAACGAAGCGGCGCCGGGATCGCGCTTTTCAATCCGCATCTTGCCGAGCGCGTGCAAATTCGGCTACGCTTTCGGTTCGTCGCGACGCGCGCCGGTTCCGGGCGCGGTTGCATTCGGTGTTCGCCTCGTCGACCGATTTGAGCGTCTTCAAATTATGATCACCCCGCAGGAACCTCGGACGCCGCTGTATGATTGGCATCGCGCGCACGGCGGTCGGATGGTCGACTTCGCCGGTTGGCAAATGCCTGTGCAATACACGACGATCGTCGAGGAGCATCACGCGGTCCGTCGCGGAGTCGGCCTGTTCGACGTCAGCCACATGGGCCGGCTGACGTTCCAGGGACCGCAGGCCGAGGGGTGGCTCGAGGCCGCGACCACGAACCACGTCGCGCGGCTGACGAACGGGCAAATCCAATACAGTCTGCTCGCGAACGACGACGGCGGCCTCATCGACGACATCCTGGTCTATCGGATGCATTTCGGGCTGCTGATGGTTTGCAACGCTTCAAATCGGATCGCCGTCGTCGACCAACTCGCGAAAGTCCTGTTCGCGGGCAAGTACGACGCGATTTCGGCCGACCGCACGCACGAAGTCGCGATGATCGCGGTGCAAGGGCCCGCGGCCGCCGCGACTTTGCACGCCGTCGCCCCCAACGCCGCCGACGGCTTGGGTTATTACCACGCCAAAATCATAAAGCTGTTTGGAACCGTGGACACGATTTTGAGCCGAACCGGATACACCGGCGAGGACGGCTTTGAGTTGATGCTGCCCTCCGAAGAGGCGGTGCGGACGTGGGAGGCTTTGCTGGCGGCGGGGGCTCCCTATGGTGCGAAGCCTTGCGGACTGGGGGCGCGCGACACGCTGCGGTTCGAGGCCGCGATGCCGCTCTACGGGCACGAATTGTCGGCGACGACAAACCCTTACGCGGCGAGCATCGGTTGGGCGGTCAAGCTCCGCAAGGGCGAGTTCGTCGGCCGCGCGGCGCTCGAGAAGTTCAAGAAAGATCCCGGCGCGACGCGCGTGGGCTTGCGGCTCGACTCGAAGCGGATCGCACGTCAAGGCGCCGAGGTCTTCGCGGGTGATTCGAAGGTCGGCGAGGTGACGTCGGGAACGTTTGCGCCGACGCTGGAGCAGAGCTTGGCGATGGCGCTTGTCGATCCGTCGCACGCCGCGGAGGGTGCGACGCTCGAGGTCGACGTCCGCGGCCGACGCGAACGCGCGATCGTGGTCCCGCTGCCGTTTTATAAGCGTCCGCGCGCTGTGGAATGACGACGTCAATATCACGCGCCGCGCACTTGATCACCAGGATTGGATTGTCACTTTAATCCGCCCGCGTCGGGCAATTCGGAAGAGAGGCACGTCCGCGTCATGGATCCCAAAGCGCTCAAATATAGTCCCACGCACGAGTGGGTTCACCTCGACGGCGACATTGCGACCGTTGGACTTTCGAAATTCGCGGTCGACCAACTGACCGACCTGATCGTGATCGACCTGCCGCCGGTCGGAAAAACACTGGTCGCCGGCAAGAGCTTCGGCGAGGTGGAGAGCGTGAAGTCGGTGAACGACTTGTACGCGCCGGTGGCGGGCGAGGTGGTCGCGGTGAACGACGCGGTCGCGGCGAACCTGCAAATCCTCGCGGAGCATCCGTTCGACGAGGGGTGGCTGATCAAGGTGAAGGTCGACTCGACGACGCTTCCCGCCGACTTGCTCGACTTCGACGTCTATGAAAAAAAGATCGCCGACGAAGCACACTAAGGTTCCGCGCCGAGGCCGGCGAAGCGCTGCGGAATAGTCGTCAACTGTTCGGCAACAAGTGTTTATCGTCAGATCGCGCGCGACCGCCCGTAAAAAAACCGACGCTCGACGTGGAGCTTCGAACTGACTTTGTCTACAATCTGATCGCTTTACAAGCTGCCCCGGGCCGGCGCTGCCGTCTCGTGTTCCTTGAAATCGCATTCGGGGTGTCTCGATGGCTTTTATCGCCAATACAGAGGACGATACGCGCATTATGCTCGAGGCGATTGGTCTCGAGTCGATCGACCAACTCTTTGATGTGATTCCGAGCGACGTCCGGCTGCGAGGCCCCCTGGCGATTCCGCCCGCGTTGGGCGAGTTGGAGTTGACGTCGCACGTCAGCGGACTGCTCTCGAAGAACGCCGGGGCGGACGTTCGCCCGTGCTTCCTCGGCGGCGGAGCTTACGACCACTTCATTCCGGCGGCAGTCGACCAACTCGCGGGCCGCGGCGAGTTTTACACCGCCTATACGCCCTATCAGCCCGAGGCGAGCCAAGGCACTCTGCAAGCGACGTTCGAATATCAAACGCTCGTCGCGCGACTGACGGGACTCGACGTCTCGAACGCAAGCCTCTACGACGGCGGCTCGGCGGTTGCCGAGGCGATGCTGATGGCGCTCGCGGTGACGGGCCGTGCGGGCAACGTCGTCGTCGCGGGCTCGGTGCATCCTGAGTATCGAGAGATTCTACGCACGTTTCTCGCCAATCTCGCACCGAAACTGGTGGAAGTGCCCGCGTCGGGCGGCGTGCTCGACCCGAAACTGCTT
>JAJYDB010000079.1 GCA_021777845.1 Planctomycetota bacterium
CGGCAACGTCGACAACCTCGAAAGCAAACCCGCCCGCCGGCCTCGCCGCGCCCGCCGAAGACCGCTTCCGCCCCGGCGCGGCCTACGTCCTCGCCGTCGCGCTCGGATACCTCGCCTGCCTCGTCGCGGCGACCTGGCCCGCCTGCGCGACCCTCTCCACGCATCTGCCGTCGCTCGTCGACCCGCTCCAACACCTCTGGGTGATGCGCTGGACGAGGGCGTGCCTGCTCGCGGGCCGCACACCGTTCTTTTGCCCGGATTTGCAGTATCCCGTCGGCGCGCCGCTCGGAAATTTCTCGCCGCTGCAACTGCAATCACTCCTTTATATTCCGCTCTCGAGCATTACGTCCAACGACGTGCTTTGTTATAATCTGATCTGGATATTCGGTTTTGTGTTCACAGGACTAGGCGTTTTCTTTTTAATCGGACAGGTGCTCCGCGATCGACGCGCGGCGGCGTTCGGCGGCTTGCTCGCGATGCTCTCGACGCCGATGATGATCCACGCGCGCGGACATCTCGAGCTCATTCATCTCGGGTCGGTCGCGTTTTTTCTCGCGGCGTGGATGCGGTTCGTGACGCGGCCGACGCGAGCCCGGCTGTTGGTCGCGGCGCTCACGTACTGGCTGGTCGCGGCGAGTGCGGCGTATTACATGGTTTTGGCCGCGATTCCGGCGACGCTGTTCGCGATCTGGAAGCTCGCCGAGGCTGCGCGGTCGAGCGGCTTCCGAACTTGGCTGAGGCCGCGGCTCGCCTGGAGCGCCGCTTTCGTCGGGCTCGCGCTGCCGGGGCTCTTGCTGCTCTTCGCGAACCAGTTGTGGGGCGTCGCGCACGGGTTTTCGATCGCGCGCGGCCGCGCGGAGTTCAACTCCTTCGGCACGCCGCTTTGGAGCTATGCCGCGCCGACGGTCTTGCACGCCGCGAGCGCCCTCCTGCCCTTCAATCCCTACGACGTCTGCGGCTACGGCTCGTCGGTCGTGGAGCGCGGCTCGTATCTTGGCATCGTCACGCTGCTCCTGCTGCATTATGCGATCACGCGTCGGGTGCGATTCGAAGGTTCGCGTTTCTGGTGGACCGCGCTCGGACTGACGGTCTTGCTCTCGATGGGAGCGTACGGCTGGGTCGGCGCGCATCACGTCGAACTGCCCGCGGCGTGGCTCTGGAACATCTTGCCCCCGTTCCGTTTGATCCGCGTCCCCGCGCGCTTCAACCTCATCGCGACGATCTTCGCCGCCTTGATCGCCGCCGCCGCCTTCAAGCACTGGGCCGAGTCGATCGCGAGCCCGCGTCGACGCGTCGCGCTCGCGGCGGGCCTGACCGCGCTCGCGCTCGTCGACCTCGCCAACGTCCCCTTCGGCGAGCATCTCGAAGTCCCCGCGATCCCGTCCGCGTATGCCTTTATTCACGCGCAAAATCACGACGCCGCGATCCTCGAGATGCCGCTTTTCGCCTCGTCGAACTCGCAGACCGTCGCGGCCGTCGCGGGATACTGGCAGTCGCTGCACCGCTTAAAAACAAGTACCGGCTACAGCGGCGTGCCCAACCGCCGCTTCGACGACGAAGTCGCCGACGCCTCGCCGTTTACGCTCGACGCGGCGCACATCCCGCCGGAAACCGCGGGGGGCGTCACGCCGACCGCGCACCCCGTCGTCGCGTCCGCAAACCTCGCCGCCTACACATGGCTCTACATGATGGTCTACAAGTATGATTATCTCGTTGTGCATCGATGGGCAGGCGCGACCGTGCCGGAGCCGCTCGCAAACGCGGTCGTTTTCGACGACGGCGCCGCCGCGGTGATCGATCGCCGCAAGCTGCCGACGCCCACCGAGCCCGTCGTCATGCCCGTCCGCGGCTGGCCGCGCAACTTCGGCGACCCCCTCATGGGCAACCACTCGCTCGCCGCCGACTCGACTCTCTTCGTGTTCAGCCCCGCCGACGACGCCCCGCTCCGCATCGACCTCGACGCCGCCGCGCTCGCGGCGCGATCCAACCTCACGCTCCGTCGCAACGGCGCCGCGATCGCCTCCTGGCATCTCGATCCCGGCACGCCGCGTTCGTATCCCAGCCCGACTTTTCGACTCCCCGCCGGAATCCACGCGCTCGCGATGTCCGCCGACTTCGTCGCCGCGCGAAGCAAGACCGGGAAGCGACTCCCCTACGCGGCACGCGTCAAATCGCTGCGCATCACGGCGGAATCAACCCTGACCGCACGCCGCGGCGAGTCGGCGGCAAAGCCCGTACAGAACATTAAGTGATTACACAATTGTCCAATGAGATCAGTCGTATGAAAGTAGCCTGGTTCACGCATCGCTATCACCCCTGCCTCGGCGGCGCGGAGACTTACGGCCGCGCGATCGTGCGGCGCCTCGTCGCCGAAGGGCACGCCGTCGACGTTTTCACCAGCGACGCCCACGACCTCTGGTATTTCAACAACCCGCGACGCAAGCGGCTCGAAGCCCCCGCGGAGTCGCTCGTCGACGGCGCCCGCGTGCGTCGATTCGCGATCCGACACTATCCCATGCAGCGCTATTTCGGACGCCTCTTAAGCTACGCGCCGCACTGGCCGACCCGCTGCCGGTTCGCGTCGTACATGCCGATTCTGCCCGGCATCGACCGCGTTCGCGGTGACTACGACGCCGTCTTCGGCGTCGGATTTCCCTTCACCGTCTTCTCGTACGCGGCCCTCCGCACGGCTCGAGCCGCGGGCGCGCCGCTCGTCCTCACCCCCTTCCTCCACCTCGCGACCCCCGGCGATCCGGTCAATCGCGCCTACACGAAGCCGCATCAAATCCGCCTCCTGAAAGAGGCTGACCTCGTCGTCGTCCAGACCGACCTCGAGGCCGACGCCGTGCGCACCTGGGGACTCGACGACGACCGCGTGTTCAAGCTCGGCATGGCCGTCGAACACGGCGACGTTACCGGCGGCTCGGCGGCTCGATTCCGTCGCGACTACAACATCCCCGAAGGCCGCCGCGTCGTCGGGCATCTCGCCTGCCTCGACCTCAACAAAGGGACCGTCGACCTTTTGGAGTCGGTTGCTCATCTCAATCAGTCTCGCGGCAATAAGCCTGTTCAATTGGTGTTGGCGGGCACGAGTTCGCCCGACTTCGAGCGCTACCTCGCCGCCAGTCCGCACCGCGACGCCGACTGGCTCACACTCATCAGGCCGCTGCCGATCGACGGCCGGCCCGACTTCTACGCCGCGCTCGACGTCTTCGCGATGCCGTCGCGCACCGACTCGTTCGGCATCGTTTTTCTCGAGGCGTGGGCGAATACGCTGCCGGTCGTCGCCGCCGCCGCGGGAGGCGTGCCCGACGTGGTGCAAGACGGTAAAACCGGCCTGCTTGTCCCCTTCGGCGACGTCCCCCGCCTCGCCGAGGCACTCGCGCGCTTCGTCGACGACCCCGCGCTCGCGGCGATGGTCGGACTCGCCGGCCGCGCCCGCGTCGCCCGCGGCTTCACCTGGGACGCCAAATATCAGACGCTCCGCGACCGCACGCGCGCCGTCATGCCGCGGCGTCCCATCGCTCGCACCCGACTCGCCGAAGCGAGTTAACGTACTCTGACGCAAGTGGATGAACACGAGGACGGCGTGACGGCATCTACGATCGTCGAAATCTGCGTCGACGGCGTCGCCTCGGCGGTCGCGGCGGAACGCGGCGGCGCGGACCGCGTCGAATTGTGCGTCGCGCTCGGAGCCGGCGGCCTGACCCCGAGCGCGGGGTTGATCGCAACCACGCGCCGCGCGATTTCGATCGGCCTGCACGTATTGATCCGTCCCCGCGCGGGCGACTTCGTGCTGGCGGACGACGAGTGCGCGGTCTGCCTGCTCGATATCCGTCGCGCCGTCGAGCTGGGCGCGGACGGCGTCGTCGTCGGCGCGCTCGACGCGTCGGGGTCGATCGACGAGACGCGCGTGCGCGCGCTGATCGACGCCGCCCGGCCGCTCTCCGTGACGTTTCATCGCGCCTTCGACGTCGTTCCCGAACCGCTCGCGGCGCTCGAGACTTTGGCCGCGCTCGGTGTCGATCGCGTGCTCACTTCAGGCGGCGCCGCGTCGGCGTGGGAGGGCCGCGAACAGCTCCGCGAATTGGTCGTCGCGGCGCGCGGCCGGGTCGCGATCATCGCCGGTGCGGGCGTGAACGCGAGCAACGTCGGCGCGCTGATCCGCCTCGCCGGCGTGTCGGAGATTCACGCGGGGGGCGGCGTCGCAAGCGTTGCGCCGGCCGCCGCGCCTTTGCCGGCACTGTGGCGATCCGCCTTCGGCACGCAGCCCGACGTCGTCGACGCCGCGCGCGTTGCGGCGCTCGTCCAGGCAACGCGCGCCTGATCCGGACCGACCCTTCGAATCACGCGATCACTTCGTGCACAACCTCGCCGAAGACGTCGGTCAGCCGCATGTCGCGCCCGCCGAATCGATACGTGATCCGCTTGTGATCAAGCCCGAGCAAGTAGAGCATCGTGGCGTGCAGGTCGTGGATTTCCACTTTATTCTCGACCGCGTGATAGCCGTAGTCGTCGGTCGCGCCGTGGATCGTGCCCCCTTTGATCCCGCCGCCGGCCATCCAGACGGTGAATCCGTACGGGTTGTGGTCGCGGCCGTCGGTGCCTTGAGCCATCGGCGTCCGGCCGAATTCGCCCGCGAACAGCACCAGCGTCGAGTCGAGCAGCCCGCGCGACTTCAGGTCGCGGAGCAAGCCCGCGATCGGCTTGTCGACGGCGCGGCAGTTCTTTTCGTGGCCGTTTTTGAGGTCCGAGTGCTGGTCCCAGCGATCGGTGCCGACCGACGGGCACGTCAGCTCGACAAACCGCACGCCGCGCTCGACGAGTCGACGCGCAATCAAGCACTCGCGTGCGTAGATCTGCGTTGGTGGATAGGGGTCGTCAAGCCCGTAGAGGTCGCGGGTCGCGCGCGACTCGCCTTTGAGGTCGAGCAGGTCGGGCACGGCGGATTGCATTCGAAAGGCGAGTTCTTGGTTCGCGATCGAGGCTTCGAGGCTGTCGACCTTTCCGAGCCGCGCCAACACGCCGCGATCGAGCCGCCGCAGCAGGTCGAGCTTCCGCGCTTGCAGCTTCGCCTCGTCGATGTTCGGCGGCGCGATGTTCGCCACCGCTTCGCCGCTCGGCCGAAACACCGACCCCTGATAGGTCGCGGGCAGGAAGCCGCTGTTGAAGTTGTCGATGCCGCCCGGCGGAATCAGGCCGCCGTTGAGCACGACGAATCCGGGCAGGTCGCGACACTCGCTGCCGAGGCCGTACGTCACCCACGCGCCGGCGCTCGGCCGGCCTTGCAGCCCGTTCCCCGAGTGCAAAAAGTAGTTCGCGCTCGTGTGCTCGGAAAAATTCGAGACCATCGAGCGGATGAACGCGATGTCGTCGGCGCGGCGTCCGAGGTGCGGGAACAGGTCGCTGAACGGCAAGCCGCTCTGTCCGTAATTGCGAAACTTCCAGGGCGATCCGAGCACGTTGCCGATATTATTAAACTGCGTCGGATGTGTCTTCGTCTGGATCGGCTTGCCGTGTTCACGCGTCAGACGCGGTTTCGGGTCGAAGGTGTCGACCTGCGACGGCCCGCCGTCCATGTAGAGGAAGATCACGCTTTTCGCGCGCGGAGCGAAGTGCGGGCCGCGGCGCGCGCCGCCGTCGGGACCTCCTTCCGGCGGCACGTTCTCGACCAAGGCCGCGCCGTAGTCTTGCTCGGCGAGCAAACCGGCGAGCGCCACCGCGCCGAAGCCGTTCGCGCACCGCAACAGCATCTCGCGACGATTCGTCGGGGCGCTGATCCAGCGATCGCAGTGCATCGGACGCTCCTTTAAGATCAATCAGTCGACGTAAATGAACTCTTTCACGTTGAAGAGGACGTGACAGAGCGCCGCCCAGCCGCGCGGGTCGTCGGGCCGCGAGGTCGAGGTACGGACGAACTCGAGCGCCTGGTCGATTTCGAGGTCGTCGGGCGCGCGGGCGAAGGCTTCCCAAAACGCCCTGCGGACGCGTTCGCGCGGCGAGGTCGCGGCGCGATCGGCAAGCAGCCTGCGCGCCCACAAGTCGGCCTGCGCGATCACGAACGGGTCGTTCAACATGGTGAGCGACTGCGCGGGGACGTTCGACGCGTTCCGCCGGCCCATCGTCGAAAACGGCGTCGGCATATCAAACGCCAGCAACATCGGCGTCAAGAAGTTTCTGCGCACGTTGATGTAGATGCTTCGTCGTCCGTCGCCGTCGAGCGGTCCCGACGAGCCCGGCCGTCCGCGACCTTCCATGAACGACGTCAGATGCGGCGGGACGCTCGGCCCGAACATTTTGGCGTCGAGCCGCCCCGAGACGGCGAGCATCGCGTCGCGGATTTCCTCGGCCTCGAGCCGCCTCAGGTTCATGCGGTGGAGCAGTTCGTTCGACGGGTCGACGCGTTCGGCCTTCGCGCCCGCGACCGGCACGCTCGACATGCGATAAGCGCTCGAAAGCACGAGCGCGCGATGAAGCCGCTTGATCGACCAGCCGTTGCGCATGAAGTCGGACGCGAGGTGGTCGAGCAGTGCGGGATGCGACGGCGCGCGGCCCATGACGCCGAAGTCGTCGGGAGTCGCGACCAGTCCGCGTCCAAAATGGTGCAGCCAAACGCGGTTCACGATCACTCGCGCCGTGAGCGGATTCGAGGGGTCGACGAGGCGGCGCGCGAGGTCGAGGCGGTCGTCGGCGTGTTCGTCGGAGGCGCGATTCTCGCCGCCGAGCGCGGTCAGGAACCGCCTCGGCACGAGTTCGCCGAGCGTTTTTGGATTGCCGCGGACGTGCACGCGCTGGTCGACGCGGGTCCCTTCGAGGAGCGCCGGCACGAGCGTAGGCGGCGGGATCGAAGCGGCGAGCGCCTTTGCGCGCTCGAGTTTGGGGGCGAGATTGGCGTCGGTTTTGAGCGCGGCGCGGAGTCGCGCGGAGGTGTCGGCGTTGAGCGTCTGCGCGGCCGCGCCGGGTTGATCGGCGGCGGGGCGGGGGTCGTCGTCGAAGCGAATCTCGTCGACGGCGAGGTAGCCGTCGCCGGGCGTGTACATTGTCTGTCCCGGTCGGAAGTCGGCGGTGCCGCCGTCGGAGAGCTCGATGTAAGCGCGTCGGCCCTTCCACATCGAGGCGTTCTGCACGATCCAGCGCGGCTGGTCGCCGTGGTCGACGTTGAACATCAAGACGCCGTAAATCGGGTCGCGGATCTTCTCGAAACTCTCGACGACCAGATGCACGCGGCCGCCGCGGCCCCACGCTCGATAATGAATGAACGGCTTTTCAATCGTGAACGTCCGCGACCGCAGCGCCCCGTGCAGCTTATCGGCGGTCAGACCGCTGTGCGCGACGCCCGACGCGACGTCGACGACCGCGGGCTCGGCCTCGAGCCGCAGGAGCCGCGCGCCGGGCCGCGTGGGACCCGCGCCGAAGGCGTCGCCGACGACCGACCAGCCGTCGTAGCCCGCGCCGCTGAAATCCTCGAAGAGCGTCCCCGTCGAGGTTGGCCGCGCGGGGGTCGGCGTCCGCGCCGCGACGGGCGTTTTGGTGTTGGCCGGCGGCCGCGTCGCGGGGGACGTCGCGGCGGCCCGCGACCGGTTCGGCGGGATCGCGTCCAGAATTTCCGACTCGAGCCGGCTCAGCTCGGCGGCCTTGTTCGCGATCCGCGCGGGCGCATCGATGAACGCGTACTGATGCCGCGCGCTCCAAAAATAACCCGCGAGCGCGTAATAATCTTTGGTGGTGATCGCGTCGAACTTGTGGTCGTGGCAGCGCGCGCACGCGACGGTGAGGCCAAGGAAGGTCTTCGAGAAGACGTCGATTTGGTTGTCTTTGTGCGCGAGGCCGTCTTCGAGGACGTCGACCGGCGAGTGCGTTCCCTCGCCGAAGAGGGCGTAGCCGGTGGCGATCACGGACTCGTTGAAACCTTCGGTCGGATGCCGACGCGGGCTCGCGAGCAGGTCGCCCGCGACGTGCTCGACGACGAATTGATCGTAGGGAACGTCGTCGTTGAAGGCGCGAATCACGTAGTCGCGATAGCGCCAGGCGTCCAGGATGTTGTAGTCGAACTCGTGTCCATAGGTTTCGGCGAAGCGGACGAGGTCGAACCAATGACGTCCCCAGCGCTCGCCGTAATGCGGCGAGGCGAGCAGGCGGTCGACGACGCGTTCGTAAGCCCGCGGCGACTTGTCGCGCGCGAAGGCTTCGATTTCGGACGGGGTGGGCGGCAGGCCGACGAGGTCGAAGGTGACGCGTCGGAGCCAGACGTCGCGGCGGGCGGCGGGGGCGGGCGCGAGCCCCTTCGCCTCGAGCGCCGCCAGGAGGAAGCGATCGACGTCGCCGCGCGGCCAGTCGCGCTGTTTCACCTCGGGGGGGGGCACGTCGCGGATCGGCTGGAAGCTCCAGTGTCGCTTGCGCGCTTCGAGGTCGAACGGCTTGACGGCGCCGGGCTTCGCGTCGCCGGCGTGCGGATTCGGGGTTCCGCCGGGCCAGGGCGCGCCGATCTCCACCCACTTTTTCAGGATGTTGATCTCGGCGGCGGCCAGCTTCGACTTCGGCGGCATTTGGACGACGTCGCCGTAATTCACGGCGTCAATGAGCAGGCTCTCGCCGGGTTTGCCGGGGATCACCGCCGCGCCGCTGGCGCCGCCCGTCAACGCCCCCGCGCGTGAATCGAGCCGCAGCCCCCCCTTTTGCTTCGACGAGCCGTGGCAGGTCTGACAACGCTCGACGAGCAGAGGCCGGACGCTCTTCTCGAAGAATTCCGCCGACGCGCCGTCGGCCGCGGCCGGGCTTGGGGGGCGATCCTCGGGCGCGTCGAAGCCGCGGGCGCTCGCCGCGCACAGCCCCGACAGAACCAGGCCGCACAGAGCCGTCGTGATCGTCGCGGGATTCTTCATCGTCGTGCCTCGCGACCGCTGGTTTCGCCTCGATCGGTCCGGTCTTTTTTACGCAAGCAGAGGCTTGAGCACGGTCCCCTCGACGTCGGTGAGGCGGAAGTCGCGCCCCTGGAAGCGATACGTGAGCTTCGTGTGATCGACCCCGAGGCAATGCAGGATCGTCGCGTGCAGGTCGTGGACCGGCACGGGGTTCTCCGCGACATTATAACCGAGATCGTCGGTCTTGCCGTAGACGAGCCCGGGCTTGATGCCGCCGCCGGCCATCCAAATCGAATAACAGCGCGGGTGATGGTCGCGCCCGAAGCTGTTTTTGGTGATCGCCCCCTGGCTGTAGGCGGTCCGCCCGAACTCGCCGCCCCAAATCACGAGCGTCTCGTCGAGCAGGCCGCGCTGCTTGAGGTCGCGGACGAGCGCCGCGGCGGAACGATCGGTGGCGTCGCACTGGCGCTTGAGCTCGACGGGCAGGTTGCCGTGATGGTCCCAATCGCGGTGATAAAGCTGGACGAAGCGGACGCCGCGCTCGGAGAGCCGCCGCGCGAGCAGACAATTGTTCGCGAACGACGACTTGCCCGGCTCCGCGCCGTACATCTCAAGCATCGCCTTCGGCTCGCGGGCGATGTCCATCAGCTCGGGGACGCCGGCCTGCATTCGATAGGCCATTTCGTAGGCGTTGATGCGCGTCGCGATCTCGGGGTCGCCGACGCTGTCGAGCTCGATCTCGTTCAATTCGCGGACGGCGTCGAGCATGCGTCGACGCGTCGGGCCGTCGATGCCCGGCGGGTTCGAGACATAAAGCACCGGGTCGCCGTGCGAACGGAAGGGCACGCCTTGATAACGGCTCGGCAGGAAGCCTTGACCCCAGTAGCGCGTCTGCAAGGGCTGGCCGCCGCCGCCCGAAAGCAGGACGACGAACTCGGGCAGATTTTTATTTACGCTGCCGAGTCCGTACGAGAGCCAACTGCCGATCGTCGGCCGGCCGGGCTGCTGGTTGCCGGTCAAAACGTAAGTGACCGCGGGGTCGTGATTGATCGGGTCGGAGGTGACCGAACGGATCAGGCAGACGTCGTCGACGATCGAGCCGAGATGCGGCAGATGCTCGCAGAGCTCGACGCCGTTCTTGCCGAACTTCTTGAACGCCGCGGCCGCGCCGACCATCGGCAGGTGCGCCTGACCGCTCGTCATGCCGGTGATGCGCTGGCCCATCCGGACCGACGGCGGCAGATCCTCGCCGGTGCGCTTCGTAAGCGCCGGCTTGGGGTCGAAGAGGTCGAGGTGCGACGGCCCCCCCGACATAAACAGATAGATCACCCGCTTCGCCCGCGGCGCGAAGTGGAGATGCGGCAGCGCCCCCTCGGTATCGAGCGGCCCGACCGCGACCGAGTCGGGACTCGCGCCCAGGAGCCGGCCTTCGTTGAGCAGCGAGGCGAGCGCGACGACGCCGATCCCCTTCGTGGAACGGCCCAGGAACTGCCGACGCGTCTGATCGCGTCCAAGTTGGTCGAACGGGTCCATCGCGGTCACCCTTTCGTAATCGTCTCGTCGAGGTTGAGGAGGATATTGCCGACGGCGGTCCAGGCGGCGAGCTCGGCCGGGTCGATGTCGAGCGGTCGCGGCGATTCGCCCACCGCGGTCAGCGCCGCGGCCCCCTTCGGATCGAGCCGGAAGTGCTTGCGCTCGCCCTCGAGCGCCCGCCCGAGCACCGCGCGCTCGCGGTCGTTGGGACGACGCCCCAGACAAAGCCGGAAGGCGTATTCCAAACGAGCGCGGTCGTCGCCGCCGCCTTCCTTCAACACCCGCGCCGCCAGTCCGCGGGCCGTCTCCAAAAACGCGGGGTCGTTCATCAGGACGAGCGCCTGCAACGGCGTGTTCGTCCGCGGCCGCGCCGTGATGCAGAACTCGCGCGACGGCGCGTCGAACGTCGCCAGCGGCGGGTACGGCACCGACCGCTTCCAATAAACGTACAGACCGCGCCGATACAAGTCGTTCCCGTGGCTTTGCACGTACGACTGCGACGAGAAATTGCCGCCGATCGCCACCTCTTCCCACAAGCCCGGCGGCTGGTACGGATAAACGCTCGGCCCGCCGATCGTCGGGTTCATGAGCCCGCTGACCGACAGCGCGAGGTCGCGGATCACCTCGGCGTCGAGCCGGTGCCGAGGCCCGCGCGCCAGCAGGCGGTTGTCGGGGTCGCGCTCGCGGAGCGACTTCGAGGCGTGCGTCGACTGCCTGTACGTCGCCGACGTCACGATCATCTTATGCAAACGCTTGATCTTCCAGCCGCTCTCCATAAAGTCGACCGCGAGCCGGTCGAGCAGTTCGGGATGCGTCGGCCACTCGCCTTGCGTGCCGAAGTCGTTCGCCGTCTTCACGATCCCGACGCCGAAAAACTGCTGCCAGAACCGATTCACCGTCACCCTGGCCGTGAGCGGGTTCGACCTGTCGACGAGCCAACGCGCCAGCCCCAGCCGGTTCGCGGGCACGCCCTTCGGCAACGGGGGCAGGCTCGCGGGCACCGCCGCGGTCAGCTCCTCGCCCTTCGTCCGAAAGTCGCCGCGCTTCAACAAAAAGGTCTTCCGCGGCTGCGACATCTCCGACATCACCATCGTGCTCGGGATCAGCTTGTCGCGCTCGGCCTCGAGCTTCTTGAGCGCCTCGAACTCGTCCCGCAGCCGCTTCGCGTCGCCCGACACCGACCCTCGATAATAGTCTCGCAAAACGTTGACCTGCGCCGCCGTCCGCTTCGACGCCTCGGTCTGGAGCGCGGCCAACACCGCCGGCGGCAGCGTCTCCTTCAAGCTCGGCGCGGCCGCCGTCGCAAACGACAACCGCGCCCGTCCAATCGCGTGCCGACCGTAAATCGACTCGAACTTCAAGCGGACCCGGATCTTCGTCCCCGAGTCGTATCCGAACGGCGTCTTCGCGACAAACATCGCGACGCGGCTCTCGGAGCGGTTGTGACCGTCAACCGCCCAGCCTGTCGCCGGGTCGTTGTCGATCGCGTTCTCGATCGCGAACGGTCCGTCGGTCTGCGCGAAGTCCGCCTCGGCCCGCGCGAGCTCCACCCGCCGCCAAGGCTCCGCGCCGTTCGCCGACGTCGCCTCGACCTCAACCCCCGTGAGCACGAAATTGCCGTTCTCCGACCGCCCCGTCGACTTCTTCGCCAGACTCGCGTCGGTCAACGCCTCCAGCCGGATCGCCGTCAATCCCCGCGCGGGCGTCCGCGCCTCGATCTCGTACACGTCCTTCTCGGGATTCGGCCCCGAGGCGAGCAGCGAGAGGTCGGACTGCTTCGTCAAAATCGCCTTCCCCCGCGACTCCGCCCGCGCAGGATCCAAAACCGTCCACGCGTTCCCGGCCCGCCGCGACGCCTGCTCCGCCTCCCACTTCGCCTGCGCCGCGTCAACCAACGGCAGACGACCCTTCAACAACTCGTCGAGCCGCGACTCCTGCGCCCGCAGGTCGGTCAACTCGCGCCGCTGATCCTCGGTCGGCAGCTTCAAACGCGGCATCGGCGAGTCGTAATTGCCGTCGAGGCCCTTCTCGTCGATCGTATTGAAGAACGCATACATCCGATAATAATCTTTTTGCGTGAGCGGGTCGTACTTGTGGTCGTGGCACTCCGCGCACGCGAGCGTCAGTCCAAGGTAAACCGTCGCGGTCGTGCTCACGCGGTCGCCGACGTACTTCGTCAAGTACTCCTCGGGGTCCGCACCCCCCTCGAACGTCACCATCACGTTCCGATGGAAGCCGGTCGCGACTTTCTGCGACGTCGTCGCGTTCGGCAGCAAGTCGCCCGCGATCTGCTCGACCGTCATCTGGTCGAACGGCATGTCGCGGTTGAAGGCGTCGATGACCCACTCGCGGTACTTCCAGATGTCGCGGTGATTGTCGATGTGATAGCCGTTCGTGTCGGCGTAGCGCGCCGAGTCGAGCCAAATCCGCGCTTGATGCTCGCCGTAACGCGGCGAGGCGAGCAGCCGGTCAACCGCCTTTTCATAGGCGTCCGGAGCCTTGTCGGCGAGAAAGGCGTCGATCTCGGCGAGCGTCGGCGGCAGGCCGGCCAGGTCGAGCGTCGCACGCCGCAGCAGCGTCTCCTTGTCGGCCTCGGGCATCGGCTTCAAACCTTCGTGATCGAGCCTCGCGAGCACGAAGCGATCGATGTCGTTCCGCGGCCAGCCGGGGTTCGAAACCGCGGGCGTCGACGGATTCTTCGGCGTGATGAACGACCAGTGGCCGTCCCACTTCGCGCCCGACGCCACCCAGCGCTTCAGCGTCTCCACCTGGCGAGGATCGAGCGGCTTGCCGAACTTCTTCGGCGGCATGTGTGCCGTCGGATCGTCGGTCGTCACTCGGTCGATCAGCTCGCTCTCGTCGGGCTTCCCCGCGACCACCACCGCGTGATCCTTCCGCTTCCGAAACGCGTCGTCCTTCGAGTCGAGACGCAGGTCGGCTTTGCGGGCGCGCGCGTCGGGACCGTGGCACGCGTAACAGTGCTCGGCAAGGATCGGACGGACTTCGCGATTGAAGTCGACCGCGGGAGTCTCCGCCGCGACCGCGAACGCGCCGCCGGCAACCCATCCCACAGAGAGGAAGGAAGCGACGAGCAATCGACGCATCAGGCCGCGGACGCGCGGGTTCGAGGCGTGGCGACTAGGCATGGTCGTGCATCTACCGGGTTGGAGGAGGATTCGGCGGGTGGGATCGAGAAAGCCTGTTTAACCTTTGCACCATTCTATCCCCGCGCGACCGGGGATTGCAACCAAAACTTCTCGGTCCGTCGCCCCGGAAGACGTCGCGACCGCACGCGATTCACCCTCGATGACGTCCGCCCCGCCTTCGAAACAAGACCGCCTCGGGAAGGTCCTCCTCCCGAGACGGTCCTGGCCTGTTTCCTGTCGCCTCAATCATTATCCGCGGAGTTCGCTGCTTTTATGATCATTATCGCTGGAGAGGTTGTGGACTGGGGTCAAATACCCGCCGGTTGTTTGTGATCAAACTTCTTACGACTCGTGGAAGACCGGCCCGCGACGCCGAGCAACGACGGGCTTCGCGACGCCGCCGCGACGACGTCGAACGACGAGGCCGATGCCGCCGACTCCCGCGGTGCCGAGCATCACGAGCGTGGACGGCTCGGGGGTGAGCGCGACCAGTCCCTGGAGCGTGGGGTGGCCATTGTTGTCGAACGGGCTCAGCCAGTACAACTTGTTGACGGCGAGCGTGTTGCTGCCAAGCAAGGCCATGTCGTTGTTGTAAGCGTTGATCAACGCCGCGCTGTTCTTGCCGTCGTTCGTGGTGTCGACCACGAGATTCGAGCCGTAGATCGCTTTCCAGATCGCCGCTTGCAATCCGCCCTGTTCGGCGGCGGTGGTCGCCCCATTGGCGAGATTCTTGACGAGCCAAGACACCTGGCCCGCGTTGTTCACCGTGTAGCCGGGGTAGGAAGGCGTGCCGTCGGTGTGGATGACGCCGTTGGTGGTCTCGTCGGCAATGCCGTTGAAGTTGGTGTTGATGCTGTGGTTGAGGTCCACGCAATAAATGTAGGGCGTAACCTTGCCGTCGAGCAAGCTGTTGCCGACGTTGCCGCCCTGCTGGTAGCTGTAGGAACCGCCGTTCAGCGAGAGGTACACCGGCGCACCGGTAAGGGTGCCGAGCTTAAGAGTCACGTCGCCCGCGCGGGCGAGGCCCATCGACAGGGTGCAGAAGCTCAAGGCGAGAGTCGTGAGGCGGAGCATGGACTTCAACATCTGACGTCTCCTTGTTATTGGGATGAGTGAACCTGTTCGTCGCGTTTGGAGTCGGTTGATTGCGTGGCCGTTGTTCGTTCCCGCTAAGAGGAATGGTGTGTACAACCATTCCAGTTCCACACACAATGCCTCTTCATCCGTGTCCCTTCGTTTGGTCGTTGCGTCTTGGATCGTCGTATCGACGGCTTGCTTGGTCCCGCCCCGAACCGGGGGGCTCCGCAGGCCGGAACCCCCATATTCGGATGGTGTCGAGTTAGTTTTGGAGCCGGGCTTTCGCACGGCGGAGGACGTAGCCGACGCCGAGGACCGCGGCGGAGCCGAGCATGGCGAGGGTGCCGGGTTCGGGGGTCAGGCTCGCGTTGATCGAGTTAAAGAGGAGGTTCGCCGCGGGGTCGCCGTCGTTCTTGTTCACCGAGACGTCGATGTACTTCGAGGTACCGTCCCAGTTGATGTTGACGAGCGTGCCGTTGCTGTTGCTGGGCGAAGGAGGCGAAATCTCGGTGCCGAGCTTGCCCGAGGTGTTGCCCTCGTAAACGTCCCACTGCTCGCCGCCGGTCACGCTGCCCATCGCAATCGAGAGGCCCTTTGCCTTGCCGATGAGCCGACTGACGTCAAACTGGATGAAGTCTTTCGGGGAAGTTGTCTTGTGCTCGCCGCGACCGGTCTTCGTCAGCGACAGTTCGTAGCTCGTGTTGCTGTTGTTGACGCCGAGGCCGGTTTCGTCGCCGCCGCTGGTCTTATAGTAGAGTTGCTCGGTTCCTCCCTTGGTAAAGTACGACTGCGCCGTGACCGTCACGCCGTCGATCGTCTGCGACACCGAGCCCGTCTGGGCGCCGGCCTTGAGGTTCGAGAAGTCGAACTTGGCGCTCACGCCGCCGGCGCGGGCGAAGCCCGCAATGCAACCGAGGCTCAAGGCGAAAGTCGTTGTCCGCAAAACATTCATCCGCATTCTGAAATATCCTGTACGTGTACATGATCTCGTAGTCGAATCTGATCGCGAACCCAAGAATTCCAGCCCCGGGTTCTCGTCGCATCGCCGGACTTCACCCGTCCGACGCTCCCCATCCACCCGAATTCGTGGTGCGCCGGCCGTGACCAGAGTGCTCGCGGACTCGCCGACACCCCGGTCGGGCCGGTGCGGATTTAACTGATGCGGCGTGCGATCACTCGACGTCGCAGGGCAACGCCGATCCCGCCGACAGCAACCGTCCCGAGCATGATCAACGTCGAAGGCTCCGGAGTCACGCCGAAGGACGTCGTCGTGTGCTGGTTCGACCCGTCGGTGGTGCCAAACTGAAAAGTCACCGAGGAAAGGGTCGAGCCCGCGCTGAAACCGGAGTAATCGAGCACAAAATTCGCGTCGCCGTGCAGGAACGGGTTGTGCGGCCCATTGCCGGTGATCGAGCTGTTGGCGTTGGAATAGGTCGAACCGCCCGGTTCGCCGATCAAAGTATGCTCGGGGCCCACTCCACCCGCCGCCAGTACGTCGAGCGAGATCGTTTTCGTGCCGGTGGTGCCCAGGGCCCAGCCCGTCGAAACCGCGCCCGAGACGTCGCTGTAGCTGCCGTTCAAGGCAACATTGCGCTCGTAGCCGCTGCTCGTGTAGCTGGTCTTGGTGCCGAACGCATCCGTGAGCGTGAACGAAAGCGCGCTCACGTTTTGGACTACGCTTTTGGGATTGACGATCAAATTATTGAGGTCGATCGACAGCGAACCCGAACCAAAGGTGAAGGTGGCCTGCGCATCGTAGGCCGTGGAGCCCGAGCCGCCTGAGACGTTCGCGACGATCCCGCCGGCCTGAGCCGCACTCGCAATCGGCAGTAGGAGAGCAATCGAGCAAAGTCTTATCATTAGCTTCATTGTCGTCCGCTCCATGGGGGGATCCGTTGTCATCGCCGGTTTTTGATCGCTTGCGAACGCAGTCGTTCGTCGCAAACCAGCAGTGAACGGATCATGGCCCCGGGCATGGGCGGGCGTCAACGATGATGCATGAGATCATCAACCTGCTGTTGCTTGGCCGCAACATTGATGATTTCTGTCAACGTTGAGCGAAATGGTCGCGCGATTGCGTCTATGGTGCTGATACTCGCGAACCTGAGTCGGCCCGCGTCGCGAGTGTGCGTGGAAGTGATCAGGGGATAGGGGAAAAAGTCTTGGCTGGTCGGGAGGGAGGGTTCCGGAGACGCGTCGTTGGGTTGGCTTGAAACCTTCAAGCTTGGATCATTACGCGAAACCCGCGATTCCGTGACGGCTCTATAGGCAAAACAATCAAGTCGCAGCACTCGAATTGAGACAATTAAAGCTCGTGCGAACGACGCTCGCTTACTTAGTCGATTCTATTCTCCTTAGTATGCGAGGTCAACCGGACGATGCACAAATACACACGCAGGGTGCGAGGCGTGGGAGGGTGTGCCGTCGGAGGGGGCGGCCACGCGGCGTCGGTCGTCGCGTGTGCGCGAGGGCGTCGGGAAGCGTCTCGCCGCGATACACGACGGCACGCACGCGGGCACTCACGCACGGGAGTGTGCATGATGTCTGCGGCCTCTTGGCTTTCCTGTAATGTCGTGTTCGGGGTGGATGTGGCCGTTTGTGTTCGCGTGAAGACGCGAGCATTCGTAATGCAGCCTTGGATGCGCGTCGTCGGTCGCGCAGGCGGGACGAATTAGATGCCGGCGGGGTTCGGCGTCAGTCCGAAATTGAGGCCGGCGACGGATTGGTTTTGAAAATTGACGTTGTACGTGAGTTGGTTTGGGATGCGGCCGTCGAGCGGTTGGACCGGACGGGCGTTGGGGAAGAAGTTCGAGGCGCGGGCGATCGACGCGTACTGTGCGAACTGTTGCCGGTCGAGCGTGATGGGGGTCGCGAAGACGAACCAGTTCAGCGGTCTGGAGAGTGGTGGACTGGTGAGCGACCCGGAGAAATACCATCCGTTTTGGTTGGTGGGGAGCAGACCGGCGAAGTCGACGGGGGTTGTGAGCGGGGCGGAGGTGCCGGGGGTGGTCTGCGACGCTGCGTTCAGGATCGGGTCGAGCGCGTTGTTGTGCGGGCCGGGCGCGAGGAAGACGGCGAGCACCGATGCCGCGCCGGCGGGGGAGTGGTTCACGAAGTGCATCTCCATCGCGTAACGACGGCCGCCGACGAGGTTCTCGGCGGGCGAGTGCAGGTGGATTTGACTGAGCGTGAAGGTTTGGCCGCCGACCTTGATCGTCTCGTTTTGCGAGGTATTCCAGCGGATTTGGAGCTCGTGCCCGTTGTTGTAGACGTCGCGCGGCACGGCGTTGACGTAGTGGGTTTCGAGCACGCCGCCGAGGTTGATCGGCCGGCCTTTGAGGTTGATCGGCGATCCGAAGGGGTCGTGGCCGACGGTCGAAATCGACGCCCAGCCGCGTGGTCCGACGGGTCCGAGCGCGGGGTTCGTGTTCTTGCCGTAATTCCATGAGGAGCTGTTATAGCCGCTTATGTAGGTGCCCACTGGCGGCGTGCTCGTGAAAGTCGGCGTGGTCTGCGTGAAGCCGCGCGGCGTGAAGGCGCGGACGACGAAACCGCCGACTTTGTAGACGGGGAACGCGAATCCGCCGTGCGCATTGGTGCGTGCGATCTTCACGATCGTGCCGTGTTGGTTGATCAGCTCGACGGGGACCCGCGGCATGCCGTTTTGCGTGACGCTGTTCGCGACCTCGCCCGTCAGGGTGCCGAGCGCGACGGGGACGCCGGTCTGGTCCGCGTGCAGGGCGGACGTCAAGGGGGTGTGAGCCGGGAGGAACGCCGCGATGCCCGTCGCGGGTCCGGCCGCGGCGACGGTGCGCGGCTCGAGCGACTCGGAAACGGGGGAGTAGGCGCGGCGAGCGCGACGCGTCTGCGTCCGACGCGCGGAGAGCGGGGTCGAGAGCATGCCGGGCGTCCTCTTCGAGAGCGGCGACGGAAGGCGTCCGGAGTTTAATTTAGCATGGATTTCGACCCGCGGCGGGCCGCGGCGCCGCTTTCGCGTTCGGCTTAGTCCTTCTTGTCGACGATTTTGGAGAGCTTATTCGCGAGGCGTTCGAGCGCCGGGCTGCGGTCGAGCTTGTCGAGGTGGACGTTGAGGATGGTGAAGCACGCGGTGTTGGCGAGCGCGGCTTCGAGCGCGGCCTCGAGCTGCCCCTCGGTGCGGGCCTCGAAGCCCTTGCCGCCGCCCAAAACGTCGGGGATTTTGTGGAAGGCCCACTCGCGGATGTCGTTGAACGGCCCTTCGAGCAAGAATCGCTCGGTGGTGTAGCCGTGGTTGTTGAGGACGATGACGATCGGGTTCAGCCGCTGTCGGACGATCGTCGAGAGCTCCATGCCGGTCATTTGAAAAGCGCCGTCGCCGACGAGCACGATCGCGCGGTGGTCGGGGGCGGCCTTGCCCGCTCCGACCGCGGCGGGGACCGCGAAGCCCATCGACGTATAATAAGCGGGGCTGATGAACTCGGTCCGGCCGCGGATCGAGAGGTCGGTCGAGCCGAACAGCGAGTCGCCGATATCGGCGATCACGATGGTGTTCGAGTCGAGCATGCGGTTGATGCG
>JAJYDB010000344.1 GCA_021777845.1 Planctomycetota bacterium
TTTGATTTTTTGGGAGCGCGCGGGGAAAGAGGACTTGCGGCCGGTAGCGGGATTTGTATAGTTGGACGGTTCACGGCCTCAATGGTCGCCGGCGTAGCTCAACTGGCAGAGCTTCGGTTTTGTAAACCGAGGGTTGTGAGTTCGACTCTCACCGCCGGCTCCGCGGGTTTTGGGCGCGGCGGCGGGCATGCCCGCCTTGGCTGTCCGCGTCGGGATCGGCGTAGTATTCGGCCGGGTTGACGTTGGAACGAGTGACTTGGGCCGAGTGGACGATTGTGCGCGGGTGGATACCCAAGCGGCCAAAGGGGCCTGACTGTAAATCAGGTGGCTCAGCCTTCGCAGGTTCGAATCCTGCTCCACCCAGTGGCGATCCGGCCGGCGGCGGCCGTGGTCGCCGGGCGACGTCGTCGGGCGTTGATTTTTGGGAACGAGGGCCGCAACTATTTTGGGGAGAAGATCGCGACGCGACGTCCCGACCCGCCTTTGTCGACTGAACGAACGCGGGTGTAACTCAATGGTAGAGTACCTGCCTTCCAAGCAGGCAACGTGGGTTCGATTCCCATCACCCGCTTTGGGACCGACGGCCGGGACAGTCGAGGTTGCCGCGTAGTTTAGGGAGTGGCCGAGGATTTTTTGAGAGCGCGGGCCGCGTCGGCGGCCGGCGACGACGTTCCAAAATGCTGCCGTGGCTCAGTCGGTAGAGCGCGTCCTTGGTAAGGACGAGGTCCTGGGTTCGAATCCCAGCGGCAGCTTCGGGAGGAACGGGGCGGCGAGACCCGCCGGCCGGCCCCAAGGGCGGCGGGATCGATTCGGGACGAGGATTGCGGAGTTTGCAGGATTTGGGGCGGCGCGCGGGGCGGTCCTCGACGCGTATGCAGAGTGTTGATAACTTCCGACCAGACCCCAGGGATGCCGTAAGGCGTAGAGCACATGGCCAAGGAAACTTTCGTTCGGACTAAACCGCACGTCAACGTGGGCACGATCGGTCACATCGACCACGGCAAGACGACGCTCACCGCGGCGATCCTCTCGGTCCTCGCGGCGCACGGGCACGCGAAGAAGAAGGACTACGCGGACATCGCGAAGGGCGGCACCGTCCGCGACGCGTCGAAGACGGTGACGATCGCGGTCTCGCACGTCGAGTACGAGAGCGAGAAGCGGCACTACGCGCACATCGACTGCCCCGGTCACGCCGACTACATCAAGAACATGATCACCGGCGCGGCGCAGATGGACGGGGCGATTTTGGTCGTCTCGGCGGCCGACGGCGCGATGCCGCAGACTCGCGAGCACATCTTGCTGGCGCACCAGGTCGGCGTGCCGGCGTTGGTGGTGTTCTTGAACAAGATCGACCTCGTCGACGACGCCGAGCTGCTCGACCTGGTCGAGATGGACTTGCGCGAGTTGCTCACGAAGTACAAGTTCCCGGGCGACGACATCCCGGTGATCCGCGGTTGCAGCCGGCCGGCGTACGACAACCCGACCGACCCGAAGGCAGCGCAGCCGATCCTCGACCTCGTGAAGGCGATGGACGAGTACATTCCGGACCCGATCCGCGACGTCGACAAGCCGTTCCTGATGCCGATCGAGGACGTGTTCTCGATCAAGGGACGCGGCACGGTCGGCACCGGCAAGATCGAGCGCGGAATCGTGAAGGTGGGCGACAACGTCGAGATCATCGGTTTCGGCGTGAAGCGGCCGTCGGTGATCACCGGCGTCGAAATGTTCCAGAAGACGCTCGACAGCGGACAGGCGGGCGACAACGTCGGCGTGCTCTTGCGGGGCATTGAAAAGAACGACCTCGAGCGCGGTCAGGTCATCTGCAAGCCGAACTCGATCACGCCGCACACGAAGTTTGAGGCCGAGGTTTACGTCCTCTCGCAGGCGGAAGGGGGACGGCACACGCCGTTCTTCAAGAATTACCGCCCGCAGTTTTATTTCCGGACGACCGACGTCACCGGCAGCGTGATCAGCCTGCTTTCCGAGGACGGCGCCGAAGCCCAGATGTGCATGCCCGGCGAGAACATCAAGATGCTCGTCGAGCTCGGCACCTCGATCGCGATGGAGGAAAACCTCCGGTTCGCGATTCGCGAAGGCGGCAAGACCGTCGGCGCGGGCGTCGTGACGAAGATTATTGAGTGATCGCGACCGTCGCGGACCCGTTTTGGGGATGCGGACGGCGGACGAGGCGAACGCAGGGCGGCGGCGGACAGATCTGGTCGCCCTTCTCTTCGCGAGCTGTCGGATTTGTTAGGATGGGACGGGCCGGAGCCTCGCGAGAGCGCGGGGCCGTGCCCTTTTTTTGCGGATGCGCGATTGGGGCGGCGGGGCGGCGGGGGCGGCGGCGAGGTGGACGTCGAGGTTCGTGCGCGGCCGTTGTTCGCGAGACAATTGAGGCCTTTGAAGGCGGGGTGTTGATCCGATGCGCGAATACGTATGGCTCGAATGCACCGGGTGCGGCGAGCGCAACTACCGAGTCCAGAAAGAGACGCGCGGCGCCGAACGCTTGGAGCGCAGCAAATACTGCCGTCGCGAGCGTAAACACACGGCGCATAAAGAGTCGCGGAAGAAATGATTGCCGTCGCGACGGCGAGAGCGGTGCTCGCGGTCGTCCCGTTGTGAGTGCGGGGCGAACGCGGGTAGCGACGGCCGTGGGCTTCGGAGCGCGGAGTTCAAAGGAGCGTAGCTCAATTGGTAGAGCACCGGTCTCCAAAACCGGCGGTTGGGGGTTCGATTCCCTCCGCTCCTGCTTGTTGGGAGCCGCGACGGGGCTGATAGGTTGGTTTTGAAGAGTTTAAGTCGGAGCGAGCGGCGGATCCGCGTGGGTTGGAGTCGCGGTTGCGGGACGGGCGAAGATCGAAAACGGAGCGGGCGGGCGGTGCGCGGCGGCGGCGAAGCGTCGACGCGGCGACCACCCCAGTCGGGCGGGCAAGCTCTCATGGGTAAATTGAAAGACGGTCCTGCGTCCTCGAAAGCGCCGAAGCCCTCGAAAGGCGGAGGCGGGGGCGCCTTGGCGGCGTCGCTGGGTCGCGTGGGCGATTTTTTGCTGAATTTGGTCAAGACGGGCACGTACAAGCCGCGCCAGGGCTGGTACGCGCGGGTCTACACCGCGCTCGGCGTCGGAGCGATTTTCCTCGTCGGCGTGTATCGTCTGCACGATATTTTGCTGGCGTCGTACTCGGCGACGGCGGCGTTCGGCATTCCGGCCTTGGTCGCGGCGGGGCTGGGTTGGATCACGTTTCGGATGGTGCAGTATCCGCCGTTTGTGGAGTTTCTGATCGCGACCGAAGCAGAGATGAACAAGATCTCGTGGACCAGCCGCGACGATCTCTACCGCGCGACGTGCGTGGTGTTGGTGACGGTGATCCTGCTGACGATTTACCTGTTCATGATCAACTGGCTGTGGTCGAACATCTTGCAGTGGATCGGCGTTTTGAAATTCAACGACGGCGGATCTTTGGGCTCGACCGCGTGAGTCGCGGGTCCGCGACAGCGGGCCGAGTCAACCCCGAAACGATCACCCGAACCGGCCCCGAAGGCCTTTGAAACACGCCCCAAACGATGAGCGAATCGAGCGAAACGACCCCAACTTCCGACCAACCGCACGCTCCGCGACCCGAGCCTCCCCCGCTCGAGGTTGAGGAACTTGCTCCCGACGGCGGCCCGCTCGCCGCGTCCCCCGCGCGTGCCGCGCATGTCGAGGCGCACGCCCCGGACGCCGCGCACGTCGAGGCGCACGTGGAGCATCACGAGCCGCACGCGCCGCACGTCGCGCGCCCCGCGGAGGCTCCGGCCGCCGCGCACGCCGACGAACCGGAGCCGGCGGCCGAAGAGGCTCCGGCCGCGGCGAAACCGGCCCGTCCGCCGGCGAAACGCCCGCCGCGTGCTCCCAAGGTGGTTGTGCAGAAGCCGAAGGAGGTCGCCGCGCCGGCGGTGTATGCCACCGGCGTGACGGTCGACGACGACGAGAAGATCGAGCAGGTTTGG
>JAJYDB010000080.1 GCA_021777845.1 Planctomycetota bacterium
GACGCCCCGTCCGCGGCGTCCGCGGTGACTTTGCGGCCGCGCCTCGACAAGAAATCGAACCAATCCTTCGAGTCAACCGGTTGACGGCAGCCCTCCGATAGGGCAGTCTTTGTTAATGTCATGAAACCTGGATCAGCCGCTTGCGATGTCGGGTGCGTCGCTTGCCGGCCGAAGCCGACCGCGCAGGCACCCGCGACCTGAGCTCCCCACGCTCGGCCCCCGGTATGTACCTCATGACCATTCTCGCTCGATCGTCGCGGCTCCCAATTCGAGAAGTCGGTTCGTGGTCGCGACGCCACTGGCGGCCCCTCGCAGCCGTCGGGACCGTGCCGATTCTCGCGGTCGCGCTCGCGAGCTGGTGGTTCAACGAACCCTTCGAGCCCGCCCCCGGCCCCAGCCCGAAGCCGTCCGGGCCGACGCCGGCCGTCGCCGCGGTCGCGCCTCCTGCGCCCGTCGCGCTGCGTTGGCCGGAAGAACGCGTCGAGGGCCGCGAGGCGAAGGTGATCGCGCTCGAGGTCACTCGCGCCGCAGTCGCAAAGCTTGAGGGCGTCAAGTCTTACACCGCGACTCTCAAGAAGCGCGAACGGCTCGGCGGCAAGCTCACGCCCGAAATGACCCTCGCGATGAAGGTCATGCACAAGCCGTTCTCGATCTATTTTCGCTACATCCAGCCCGAGGCCGGCAAAGAGATCGTCTACGCGACCGGACGGCACGACGGCAAACTCATCGCGCACGCCACCGGACTCGCCCGCCTTGTCGCGCCGCGGATCGCGGTGAAGCCCGACTCGCCGATCGCTCTGGCCGAGGCACGCCACCCGGTCACCGAGGCCGGCCTCAAGGCCCTCGCGCGCAACCTTTTGAAATATCGAGAGATGGATCTCGACGACCCCGACGACGAAGCCGCCCTCGACCACGCACCCGGACCAGACGGTCGCCTCTGGCCGCGCTCGGTCCACACCCATTTTCGACGCTACACCGACCGCCCGTTTATCCGCTCCGAGGTCCTCTACCACCCCGACTTGCTCATCCCCGAAAGCGTCGTCAACCACGACTGGCCCGACCCGAGCACCGGCGGCGAACCCCGGCTCGCCGAGTCCTACGAGTATCGCGACGTCAAGTTCGACGTCCCCCTCGACCCCATCGACTTCGACCCCGCCAACCCGAAATACGCCTTCCACAGGTTCTGATCCAGCCGACGCAAGCGCGAATCCGGTCGGCGCGACCGGCGTCCCTCTGTGCGCGGCGCGACCGCTTTGTCATCCTGAAGGCTGACGCCGCCGTACGCACGGTCCCACCGCGACGCCCACCCCGCGACGCGCGTGCCGCACGACGATCAACCCAGGGATCGCGACCCATGCCCCAGACCATCGTCCGCTGCTCCGCTCCCGACTGCCGCGAGCCCGCCGCCTATAAAATCGCCGCACCCTGGAGCGACGGCTCCTTCTCCGAGCTCAAAAGCTACGGTCAGGCCTGCACCGAGCACCTCGGCGCGGTGTTCCGCGAAGCCGAGGCGCGACGCCAAGCGTATAAGCTCTCGCCCGGCGAAACGATCGGCGAAATCGGCATTTACAAGTACGAACAGGGCAAGCGCGACCGCCACCTCCAGCGACTCTGGGGCCTCGAGGAAAACTACCGAGGCTGACCGCGACCCCCGCTCGCTTCGCGCGGTCCGGACGCGATCCACCCACCCGCACACTCGCCTCGCGCGCTCGATACGAACGGAGCGACCGTCGCAGACGTCGCCGTGCGCCGACCAACCGCGATTTCGAGCCGAACCGACTCAGACGCCCCGCAACCCGGCGACGATACTACGACCGTTCGGAAACGATGGCGAGGCCGCCCCGGACACACGCACGACGGCCCTCGCCTTCGGTTTTCGCCGCATCGCGGACTAGAGACGGACGCGTCGACGCGCGTTCGGGACGCCGGCTCCGCGCCGCGCGTCGGCGTTCCAAGGAGGACTCGAACGTGAATGTCGTCACTACGCGCTTCGGTGTGATCCAAGCGCCCGACTCGCTGGCGGTCCGCATGGTCGACGGACTCGTCGGATATCGCGGCCACACCCGCTTTATTCACCTTGCCGACCCCGTCGCCGCCGGGCTTTCCTGGCTCCAAAGCCTCGAAGCCCCCGAGCTTGCCTTCGCCCTCGTGCCCCCACCGCTCGCCGTCGCCGACTACCACCTCGAACTCCGACCCGGCGACCTCCAGTCGCTGGAACTCGACGACGAACGGTCCGCCCTCACCTATTTGATCCTCAACCGCGGCGACGACGGCGGACTCGCTGTCAACCTCCAAGGCCCGCTCCTGTTTAATCCCGCGCGCAGGCTCGGACGCCAGGTTGTCCTGACCTCCCGGCGGTACGCGGTGCGGTTCCCGATCGGCGGACGCCAAGCGCTGCCCATGACCCCGGCCGCCCCGGCACGCGAACTCCGCCCGCTCCGAGCCATCGCTTAATCCGCGACCCCTTCGGCACGCGGAATTTGACTTCGACTTTTCATGTAGTATTTTTGAACACGCTTTGAAATTTATACCCGGCCGCGGCGCGGCGACGTCGCTCGTCGATTCCGGCCGGTCGTTGTGAACAGGTGCGCCCGGGCAACGTGATCACGGACGGTCACGGGTCGGGTCGGCGGGAAGAAGGAGCGCGATCATGCTGGTCCTGTCTCGACACCGCGACGAAAGCATCATCATCGGAGATGACATCGTCATCACCGTCGTCGACATCCGCGGCGACAAGGTGCGGCTCGGCATCGCGGCCCCGATCGAGGTCTCGGTCCACCGCCAAGAGGTCTACGAGGCGATCCAACGCGAGAACAAATCCGCCGGACGACTCGACCCGCAGGAAGCGCGCCAAATCGCGCACGTGCCGCCGCCCCTCCGCCGCGACACACGCCGCGTGCGCGACGACGACTAAACGCCGCGTCGATCCGGTCGAATCAACGCGCGTTCGCCCTTGACCGCGTCCCCAGTTCCTTATTAGCTTGCGGCTCCCTCCCTGCACGCCGGCGAGGACCCCGGCGCGCCCTTCGATGAACCGCGCTCAAGGACGGACTACTGCGATGGACCTGCAAAACCTCCAGAAGAACTGGGACCAATTCGGCAAGGTCGACCCGCTCTGGGCCATCCTCACCAAGCCTGAAAAGCGTCACGGCGGCTGGGATCTCGACGAGTTCTTTCAGACCGGCGTCAAGCAAATCCGCGAGCTCCTGACCGAAATCGAAGCCCTGAAGATCCCACTCCAAAAGCGCGCGGCGCTCGACTTCGGCTGCGGCGTCGGACGGCTCACCCAGGCGCTCGGCGACCACTTCGAAACTGCCCACGGCGTCGACATCGCCCCCTCAATGATCGAACAGGCTCAACGATACAACCGACACGGCGACCGCTGCCGTTACCACCTCAACGAAACCGACAACCTCGCCCTCTTTCCCGACAACTCCTTCGACCTTGTCTACTCCTACGTCGTCCTCCACCACATGCGGCCCGAGTACGCACTCGCCTATATAAGCGAGTTCGTGCGTATCCTCGCGCCCGGAGGCGTCATCTCCTTCCAACTTGCCGTCGAGCAACCGACGACGCCCCTCCCCGAGTCCGGGTTCCAGGTGAGACTCGAGCCGATCGACGCGCCGACCCGTTTGCACGCAGGCGAATCCACCCCGGTCCGCGTCCGCGTCCACAACGCGAGCGACGCCGCGTGGTCCGCCCCGACATCCTTCAACCCCCGTTCGCAGCCCCGCCTCGGCAACCATTGGGTCAACCTGGACGGCGTGGTCGTGGTCCAGGAGGACTCCCGCGCCGACCTCGCCGAATCCCTCCCGCCAGGAGCCGAGACCGAGCTAACGATCGTCGTCACCGCACCCGACGCCCCCGGCTCCTATTTCCTCGAGTTCGACATGCTCGAAGAGGGTGTCGCCTGGTTCGCGAGCCGCGGATGCCCCGCGGTGCGCGTGGCGGTCAACGTCCAACCTGCGCTTGAAACCGCGCCGCAGCCGGCGGAAAACGCCCAACACGACGGCGACCCCAAGGCCCAAGCCGACCCCCACCCCGACGAACTCATCATGGAAATGTATGGCGTGAAAGTCGAGACCGTCCAATCGGTCATCGAAGCGGCCGGCGGACGCCTCGTCGAGGTCAAAGTCCTCTCCGGCGGCGACTGGATGCACGGCCTCTACACCGCGACAAAATAAGCCGACGCCGCCTCCGAGCTTTCACCACGACGCGGACCCACGCCCGACCTCGGGCGTGGGCCTTGCAGGACGAACACGTGTTGTCAGTTCGACTTCGGCAAGTCGATCGACGGCAGCGGCGGGAGGTCGCCTTCGGTCGCCGGAGCGGCCTGTTGCACCCCTCCCCCCGGGGCCGCGCCGCGAGTGGAGACAGGCACGACTCCCGAAGGCGCGGCGTTGTTCCGCGATTGGATGTTCGGCTCGCCGGCGGGAGCTTGCGGCGGCAGCGGCAACCCTTCGGGCAGCAGCGGTCCGACCGGAGCCGGCATCGGCGGGTGGACGACGTTCGGGTCGACTCCGACCGGCGGCACCGGCGTCACCGGCGAGTCCGTGGCCGGTCCGGCGATCGGTCGCGGCGAGAGCGGACCGTCGTGCGGCACGTTGAGCTGGCCGTGCGCGGCCTGCTGGTCGCGGGCCTGAATGTACGACTTCCGCGGGTTCGGACCTTCGTCGACCGCGATGTTGTCGTAGGCCAGGAGTGTCCCTTTCGCCTCTTCGAGCGCGACGATCGAAATGTTGTAAGTCGTTTTGTACTCAGCCTCAAGAGCGACGGCTTGAGCGTATTGGCTGACCGCTTCGAGGTAGCGGTCGATGGGAATCCGGCCCTCTTCATAGAACGCCCGCTGCGCTTCGAGCCGTTGCAGCGCGGCCTCGCGCGACCGCTTCGCCACCTTGAACTTCTTGAAGTTGGCGTCGACCTCGAGGAAGAACCGAGCGAGTGAGTGCGTCGTCTGGTGGACGATTTGTTCCAGGAAGGCGCGTTGCCGCAGCACCACGAACTGAGAGTTCTTGACGTTCGCCATCGGACCACGCATCCCGATCGGCATCTGGAAGACGAAGCCCACCTGCCACTGTTGGAAGTCGCGGAAGGTCCCGGGGGGCGAGTTCAAGCCCGCGGCGTGTTGTTTGGCCAAAATAATCGGGTCGATCGCCTGAATGGGCGTACCAGTCATCACACCCAAGGACTGGTCGAGCTGGTGACCGAGGCCGTTGAGCTGGTAGAGGGCCTGCAAATTCAACTGCGGGAGCAGTTGGTTGCGAGCGACCAGGAGCTGAAGCTCGGCGACGCGGACGAGGAGTTGCGCCTGCACGATATCAGGCTGAAAGCTGAGCATTTGGGCGAACGACGAGTCCCAGTCGGGTTCGAGACGGGCCTCGGTCGGCGCGGTGACGGGCAGGATGCGGCGGTTGTCCGCGGGCGGCAGTCCGAGAATATTACGGAGCTGACGCTCGGTGTTGACGACGTCGGAGGTCTTCGTGATCAGGTCGAGGTTGAATTGTTCGAGCCGCTGGATGGCTTCAGCCACGTCCGCCTTGGTACCGCGGCCGACTTCGAGCTCGGACTGCTCGCGCTTCACGATCTCCTCGCCGAGCTTTTGGGCGATTTCGCTGCCCCAAAGTTGGACGTGCTGCTGCGCGAGGCTCCAATATTGCTGCTCGACCGACCGCACCTGCGCCATGACGTCGGCCTTGAACCGCCACACGGCGGCGTCGGCGTTCAGTCGGGCGATGACGATCGGAGCACGGTTGGCTTCGAGGCCGACAAGTGGGCCCGCGGCCTGCCCCGCCAGCGCGGCGCTGCCGAGCAACGGCTGCGTGATGCTCACGTTGGTGTTGGTCGTGTAGGCCGACGGCGTAACGTTAAACGTGCTGTTCGAGTACAGATAGTTGATGTTGTTCTGGACGCCGATCAACGCACCAGTCGCGGTCCGCTTTTGTAGGCCTGTCTGAAACTGGGCGGTGTCCTGATCGAAAATAACCGGGAATTTGGCCCCGGCGACGAACGTACCCGCCGCGATCGCGTTGTTATACGGCGCGAGGCTGTGACCCCAAAGCAAGCTGGTGTTAAAGTTTGTGTCAAAGTTTGAGAGCGCGGAGGCGATCTGAGTCTCTTGAATGGCGGGGTCGTAGATCGTGGCCAGCGTACCCGCGCCGAGCGAGCTGGCGACGCCGCCGCCTGCTCCTAAGTTAAGCGGAGTCGGCTCGAAGCCGCCGACCGGGATGCCCTGGGCGCCGAGCGAGATCACGCGGACGACTTTGGAATTATCGAGCGCGATCCGAATCGCCTGCTGGAGCGTCATCTTCCAGATTTCGGGCGTTTCGGGGTCGTTGGTGGTGCGCGGCGGGTGGACTTTGGGCATCCGCAGCGGGAGCGTGTCGGTGAAGGCGGCCTGCTTGACCTCGCGATCCTCGGCCGCGATGGCGGCCATGTCGTCGTGAGGCACGTCCTTCGACTGGTCGAGATAGGGAAGCCGCCGGCAGCCGATCGAGGCGACCCAGCACGCGGCCACAATCCATCTCGCCAACCGATTTCGGAACCAATTCAATCGCATGGCTTGGCCGTCCTTGACATGAATCGCCATGTGGCGTTCGCGTTCGCGAGGTCGACGACGAGCGCCGCCGTCCGCGTCCGAGTGCGGGCTTCCACCCGCGACCCGCGTCGAGCGCCTGCGGCCGGTCGAATCCATTCGCCCGACCCGCGCGTCTCGCCTCACCGCTCAGCCCGCCCGTTGCAACCGCGGCGGGCTCGTCCCCCAGCACAGTCCGACTTGGTCCGTCCCGACCGCCTTCACGCCGAAAGTCCAAGGCCTTCGGCCCGCCGGCAACCCGCATCGAGGGTCGAAAACCCCCGCGCATTCCGTCATGATCTTATATCGGACGTGACGACTGTGTGACTTGAAGCGACGGAGCGGATTGTACGGATTATTCCGATTCCTCCAAGGGCAATCGCCGCCCCCGTCCGAGTTCCGTGATCGTCGGCGGCTGCCGTCCGACCAGCGGCACACTCCACGCAAATTGCCGGCCCGCGCCGATCCGAACGGACGACGCAACCGGCTCCAAATCAAAGGGACGATCGAGCCGCCACTCTTCCCGTCTCGCGACCCGCAAAACCGACCTTGAGCCCAGGCGCGGCGCAATTCAGGCCGGCTTGCGTCGCGACACCCGCGACGGCGCAAACTCAATGTAAGGCAAGCCCAGCTTACGCTTCAGGAGAATCAATTCGCCGGGATCGGTCCCCTCACACGCATGACCGAGAAACTGCACGAGATACCCGCCGACAAAACAAACCAACGCCAGCAAGAATACCGGCTGCGACCATGCATAGATGTAGACCGGGATCAGCACGATCCCGAAGACCGTCATCGGAATGCCGATCATGTGCAAGATAAAACTCGCGACGTGGCGGTGGCGCTCGACCCAGTTGTCGATGAGCGGCGCGGGGCTTCGCGGTGGGCAAATCATGCCGAGGTGCATCCTCTAAAGTAGCGCGGCCGGCCGCGCGGGCCTGCAATCAAGGCGAGGCAACCTCCAAGCGCGGCTTGACGCGTTGCCGCGACGGGGGTAGCTTGATTCTTCCCCAAAGATCGTAACCGGCCCGCCGCGTGTTCGCAATGCTCGTCATGCGTGACGCGCGCTGATTCCACAAGATCCAGCCGGCCACGAACCCCGACCGCGGTTCGCCGGCCACCTTTACTTCGATGCATCCGCAGGGAGATTTGAGCCCGATGGCGCATGACGTGACCCTGATCACCGGCGACGGCGTTGGTCCCGAGCTGGCCGAAGCCGCCAAACTATGCGTGGACGCGACCGGCGTCGCCATCAATTGGGACGTCCAGGAAGCCGGCGTCGACGTGATGGAGCGGCTCGGCACCCCCGTCCCCGACTCCGTCATCGAGTCCTGCCGACGCACCAAGGTCGCGCTCAAAGCGCCGATCACCACCCCCGTCGGCACCGGCTTCCGCAGCGTCAACGTCTACCTCCGCCAGGCGCTCGACCTCTACTCGTGCGTCCGCCCGTGCAAGCAGTACGAAGGCGTTCGGACCTACTTCAGCTCGACCAAAATCGACATCGTGATCGTCCGAGAGAATACCGAAGACCTTTATTTCGGCTGCGAATTCGAACAGGGCAAGCCCGAGACCGCCGAGATCATCGCCGATATCAAGCGGCTCAACGGCAAGACGATTCGGCCCGACTCGGGGCTGACGATCAAGGGTATCTCGATCACCGGCACGAAGCGGATCGTCAAATACGCCTTCGAGTACGCACGCAAGCATGGTCGCAAGAAGGTGACCGCCGTTCACAAGGCGAACATCCTCAAATTCTCCGACGGCCTCTTTCTCGAAGTCGCCCGCGAGGTCGCCAAAGGTTACACCGACATCGAATTTGAAGACCGAATCGTCGACAACATGTGCATGCAGCTCGTCCAAAAGCCCGAGCTGTACGACGTCCTGGTGCTGCCGAACTTGTACGGCGACATCGTGAGCGACCTCTGCGCGGGGTTGATCGGCGGCCTGGGCGTGGCGCCGGGCGCGAACATCGGCGAAGCGGGCGCGGTCTTCGAGGCGACCCACGGCTCGGCGCCTAAGTACAAGGGGCAGTGGAAGATGAATCCGACGGCCCTGATTCTCTCGGGCGTCTTGATGCTCGAGCACATGGGCGAGACGTCGGCGGCGCAGCGTCTTGAGAAGGCCGTCGCGAAGGTGATCAAAGAGGGTAAGGACGTTACCTACGACATGAAGCCGCATCGCGACGACCCGACCGCGGTGGGAACGATGGAGATGGCCCGCGCGATCGTCCGCGCCCTTGACGCCTAACTTGGCCGCGCATGCCCGTCCTGGATGAACAGGCTTATTTACGACTGATTCGCGGCGAAACCGGCGGGCCGGCGGCGTTGACGGCGCGGGGCGCGTTGGCGGCTGCGGCTGCGTTGTATGCGGTCGGGGCGGGCGTGCGTAATTTGGCGTACGACCGGGGTTGGAAGCGTGTCGAGCACGCGTCGATCCCGGTGGTCTCGGTCGGCAACATCACGCTCGGCGGCACCGGCAAGACGCCGATGGTCGAGTGGACGGCGCGACGTCTGCGGTCGCGCGGCGCGCGCGTCGCCATCGTGAGCCGGGGCTACGCCGGCTCCACGGGTTTGAACGACGAGGGCCGTCTGCTTGAGGACAACCTGCCCGACGTCCCGCACCTGCAGGGCGCGGACCGCGTCCGGTCGGCAAGGATCGCGGTCGAGGAGCTCGAGAGCCAAATCCTCGTGCTCGACGACGCCTTTCAGCACCGACGTCTGCACCGCGACCTCGACCTCGTCCTGCTCGACGCGCTCGACCCCTTTGGACTTGGCCGAATCTGTCCGCGCGGACTTTTGCGCGAGCCGGTTTCGTCGCTCGGTCGCGCCGACGTCGTCTTGCTTTCAAAGGCCGACCTCGTCCCGAGGGAAACCCGCGCGGCGATCCGTCGCGAGGCTGAGGCGCGTGTCGGCCGACCGCTCGCGTGGGCCGAGATTCGCCAGGCGCCGCGCGACGTCGTCGACTCCGCATCGAACGCGGACGACCTCGCCGCGCTCGCGGGCGTGCGCATCGCCGCGTTCTGCGGGATCGGCAACCCGACCGGGTTCGCGCGGACCCTCGCCGCACTGGGATTGACGCCCGTCGCGTTCCGTGCGTTCCCGGATCACCACAACTACACATCGGCGGACGTCGACGCGTTGACCGCGTGGGCAGGGTCCGAGCGCGCCGAGCTGCTCTTGACCACGCAGAAGGATTTGGTGAAGCTGCGGTCGCCGAGCCTCGGCGCGACCCCGCTGCGCGCGCTGCGCATCGGCGTCGAATTCCTCGACGGCGGGGAGGTCGTCGAAGCGAAGCTGGATCTGCTCGTTCAAGTGATCGAATCGCCGAGTGACATGAACGTCTAGAGAAGCATAACGGGAAAGGACTCCCGCATGGAACGGCGCGACGCGCCCGGCGGCTCGCCGCGGGCCCACCACCCCGATCTGGCCGCGTTCGAGCCTGCTCTCGACCTCGACCAACTCCGTTTCGAGCCGCTTGCCGAGCGTCCGAGCAAGGTCGCGCTCGCGGCTTTGGGGCGACCGAGCGCGGCGGGGGCGTCGCTCGACGACTGGCTCGACGGGCTGCCCGACATCCTGGCGGCGCGGGGATTGAAGCGGCTCCGCGACTCGATAACGACGAGCGTGCGCGGCGGCCGGCCGGTCGCGGCGGCGGTCGGCGGGCACGTGATCAAGACCGGCTGTGGGCCGTATTTGGTCGATTGGGTTGAGCGCGGCGTGCTCTCCGGCCTCGCGATGAACGGCGCGGCGGCGATCCACGACCTCGAGCTTACCGTCGCGGGGCACACCAGCGAGGACGTCGGTCCGCGGCTCGCGGCGGGGACGTTCGGTTTCGCGCGCGAAACCTCGGAACTCTTCGTCGACGCCTGTAACCTCGCGTCCAAAAGCGAAATCGGCCTCGGCGCGGCCTTGGGAGAGGTCGCGCTCGCGCACGGCGGGCCGGGCTTGGACGCCGGCGTGCTCGTCGCGGCGCGACGCCGGCACATCCCTTTAACCGTGCATGTGGCGATCGGGACCGACATCACGCACATGACCTCGAAGCTCGACGGCGCTGCGCTGGGCGCGGCGAGCCTGCGTGACTTTCGGACCCTCTGCGACCTCGTCGCGCGGCTCGCGGGGGGTGTTTGGATGAATATCGGCAGCGCGGTCGTGATGCCCGAGGTCTTCCTGAAGGCCGTCTCGATCGCGCGCAACCTTGGTCGATCGCTCGACGGCCTCACGACCGCCAACCTCGATTTCGACCAGAAATATCGCGGCCTGCTCAATGTTCTGAAACGACCGGGCGCCGAGGGCGTTGCAATCACGGGGCATCATGAACTGATCATCCCGCTTTTGCACGCGTCGGTTGCGAACGCGCTGCGGGATTGGCGTGCGACGGCGGTCCCAGGCGCGGTCGAGCCCCTCTCGAACGGCGCCTCGACGTGAAGCCGGCCGCGCGCGCGCCGCGCACGATCGCCGTCTTCTGCCCGAATCTGATCGGCGACGCCGTGATGGCCACGCCCGCAATCCGGGCGTTGCGCGGCCGTTTTCCCGCCGCGCGAATCATCGGCGTGATCAAGCCGAAGGTCGCGCCGACGCTTGCCGGCGCACCGTGGTTCGACGGCTGGGTTTATTTTGATCCGCGTGATCGATCCCTTGAACACGACGCTGGATTTTGGAGCGCGCGGCGGGCGTTGCGCGCGGCGCGTCCGGACGTCGCGGTCTTGCTGCCGAATTCGCACCGATCGGCGGTTTTAGCGCTGTTCGCCGCGATTCCGAGGCGGGTGGGCTTCACAAGGCCGGGGCGAGGGCTGCTGCTCACCGACCGTTTGGAGCCGCCGCGCGACGCCCGCGGCAAGAGGCTGCCGACGCCGATCACAACGTCGTACGTCGATCTCGTCGAGGTTTTAGGCTGTCGCGCCGACTCGTTGCGGCCCGAGCTGTTCACGACGTCCGACGACGAGGCCGACGCCGATCGCGCGTGGTCGAACCTCGGCCTCGACCGCGACGAAAAAGTCGTCTGCCTGAACACCGGGGGCGCGTTCGGTCCCTCGAAGAATTGGCCCGTCGAGCACTTCGCGAACCTCGCGCGGCGGCTCGTCGACGAGCGCGGTCGCGCCGTGCTGGTCGTGTGCGGACCCGGCGAGGCGGAATCGGCGCGACGAATCGCGAGCCTCGCGAACGATCGACGCATCGTCAGTCTCGCTGACGAGCGCATGAGTATTGGATTGACCAAAGCGTGCATTAAACGTGCGGAACTGCTCGTCACGACGGACTCGGGCCCGCGGCATTTCGCGACGGCGTTCCGCGTGCCGGTGGTGACGCTGTTCGGCCCGACGTTCGTCGCGTGGACGCGGACGCAGCACCCGCGCGCGATCCACGTGATGCATCCCGTGCCGTGCGGGCCGTGTCAGAAGCCGGTCTGCCCGCTCGGCCACCAGCGCTGCATGACCGACCTGCGGCCCGACGACGTCTTCGCCGCCGCGTCACGCCTGCTGGGATGAACAACGGTGTCGCTTCGAGATCACGAGTGATGCTCAATTGGGCCGTGACGGGCGGGTCGGGATGGTTGGGCGGGCATGTTTTGAGCGCGTCGGCCGCCGTTTCGGGCGCGGATGCCGAACGCAACGCGATCGCGTGGGGACGCCGCCGCCCGGTCGCGCCTTGCGACCTATGGATGCCTGTCGACTTGCTCGACGCGCGCTCGATTGCGGATGCGATTGCGCACGCGCCGCCTGATGTCGTGATTCACGCCGCGGGTCGAACTCCGCCGGCCTCCGCCGACGACTTGCATGCGTCGAATGTCGTCGCGACGTTGAATTTGCTCGCGGCGTTGCGGGATGCGGCGCGGCCCGCGCGGGTGGTTTTGGCGGGATCGGCGGCGGAATTAGGGCCGGTGCCGGTCGTCGATTTGCCGGTGGGCGAGGCGTATCCGGCGCGACCGGTCGAGGCGTACGGCCGCGCGAAGCTGCGCGCGACCGAGGCCGGCCTGGCCGCCGCCGCGCCGCTCGAGGTCGTCGTCGGACGCGTCTTCAACCCCGTCGGGCCGGGCGCGCCCAGCAATCAGGCGCTCGGCAGGTTCGCACGCGAGCTTGCCCAAATATGTCGGCGCGGCGCTACGAGCGCGCGTTTGCGCGTCGGCGACCTCGATGCGAAGCGCGACTTCATCGACGTCCGCGACGTCGCGCACGCGCTGGTCGCGCTCGCCGAAAAAGGGCGAGCGGGGCAGGTTTATCATATCGGGACCGGCACTTCGCGACGCGTCGGCGACGGCCTCGAAGCGTTGATCCGACTCGCGGGAATTGAGGTTGCGCTCGACGTCGACCCTGTTTTGATTCATCCCGACGCACCCCGCGACTCGCGCGCCTCGATCGCGAAGATCCAAAATGAGACGGGCTGGTCGCCGACGATCGCGTTCGAGGCGTCGGTCGCGGCGATGTGGGCCGAGGCCGTGCGCGCGGCGAATTTCACACCAACTTGATTGATTGGTTCGTCTTGACGAATGTCTTCGTTTTGAAGATGCTCTCGCCGCGCTCGCAGTCGACAGGATGATCGATCAGTCACCTTGAGTTTTATCGCGAGGAAGCATGATGCGACCCGCCCGGCGTCTTCTTTTGGCCTGCACTCCGGCGATTCTCGCGGTTGGACTCGTGCACGCGGCCGCGACGGCTCGGGCCGACGCGACGTATACGATCACCGACCTCGGCAACGCGAATCCGCTCGGCATCGACGCGGCGGGCGACGTGTTATTGCGCGGCGACCCCGGCTACAACGGGATCTACCACTCGTACGGACCGCAAGCGGGCACGGTCACTTCGTTCACTGCCTATGGATTGCCGGCGGACACGAACACGTACGGGGGCTCGACGCAAGTGGCGGCGATCGCCTCGAACGGCACCTTGTACGGCACGATGCTGAACCCCGGCGTCTGGCAGCCGTTTGTGGATCAAGCGGGTCATATCACGACGATCGGCACGTTGACGGGCATGCAGTCGAGCGGGAATATCGCGGGCAACGCAGTCGGACAGGCGGTCGGAATCGACTATGCGGGGCCGGGCGGCGCGAACCCGCACGGATACCTGTTCAGCAACGGCCAATTGACCGACCTCGGCGCGAACGTGATCCCGAACGCGATCAACAACAACGGCGCGGTGACGGGCGTTTATAATCCGATCGCGAACGCGGCGCCGCACGCGTTTTTGTATCAGGACGGCAAGATGACCGACCTCGGCTCGCTTGGCGGGGCGCAGGTCGTCGGCGCGGCGCTGAACGATCACGGCCAGGTGGTCGGGAATTCGCAGATCCCAACCGCGACGCCGCCGGGGTCGAATTCGTTCAACTTTCAAGAGCACGCGTTTCTTTATGCGAACGGCAAGATGACCGACCTCGGCACGTTGGCGACGAACTCGCCGGGCGCGAGCAGCGAAGCGATCGGCATCAACAACGCCGGCCAAGTGGTCGGGACGTCGGGCGGCAGCGCGTTTGTGTGGCAGTCGGGGACGATGACCGACCTCGGCAAGATTTTGAGGACGGTGCCCAGCTTCACGTTTGGGAACGTCGAGGGGTCGACGCCGGCGGGGATCAACGACCTCGGCCAGATCATCGGCAACGAGCCGCAGGCGTTCGGCCCGAACTTGTTTGTCGAGCACGGGTTCCTGCTCACGCCGACCGGCGCGCCGGCCCCGGCGTCGATTTTGCCGGACCCGTTCCCCGCGCCCGAGCCGGGCACGTGGCTGATATTCAGCGTGATCTCCGCCGCCGGACTGCTGCGGGCGGCCCGGAAACGAAGATCACGCCGCGAAGGGTTAACGTTGTCGACGCCTGCTCATTTGATGAACAGCATTTCCTGATACGTCGGGAGCGGCCAGAGGTCGGCGGCGACGATGCCCTCGAGCTTGTCGCCGGCGGCGCGGACGGCGTTGGTCGCGGGGATGACTTCGTCGCGCGCGTGCTTGGCGTGGGCGTAGGTGTCGCCCTCGACGTGCGCCTCGGACGCTTCTTCGAGCTGCGCGATCGCGGTTTGCAGCTCTTCGATCGTCGCGGTGAGCTCGTTGAGGAGCGAGACTTGCGTCTTCGGCACGACCGCGCCCGCGGACTTCAAGTTCGCGACCGACTGCGCGATCTCGCCCTGGTAACGCAACGCCGCCGGGAGGATTTGCCGCATCGCCATCTGGAGCGTGATTTGCGCTTCGATGGTGACGGTCTTCTTGTAGTTTTCGAGCAGGATCTCGAACCGCGAGTGGATCTCGCGTTCGCTGAAGACGCCGTACTTGCCGAAGAGCGCGATCGACTTCGGCGAGATCAGGTCGGGCAGGCTGTCGATGGTGTTGCGACGGTTCGGCAGGCCGCGCTTCGCGGCTTCGGCGTGCCAAGCTTCGCTGTAATTATCGCCGTTGAAGATGACGTGCTTGGCCTCGGCGATCACCTTCGGCAAGAGCGCCTGGATCTCGGTGTTGAGGTCCTTGCCCGCGGCGACCGCGGTTTCGAGCGGGGTGATGAGGTCGTCGATGCTCTCGGCGACGATCGTGTTCAGAACGACGATCGGCCCGGCGATCGACTGGCTCGAGCCGACGGCGCGGAACTCGAACTTATTGCCGGTGAAGGCGAACGGGCTGGTGCGGTTGCGGTCGCCGGCGTCGCGCGGCAGCGGGGGGAGGATCGAGACGCCGATGCGCATCTCGCCGCCCTGGATGGTCGACTTCGCGCCGCCTTTTTCGATCTGATTCACGATGTCCTGAAGCATGTCGCCCAGGAACACCGAGATGATCGCGGGGGGAGCTTCGTTCGCGCCCAAACGGTGGTCGTTGCCGGCGTAGGCGATCGCGACCCGCAGGAGGTCGCCGTGGCGCGCCACCGCCCGCAGCACCGCGGCCAAGAAGAGCAGGAACTGCGCGTTGTCGTGCGGCGTATCGCCGGGACGGAGCAGGTTGTTGCCGTGATCGTCCGCGAGCGACCAATTCACGTGCTTGCCCGAGCCGTTGATCCCCGCGAACGGCTTCTCGTGCAACAAGAGCTGCAAGCCGTAACGATCGGCGACGCGCTTCATCGTCTCCATCACAAGCATGTTGTGATCGGTCGCGACGTTCGCGTTTTCAAAGATCGGCGCGATCTCGTACTGCGACGGCGCGACCTCGTTGTGCCGCGTCTTCACCGGCACGCCGAGTTTGTAGAGCTCGGTCTCGCTCTCGTGCATGAAGGCGAGGACGCGCTCGGGGATCGCTCCGAAGTAGTGATCCTCCATCTCCTGGCCCTTCGGCGGCTTCGCGCCGAAGAGGGTCCGGCCGGCGTTGATGAGGTCGGGCCGGGCGTAGTAGAAGTTCTTGTCGATCAGGAAGTACTCTTGCTCGGGCCCCGCGGTGCTGAACACCTTCGACGCGTCCGAGCCGAAGAGACGCAGAATCCGCAGGGCCTGCTTCGAGAGCGCTTCGACCGAGCGCAACAGCGGCGTCTTCTTGTCGAGCGCCTCGCCGGTCCACGAGCAATAGGCCGTCGGGATACAAAGCGTGGTGCCGTTCACGTTCTCGAGGATGAACGCCGGGCTGGTGGGGTCCCACGCGGTGTAGCCGCGGGCCTCGAAGGTGGCGCGGATGCCGCCCGAGGGGAAGCTCGACGCGTCGGGCTCGCCCTTCACCAACTCTTTGCCGCTAAATTCGGCGATCGCCGGGCCGGCCTCGGTCGGCGAGAGGAACGAGTCGTGCTTCTCGGCCGTGAGGCCGGTCATCGGCAAAAACCAGTGCGTGTAGTGGGTCGCGCCCCGCTCCATCGCCCATTCTTTCATCGCGGTCGCAACCACGTCGGCGATCGTCTCGTCGAGCGGCGCGCCCTTTTTGATCGTGTTCCGCAGCGCCCTGTAAACGTTCTCCGGCAGCCGCGCCCGCATCACTTCGTCGGAGAATACGTTCATCCCATAGAGCCGTCGAATCGGGACGTCCTTCGTCGCCAGGCGGGCGCCGTTTTGTGACCAAGACGTGATCGCGGCGACGGCATGCTGACGGGCATTCATGTCAAACCGTTCCTCAATAAGGACAGCGCCGCGCGACGAAAACGACGCGACGGGCAAGGTCGTGGATAGATTTTCCATCGGCAACGGACATGCCGGCGCGTGGCGGGTGGCGCGGGAGAGTCGAACCCGATACGCGCAGTCCGAAGATGTAACATAGGTTAACCGTCGGCGGCGGAGTTCGCCAGAGGCTGTTGCGTCGCGCCGCGAATTCGAGGCGGGATCGTCGGGAATCAGCCGGCGCCGGATCTCGCGGATTCGGTCGCGCACGCAGGCTCGACACGCTTCCGGATCCGACGCCGATCGCGAGAAACAAACGTCGCGTTACTTCGAGAGCTTCGCGAGCGCGGCCTTCGGGTCCTTCTCGAAAGCCTTCTTGCAGCCGTCGCAGCAGATGAACAGCTCGGTGTCGCCGGCCTTGACCTTCACCGGCATCTCCATCGAGCCGAGGTTGTGGCCGCTGATCGGGCAGACGGCCTGCTTGATGGCGAGCGGCTGGTCGGCGGCGGGCAGCTTCTTGATCTCCGCAAGTTCGTCGTCGGAGAGCTTGACCGCCGAGGCCGACTTCTTCGCGTCGTCGGTCTTGGGAGGCTCAACCTTCGGCGGCGTGGCCTTCGGAGCTTCGGCCTTCGGAGCCTCGACTTTCGGGGCTTCGGCCGCGGGCTTTTCGGCGGGCTTGCCCATGTCGGGGCTGAGCGCGCGTGCCTTCGGCATCGCGGGGGCAACCTTCGCGGCGCCCGGCGGGATGTCCGGGGCCGACGGACCGCCCTCCTCGGCGCAACCGAAGGACAACGTCAAAAACGCGGCGGGGATCGCCAACGCAAGCATGTGTTTCATCGTCATGGACAGTAATCTCGCGGGGTGAATAAGAGTCGTTGCGGCAACGCGGCGCGGGCCGCGCTCGGTGCGCGAACGCCTCGCGACGTCGGGTCAGCTGGTATTCTACGACGTTCAGGGTCGCGCAGCCAAGAGAGCGGCCGCTTTGTCTCGGAGCCGTTCCCGAGTCGTTCATTCGCCGAGGTCGCTCTCGACCTCGGAAACCGGGACGGGCTCGTGCCGGACTTCGGGTTCGACATCGGCGTCGACCGCGGCGTCGGCGTCGACTTGGGTGTCGGCTTCGGCGTCGGGCGGGGTGATGACGCCGCGGTACAACGTGCGGCCGAACGCGAACACCTTCTTGCTCGTGAGTCCAGTCTGATCAACGCCGTGTTCCTCGAAACCCCGGACGATCTCGTTAATTTTCGCGTCGAGATCGTCGGCGGCGCTCAGAATGAAAGCTTCGATCGTCGACGGCAGCACCGGCGAGCCGAATTCCTGCTTGCCGTGGTGAGACAGGATTGAGTGTTCGAGACGCAGCAGCGTCTCCTCGGGAAAGCCTTCGATTTGCGCGGCGGCCTCGCGGACCACGTCGCGACCCATCACGATGTGGCCGATGAGCCGCCCGCGCGTCGTGTAGCGCGCTCCGCCGCCTTGAATCTCGAGCTCGAAGAGCTTGCCGATGTCGTGCAGGACCGCCGACGCGACGATCAGGCCGACGTCGATCCGCGGGTTCAGGTCGCCGTAATAGTGGTCGTAATGCTCGCCGAGCCACGCGGCGACGCGGGTCACGCTGCGGACGTGCTCGACCAGTCCGCCGAGGAACGGGTGGTGCATCCCCTGCGCCGCCGGCATCCTCAAAAACTCCGTCCGCAGCCTCGCGAGCACGTTTTCCACGAGCGCCAGCAGCTTTTCGTCCTTGATCTTGTCGGTGCAGATTTTCTCGATCGTCGCCAACGCTTTTTCGGGCGGAATCCGCGGCTGCTCGAAGAGCCGTTCGGGCTCGTAGCCGAGCGCGCGGTCGTCTTCGGTCGCGAGCCGGGCCGACGTCAGCTTCAGCTGCATGCCGTAGCTTTGCGACTGCTCGCCTTTAAATTGAATGTAATACGCGAACTTCTCGACCCAGCCCTCGGCGGCCTCGAAGAGCGGGCTGTCGCCGTAGACCGGCGCGGAGAGCGTCTCCGTCTCGTCCTTGAAATGGCAGATGTAGAACGGCCCGCGGGTGCTCTCCTTGCGATCCTTGCGGTCCAGCACCGCGAACGCCGAGCCCGTCTGTCCGTGACGCGCGTCGGCGAGCACAATCAGAGCCGTCGCGTTCTTCCTCGCCGTCGTGTTCATCGTGAAGATCCCGGTGAATTCAAGGGGGGGGGGTCGCGGCGCGATCGCTTCCGTTTGACGATTTTCTCGACGCCGCGCGCTCGCACCCAGACCGCCGTCGGTGTACTATTTTTGTTGGAACGCGCGCGGCGGCCGCCACGAGAATCTTAGCACGCTCAGCCCGCCTCCCGCACGCAAATTACATCCGGAAGCACGTCGATCAAAGGGACTCCCACATGATCTGTGTGGCGGTGACGTTCGTGGTGAAGCCGGGTCGCGAGGACGAAGCGGTCGGATACTTCGCGCAGGCGACCGAATTCACGGTCCGGGAGCCGGGCTGCCGGATGTATCTGGCGCACCGGTCGACGACCGACTCGCGCCGCTTCTTTCTCTACGAGCAATACGACGACATGGCCGCGCTCGAGGCGCACCGCGCCTCGGGGCGCTTCTCG
>JAJYDB010000081.1 GCA_021777845.1 Planctomycetota bacterium
TGCGCTCGCCGCCGACCCGGCTGTTTCGATCCACCTTTACGGCAAGGATGCGGCGGTCGCGGGTCGTAAAATGGGACATTTGACCGTGCTCGACTCCACTCCCGAAGAGGCGTTGGCGCGGGCGCATGCGGCGCGTCGGCGACTGGTGGAGTAACCATCGCGGTTGGTTGTTGGACAACAACCGCGGGCTGGACTCCACTGTAACGCGGAGCGACGGCGCTTCGCGCGCCGGGCGTCGGCGTTTATGCTGGATTGTGGAAAGCGAGGTGGTTGCGATGTCGGGAACGAACGGAAAAGCGGGGCACGCGTTGACGACGCCGCGGAGGCGTGACGCAGCCGCGAGTTTGCCGAGCGAGCGCGGGGTGTCTGGGCGGCTCACGGTCGCGGTCGGCTGCGTGTTGATCATGGTCGTTTGGGGCTCGATTTACCTGGTTTTTCGCGACTGGCGAGCGCGCTACCGGGTCCGCGCGGAGTTCGGCGCGACGCAGGTTGCCGCGGCGATCGACCCCTTGGCGCTGGTCGCGCCGAGCGGCGTCGACGCGGGCCGGTGGCGCACCGTCGTCGAGCAAACGCATCAATTGTTGGTCACGCTGACGGGCTCTAACGTGCTCGACCGTCCGCAAATGGAGGCGCTGCGCGACGAAATCAAGGCGATGGTCGCGGAGGCTCGACCCGACAACGCGGCGGCGCTGTTGTCGAAATTTTGGAGTGAACAAAAACGCAATGCGGGCCCGATTTTGGATCGACATCCGACGCCGAAACTGCTGATTTCCGCCGCGTCGGAGCACGTTTCGCCGGCGTCGCCGGAAACTCCATCGACTGCGAAATGACGTCGCGCGGGGCGTGTCAACGGACCTTGCGGCAGTTATTCTTGAACTTAAATAAATAATGTTTCGGGTTCGCGCGCGACCGGTTTCGTCGCGTCGGATCCAGCTCGATGGACCGCGACGCGGAGCCGACCGGCATGACGATGATCTCCGAGGATCCGAGCTACATCGTCGGGGCACTTCTTCTGATTGGTGTTGGTTTTCTGCTTGCTTTGCGTCTCTCGGGCCGGGGCAAACATCTGATTTTTGGGCTCGCGGCGTTCGCGGCCGCGGGCATTTTCGTCGCGGTCGACTATTTTTGGGTGACCGACAACGAGCGCGTCGAGGCGGTGCTCGAGCGGGTCCGGGTCGCCGTTTTGCATTCCGACGCCGAGGCGGTCTTCGCGGAACTGACGCCCGACGCGCGGCTCGGCTCCTTTGGTCCCGCGGATACGCGCGCGATCATCGCAAACGAACTGCCGCGGATTCATTTCGATTTCGTGCGGTTTTCGCAGAAGAAAACGAGCGCGGGAGGACAGTCTCGGCGCGGGACCGTCGAATTTCGCGCCGTGGCCGCCGGGATGGCGAACGCCGAATACGCGCCGTCGCGGATTGCGATCGACGGGTCCGACTGGTCGTTCGGCGTCGAGGAAACCGCGCCCGGCGTCTGGAAAATCAACCGAATCACGCCCGTCAGGCTTCCCGGGCCGATTTCGCTCCCCGCTCTGACGAACGTACGACCGCCCGACAACCGCGACCGAGGACAGGCCCCGCGACGCAGGTTCGAGACGTTTTTCGCGCCGAAGGGCCAACGCCTCCCGAGGAAAGCCGCCCCGTCGCAAGACGCAGGCGAATCCAAGTCGAATCCCGCCGCTTCAAGCGAAGAACCGTCGGCGCGCCCCGCTCGGGGCGGTCGCCGAGACTGAAAACACCTCGGGCGGAAGGGTTTAACTGCTTATTCAGGCGGGTTTTGCTTCTTCGCGGGATATTCGAGGATGATCAGCTTGTGTTCTTGCGCGTCGTACCCGTACTCTTGATAATAAGGCAGCGTCGGCAGCGCAATATTGTTCGCCTTGATGATCTCTTGCATGAACTCTTCATACGTTTTGGGAAAGGCGTCGTGCTCGGCGCGGTAGAGGTCGACGGCGTGTTGAATCTGGAGGATCGACGTCTGTCCGATGATGCTTACGTAGGCGTTGCCCGCGAGCGTGATCGGATCTTTCGCGACGATTTTCGTGGTCGCGACCTTGGCGTCGCCGGTTTTGAGCTCTTTGGTCGCGTCGCGCACGTCCTGGGTGCGTTTGTTGAGAACTTCGCGAGCTTTGGCGGGGGCGGCGGCCGCGGCGGGCGCCGCTTTTTTGGCTGATTCTTCGCAGCCGACGCAGATCGCGAGCGCCGGCAAGACGAGCGCGCACGCGCGACCAACCGCGATCGGAGTTCTTTGCTTTGTCATAAGAACATCCTCTTAGAGTTCAGCGCCGATCATTTTATCGTGAACGGCGCTTGGTCGTCCGGGGTCACTTCGCGCCGAGATCCCAGCGGTTGACCTCGTGCAAGAGGTCGTGTCTGGTGAGGTCGAAGTGCAGCGGGGTGACGGTGACGTAGCCTTCGCACAGGCTGGTGACGTCGGTCTCGGGTCCTTCGAGGTGGAACGGGGGCGAGTACGTCATCCAGTAATAAGTACGTCCTCGCGGGTCGCGGCGGCGTTCGAAGCCTTCGCCGTGGCGACCGACGCCCATGGGGACGACGCGGACTCCCTTGGGCTCGCCGCGCACGTGCGAGGGTATATTGATATTAAACAGCGAGCCGTTCGGGGGATTTTGCTTGAGGATGCGTTCGATGACGTTGGTTGCGTGGCGGGCGGCGCGGGGGTAGTCGAAGTGTTCGGCGAGTTCGAGCGAGACCGCGATGCTGGTGATCTGAAAGAACGCGCCTTCGATTGCCGCGGCGACGGTGCCCGAATAGAGGACGTTGATGCCCGCGTTGGCTCCCGAATTGATGCCCGAGACGATGAGGTCGGGCGGGCGCGGCAGGAGCTCGCAGACGGCGAGTTTCACGCTGTCGGCGGGGCTTCCCTCGACCATCCAGCCGCTCGGCGCGCCGTCCTCGTCGTCGACCTGTTTCACCACGAGCGGCTCGAGCAGCGTGATCGAGTGCCCGACGCCGCTTTGTTCCATCGCCGGCGCGATCACCGTCACGTCGCCGAGCCGACGCAGCTCCTTGCGCAACGCCCGCAGCCCCGGAGCGAACACGCCGTCGTCATTTGTTAGCAAAATTTGCACGCGTGTTACTTCCTATAAGACTCTTGTTGTCGAGCAAATGCTTACGTTTTACCCTCTATGCCGTTCGAATGTTACAATGAGAGAACGGCGCGGCTCGCTTGGGGTGATGGTACCCCCGTGCGCTCGGCTGCGTCAATCGCGGCGGTTGCGGGGTTGATGCGCGGAGGGGTCCCGCATTTTTTTATGGCGGCGCGCGGCGGCGGGCAGGATAAAATTGAGGTCATGAGCATTTTAATTGTGAACGCGGGGTCGAGCAGCGTGAAGTTTTCGCTGTTCGAGTTTGATGCGCGCGTGGAGTCGGCGTCGGGTTCGATTGACTGGACCGACCCGTCGCGACGTCCTCGTTTGGTGGTAAGAGCAGGTGAAAACGTGGTGACGAGCGTCGATTGCGACGCGAGTAATCACCGCGCCGGAGTCGTCGCGGCGCTGCGCTCGCTGGCCGACGTCGACCACGTTTTGGGCGGTGAGTCCGCGCGGATCGAAGCGGTCGGGCATCGCGTCGTGCACGGGGGCGAGGTCTTTCACGCCTCTGTTTTGATCGACGAGCGGGTGCGCGCGGCGATCGCGCGGCTTGCGGAGCTGGCGCCGTTGCACAACCTCGCGGCGCTCGAGGCGATCGACGCGGCGCGCGAGAGCCTCCCCGCCGCGAAGCACGTCGCGGCGTTCGACACCGCTTATTACAGCAACTTGCCCGAGACGTCGAAAACCTACCCGTTGCCGCTCTCCTGGCGCGACGATTGGGGCATCCGCCGCTACGGATTTCACGGTCTCAGCCATGATTACTCCAACGGGCGCGCCGCGGAGTTACTCCACAATCGCGACGGTCTGCGCGTCGTTTCGTGCCACCTCGGCAACGGCTGCTCCGCGACCGCGGCGCGCGGCGGCGTCGCGATCGACACGACGATGGGATACACGCCTCTGGAGGGGTTGATGATGGGGACGCGCGCCGGCTCGGTCGACGCCGGCATTCTCATCGAGACGATGCGCACGCGCGGTTTGACTGCGGACGACCTCGACCGTATTCTCAATCGCGAGTCCGGCTTGCTCGGCGTGTCGGGCGTTGCGAGCGACGTGCGCGCCGTCGAGGCGGCGGCGATCGCGGGGAACGCGCGCGCGCGGCTTGCGCTCGACCTCTTTGCCTGGCGTTTGCGCAGCGCGATCGGCGCGCTGGCGGTCACGCTCGGCGGCGTCGACGCGCTCGTGTTCACCGGCGGGATCGGCGAGCACGCGGCGTCGTTGCGCGCACAGGCGTGCGCGGGCCTCGAATGCCTTGGAATCAAGCTCGACGCTCGCAAGAACCAAGACGCCGTCGGCGCTCGCGATTGCGACGTCGCCGACGACGATTCCAAGGCGCGCGTGCTCGTCGTCGCGGCGCGCGAAGATCTCGTCATTGCGCGCGAAGCGCGCTTAATTCTAGATGCAAATCACGCTAACCTATGATTTGCCGCCGGCCGCGCCGCCGAAGGCCTCCTCGGCCGTGATCAACATTCGAGACAATTCGACGAGCTTCAAGTTCTTGTCGCTCGCAAGTTTTTGCAGGCGTCGGAAGGCGTCGTGCTCGTCGAGCGCGAGCTTCTTCATCAACAGGCCCTTCGCCTTCTCGATCGTTTTGCGATCCTCGAGCGCCTGCCGGAGGTCGGCGGCTTCCTTGCGGAGCGCCTCGAATTGCTCGAAGCGGCGGGTCGCGATCGCAATCGCCGGCTCAAGGTCGGCCTGTTTGATCGGCTTCACGAGATACGCCAAAATATGGTCGGCCTCGGCGCGGCGAATGAAGTCGGCGTCGTGAAAAGCCGAGACGAGAATCACCGGCACCGCCCCGTCCTGATAAATCCGCGACGCCGCCTCGATGCCGTCCATGTCCGGCATTTTGATGTCGGTGATCACCAGGTCGGGCTTGAGTTTTTTACATAAGGCGACAAGCTGCGCGCCGTCGGACGCGGCGTCGACGACGACGTGTCCCAACAGCGGCAATATTCTTTGAAAGTATTCACGCATATCGGCTTCGTCATCGGCGACGAGGATCCGCAGCGAGTGGTTGCCGGCGCTCATTTCACAGCCTCCCTCGGGGCAGCACGAGCACGATCGAAGCGCCGGGGCCGTTGCATTCGCCGACGGAAATCGTACCGTCGTGGGCTTCAACGATTCTGCGCGCGATGGGCATGCCCAGCCCGGTCCCCTTCACTTTCGTCGTGTAAAACGGCTCAAAGATATTCTTGCGTTGCTCGGGGTCGAGCCCGGGTCCGTGGTCGCGGATCTCGATGTGGAGAGCCGGCCTGCCGTTGGCCGGGGCGTGTCGCGCTTGGATTTCGACGACCGGGTCGACGACGCCGAGGCTCGCGGCGATCGCGTTCTCGAAGACGTTGCGAAACACCTGGCCGATGCGGAACGGATCGGCGCGGACGTGCATGTCAAGCCCGTGCGTCAGGTCGCGGAGCGCGACCGTGCGACCCCCGCGGGTCGACTCGAGCTGCGACCAAATCTCGTTCCAGACCGCGCGGAGGTCGCAATCGGTCGCCTCGAGCTTGATCGGAGCGGCGTATCCGCGCACGTCTTCAAACAACAAATTAAGATGATCTTGCGCGGTTTGAATGCGGCCGATGAGTCGGAGCGCCTCGGGCCGGTCGCGGACCTCGAGCGCGAGCATTTCGAGGCACGCCTGTCCGCGCTGGAGCGCGTTGCGACTCTCGTGAGCCAGGCCGGCCATTGTCTGGCCGATCGCCGCGAGCCGCGCCGCCTGGAGAGCCTGCCGCCGCGCGTCCTTGAGCGGCGTGATGTCCTGCCCCACCAGCAGAGCTTGGACCACCCCATGGTCGGCGGCGAGCCTGCGCACGTTCCAGAGGATATGTCGACGTTTGCCGTCGCGGTCGATCAGTGCGCACTCGCAACCCGAGCGCGCCTCGCCTGCAATCGCCTGCGCGATCACCCCCTCGGCCTCGGCGCGCTCGGCGTCGGTCGCCAACAGACCGCGGAAGTCGAATTCGCGCGCCCCTGCGTCGCCCACCCCCGTCATTCGCTCGGCGTAGGGACTAATATACGCAATTGTATAATTATCGTTAACAATTATGATCAAGCAGTCGGCGGTTTCGACGAGGAGTCGAAAGGAGGCTTTGCCGGCTTCCCGCACGCGTTTGGTTTCGAGCTGTTCGGCGCGTCGCGAGCGTTCCGCGTACTCGGCTTGATAGGCGTCCTCGATGATCGCGAGGTCGAGGTCGAGCAATTTATCGAGTGCCTGCGAGATCTCGTACGCTTCGGTCGGGGTGCTGATTTCATAGACGGCGCGTGTTAGGCCGCCGCGCAAACGCGAAAGCGCCGCGCTGGTGTAGACTTGGTCGAGGCCGATCTCGACGTGGCGCCGGCCGACGCGACGTCGGCGCTCGACGTAGGTGGGGTCGTGCCGGCTGGAGAGCAGCTCGCGGACCCAAACCAGGAGTGTCGCCTTGAGTCGTTCGATCTGCGCCGCTCCACCAGTGATAACGCGTCGGGTTGCCTCGTGACGCTCGATTTCAAGGTAGAAATCGTCGATTAGCGGCGGCAGAAACGGCTCAAGACGAGGCGCGACGTCGGCGACGCGTTGTTCCTCCTCAAGGGTCAAGCCGATGTAGGCGCGCAACTCTAGATAGCGATCGCGCGGCGAGTCGAGATTCATCGGGTCGTTCGCTCCACAGACCTCCGTCCCAAAAAAAAAAGCCCACGAGGTCGCCGATCCCGGGACCACGCGGGCTCACAAAACCCGTTCAGCCAACAACCTCGTCATGAGTCGTCGACCTTCATGCTCTCTATTTCGAGCGTATCACCTGCCCGCCAACCTGGGAAGAGCCTCGTTGAAATTCTTTGCCCTCCCGACGACGATCAACTCCTGCGTCGTCAACGCACAATCATTGAAACCATGACGCATTTTATTAAAATGCGCAAGTCATGGTGTTGTGCGAGTTTGGAATCGCTCCGCAGAGGCTTCGCCGGGCGGAGTTTGCACGCGGCCGCGGAGACACGAGGTAATTCGGGGTTGGTGTCGATGATTGCGCTTGAGGATTGCGACGCCGCGTTTGCGGCGCGCGCGAAGTTGCTTGCCGAGAAAAAAGAGCGCCGCGGAATTTTTCAGGTCGTCCGAAATTGCGACTTGACTCGCATTTGACATTCGATTATGTTGCGACACGTTGGGACTCTCGACTGGGTCTCGCCTCGCCGGCTTGCACTGCTCGACGAAAGCAAATCGTCGTGCAGGATTACACGCCCGCCCGATCGTCCGGTGACCGGACGGCTTCGACGATCAAGTCGAAGTTCCGCGTTTACTTTCGCGGTAACGACTGCCGCCGCCCCTGCATCGTCCTTGTTGCCATTGCGCATCGCGACGAGTCCAAGGAGCCGGCACTGTGAGCATGAGCAAGCCTCAAGATTCGGGTTGCGTCGCAAGCGCCCCGTTGGTTTCGAACGCGACGAGCTCGTTGCGCGACGTCGCGGTTTCGCGGCTGAGTTCCTGCGGATATTTCGTTCTGCGCGAGGTTCTCTGCGACGAGGGCGACGAGGGTGTTCTGCGACTGCGGGGCCGTTTGCCGAGTCAATACCTCCGGCAGGTTGCGCAGTCGGTCGTCCTAAGCTTGGACGGCGTACGAGGCGTACAGAATTTGATCGAAGTGGGCGAGTTGCGCGACAGCGAATCGCGGCTGGAACAGGCCGCGTTTGCGGCGATGTCGGATCACGTCGTCGCAACCGCGCGCAGGCCTCGCACCTGATCCAAACGTCGACTGAATTTCAACACAGGCATACAAACAGGGAGTTGAAGCCATGTTGGTCTTGAGCCGCAAACGCGACGAGAAAATCATGATCGGCGACGATATCTCCATCACCATCGTCGACGTCCGAGGCAAGTACGTCCGCATCGGGATCGACGCGCCGCCGTCGGTACGGATCGTCCGCGACGAGCTGATCAAACTGAGCGAGCCGCGCGCCGTTCTGTCGGTTGCGCACTCGGCAAGCGCTTGAAACATCGCGGAACGCGATGCCGCTCACGCCGCGGTCAACGCGTTTTGACACGTCCCGACTTGTCGCGGCGCGACGTTTTGCTCCACGTATCGAGCAAACGCCGCGTCCTCGACAGCTCGGCGCGCGCCTCGCTCACGAGCGTCGCGCACAACAAGTCGCAGAGCTTTCCCACCAGCGGGTCGTCGAGCTTGTAATAGACGCGCAGCCCCTCTTTACGTCGCGCGACCAACCCCGCGTTCGTCAGCAATTTCAAGTGCTTCGAGACGTTCGCCTGGCCGCGGCCCGTCGCCTCGACCACTTCGGAAACGCTGCGCTCGCGCATCGAGAGCGCGCGCAAAATCGAGAGCCGCGTCGGGTCCGCGAACAGACGCAGTTTTTCCGCCATCGCGTCCAGGAATTCGTCGGGGATCGTTGCGGGCATGGCCTTGACTGTATTACCATAGAGTCATAAAGTAGTTGAAGGTGCGGTGATATTGTACGCCGCGAGCACCGCCGCGTCCAACCCGTTGCGCGGGCGTCGCGAGCGAATCCCGCAAAGGAGCCGACGATGAGCAAGCGGACCGTGTTTTCGATGTTGAGCGTCGCGGGGGCGCTGGTCGCGACCGCGCTCTGGACGACGCGCGGCGCGGCGCAGGATCCGAAAACCGAGGAGCCGCTGCGCGTCGTCGTGCACGTGAACTTCGCCGAGCCCGGCGTGCAAGGCCGCGGCCTCAAAAACATCGCGAACGTCCTGAAAATGACCGGCGGCCAGGCGCGCGTCGAGGTCGTCTGTCACGGCCCCGGCATCGGCCTGCTCGACGCGAAACGCAGCGACTTCGTCAAGGAAGTCCAGGCCTTGATGAAGGACGGCGTGACTTTTGTCGCCTGCGAACAGACTATGAAGTTGAAGTCGATCCTGAAGTCCGACCTCATCGCCGGCGTCGGCACCGTGCCGTCCGGAACGATCGAAATCCTGCGCAAACAGCAGTTTGATCACTATTCCTACTTCAAGCCGTGACTATAATGATTAGCTCGTGTTTGTTTCACCCTTAATGTGAAAGCGAGATAGTCCACAATGAGCGAACCTCTCAGGTCGCCGACCCCCGTCGAGGAAACCCCCGCGGATTCGTGCGCCCGACCGCAATCGGGCCCCGCGCGCAAGGGGATTTCGGTCGAGGGTCAGATGCGCATCGTGGTCGGAACGCTGATCGTGATCGGGTCGGCCTTGGGGGCGTTCGTGCACCCGGGTTTTCTCGGCATCACGGCGTTTATCGGCTGCGGACTGGTTTTCGCGGGGCTGACCGATCGTTGCGGGATGACGGTTTTGCTCGGCTGGATGCCGTGGAACCGGGCGGCGCGCGGGCCCTCGGGCCGAACGGTATAAGAGAGTGGACAAAGGCCGCGGCGTCCGCGATGATCGAACGTCCGATTATCACCGAAGTCGTCATTCTCGGGAGATTTGATTGATGTCGATGTCGATCTCGCTTCGCTCCACTCCACTCGCAATTCGTTCGATGGGCTTTGTGTTGGCGTGCGCGGCGGGTTTCACCGTCGGCGGCGCGTGGTCGCGCGTCGCGCCTCCGACCGCGGCGCGGGCCGACGGTCACGCGAAAACCGGTAAAGCCGACATCGGCGTGAAGGCGCCGATCGCCGAGGTAATGCACTGTCCGCTCGCGTTCGCGGGCGTGCATTTGCTCAAGGAATTGCCCGAATACTCGCAGGTGGCGTATCATTTCTGCAAGCCGGTAAACGCCGACTTGAACCAGTGTCTACTTTACGACGGCACCGGTCCCGACGCGCGCCTACTCGGGGTGGAGTATCTCGTGAGCGATGAACTCTACCAAAAGATGCCGCCCGAGGAGCGCGTCTACTGGCACGACCATAAACACGAAGTCGACGCGGGCCTCCTGCGCAGCGTGACTCAGACCGGCGACGACGAAAAAAAGACGCTGGCGCAGGTGCGCACGCTTTGGGGCAAGGTGTATCACACCTGGTCGTCGGGCAAGTCGTACCCCAGCGGCCCGGCGCGTCTGTTTTGGTCGGTCACCGGCAAGGAGCCGTTCGTCCTCGCACCCGACGCGAAGCTCCCCGACGAGTTGAAGCCCACTCTGAAGTCGCAATAATCGCGAGTTCGAGACGGTTTGCGTCGCGATCAAGGTCGGCGGAGGCTTCGCGCATCACGCTCGGTTGCGTAAGGTGTTGAAGCGACGCGGCGGCGCGCCGTCGGCTCACCGGCCGACCACGCGCCGATCCGCCCGCACTCGACTCCGCCCGCAAACGTCGCACGACGGCGTGAACGCCCGCGAGATTGAACCGCATGAGCATTCGACCGTCGACCTGGTTTCGACGCAAGCCGATCGCCACGCTGCTTCACGAAGTCCAAGGATCCGAACACCTCCAGCGCGTCCTGGGGCCGCTTTCGCTGATGGCGCTCGGCATCGGAGCGACCGTCGGCACCGGCATTTACGTCCTCAGCGGCGAAGTCGCGCAAAAATACGCAGGCCCGTCGCTGATGCTCTCGTTCTTGCTCGCGGCGGTCGGCTGCGGCTTCGCGGCGCTCTGCTACTCGGAGCTCGCAAGCATGGTGCCCGTCGCGGGCAGCGCCTATACCTATGCTTACGCGACGCTCGGCGAACTCATCGCCTGGGTGATCGGCTGGGATCTCATCCTCGAGTACGCAATCGGCTCGGCCGCGGTCGCGAACGGTTGGTCGAGCTACTTCGGCGAACTCATGCACAATCTCTTGGGATTTAAGCTCGATCCGCGCTTAATGATGACGCCGTTCGACTACAACATGAAGGACGGCACCTGGTACTTCAATATGGTCACGCTCGCTTCGGGCGAGACCGTCCACGCGTGGTTTAACCTGCCCGCCGTGATCGTGACCCTTGCGATCACCGTCGTGCTTGTGGTCGGAATTCGCGAGAGCGCGGGCTTCAACGCGGCGATCGTGATCCTCAACATCGGCGTGATTCTGACGATCGTCGGCGTCGGCGCGGCCTACGTCAACCCCGCGCACTGGCACCCGTTTCTCCATAAAGAACGCGGTTGGAGCGGCGTTTTCGAGGGCGCCGGCCGGATCTTTTTCGCCTACATAGGCTTCGACTCGATCTCAACACACGCCGAAGAAGCCCGCAACCCGCAGCGCGACCTCGCAATCGGCATCATGGGCGCACTTTTTGTTTGTACAATCCTTTATGTGTTGGTCGCGGCGGTGCTGACGGGCATGGTTCCGTACACGGAAATCGATATCTTCGCGCCGCTCGCCTCGGCGTTCCGTGCCAAAGGGCTGACGACCGCGAGCTCTCTCGTTTCGCTCGGCATCGTGATGGGTCTGACAAGCTCGTTGCTCGTGGGCAACCTCAGCCAGGCGCGCATTCTGATGGCGATGGCGCGCGACGGCCTCCTTCCCGAGCGCTTTTTCGCCGCGATCCACCCGCGCTTCAAGACGCCTTGGAAAGCAACGATCGTCGTCGGCGTCGTCGTGGCCCTTGCGGGAGCATTCGCGCCGTTCGGTTTTTTGGCCGAGTTGGTCAGCATCGGCACGCTGTTCGCATTCGTCATCGTGTGCGCGGCGGTCTGGTTTTTAAGGCACACGAACCCCGAAATCCCACGCCCGTTTCGTACGCCGGCAATGCCGTTCGTGGCGTCGATGGGAATCTTGATCAACGGATTGTTGATTTGCTCGCTCGGCGTCGACAACTGGCTGCGGCTCTTGATCTGGCTGGTCGTCGGACTCGTAATTTACTTCACCTACGGCCGCGCGCACTCGAAAGTGGACCTCGCCGCCGAGGCCGCCAAAGCCTCGTAATTCTTCACGACGACTCCACTCAACACGCGTCGACAACACTTGAATCAGGCTGCGCGGCGCCTGCGCAGGCGTACTCCACTCCGCACTTTCGCGCGAAAGTGAAATAATGGAGCTTCGGCGCGCAATGCGGCCCGGACGCGAGCCCAGGCCGGTCGTTGCGCGCCTCGGCAACGAATCAACGCACCACGAAGGTGCCCGAGGAGACGCCGTATTGGATGTACGAGGTCAGGTCGGCCTTCACCTGTTGGTACGCCGGCGCCACGTCGGGATAGTGGCTGATGCCGCTCACGTCGGCCATCCACGCCGGCTGCAAGTTTTGACCACCGTAGGGGATGCGATGCGACGTCGCGGTCAGCGAGGCTTCGAGTTGAGGAACGTTGCCGTTCTTCAGCAGCTTGCTAAAAGAGTGGTTGATCTGCTTCTCGACCTGGTTGTAGGTCCCGATCGTCAGCACCGGCAGGACTGCCGACAGGACCAGCCGATCCTCCAACTGGTGGCCGTCCGCGGACGGCTTAAAATCTCGCTTGCGCATGGATGCTTCGCTTTCGTTGCCGAATTTGAAAATCTTGATCACACATCCTTTTGAGAGACAAAATGCGCAAATACGCGCGGAATTGCGTCGGCGACGTCTGCGCGCAAGCAGACTTACATGCATTTCACACACATTTCTTATGTAATTGCATTTCTTTTGCATGTTACGTCCCTTGCCTCTCTATAATTTGTTAATTTATCGCGTGACTTTTTGACACCGACCTTGGACAATTTCTTTTGTCGACCAAATCTTCGGAGACAACGCGGCCGTCGTTGTCGCCGGCATCTGGGATCCCCCCCTCCCCCCCGAGAAGCATGACGATGATTCAACAAAAAGCCGAGTTTGCCGCGGCATCGTCCCGAGACCACGGCGACGACTCAGACGACGACAGCCTGTGCAACGGTTCCGAGTGTGTCGGGGACGACGTCGTGGTCTCCTTGATGGAGCGCTGGCGCAGCGGCGACCGCGCGGCGGGTGACGAACTCGCGAGACGGGTAACGCCGCGGTTGATTCGCTTTGCGCGCCGAATTATGCCGGCTCGCCTTAGAAAGCGCACCGACCCTGAGGATCTTGTGCAGTCGGCGCTCGCCGGCGTTTGTCGAATGCTGACAGCCGGTGATTGGACCGGCCCTTCGGGATGCGCGCTGTTCCCTTACCTCGCGGGTATTGTCCACAACAAAGCGCGGGATACGCTCCGCAAGAAGGACGAGGAGATCGTGGGCCTCGACCGCGATTTCGCGGCGACGGCCGCGGACTCCTCCGCGACGGACTGGAACGACGCCGTCGACGAACTGGGGTCGCACGTCACGCAACGACTCACAGTGAAGGAACAATCGATTTTCTCACTTTGGTGCGAGAGCTTCGATATTCTCGCCGTCTCGGTGGAGTTGAAGATCTCGACGCGCACCGTGTATCGGTGTCTTGCCAAAGTGGAGTCGCTTTTGGAACGCGACCTTGGACCGAAGCGAGGGCCGGCGGCCGCCCGGCACGGCGATTCCGACCGCTTCAACGACGAAGCGGATGCGCAGGACGGGCAAGCCGGCCTCGGCGCCGCGACTCCGGATTAAAAGCGGAGTGCCTCCGCGATCGACTCGAGTTCTCGGCTGCGTCGCGGTGCGCGCAAGAATGGATTGGAGCCCGCGCGCGGGTTCAACTCCGGAACGCGCGGGACTTTACGAAACTCCACTCAGCCGTTGGACTTTTTGATCAGGAGCCGGCGGGCGCGTCGCAGCGCGCTCTCGACGTCGCTCAAGTTCTCGTGCTCCATTGCCTTGTAAATTGCGCGGTCGAGCGCGGCTTCGATCTCATCGACCGAGCCCGCTTTGCGGCTCTCAACGCGCGGCGCAACCTCGCGAACGCGCGGCGCAGCGTGCTTCGCCGTTGCTTTCCGAGGTCCACGCGGCAGGCGCGGCAAGCCCAGGCTCGACTTTACTTTGTAGATCATGCTGCTGCTGACCGTCCCCTCGTGGCCCGATGCCGTCCACGCCTCCTTGATCGCCTTCTCATTCGCCCCCGGGTTCTTGTGCAGAAAGTCCGCCACGAAATTCTGCTTCCCGGTTGCCTTCGGACCTCGTTTCGCCATTGCGCTTCGATCTCCCCTCAGATTGCTTTCGTACTCGACGTTCGACTCGACTTGCCGTCAAGCGATGGTGGAGTGTATCGCGAAGGTGGAGCATCGGCTACGGGTTCGCGAACTATTTTGAGATAAGGGAGTGGACCACTTCCGACGCAGTCGACAAATCCGCGCAGGGCTTGACGTCCGCCGAAGGTGCGTCACAATCGGGTTCACGCCCTCGTCACGCGAGGTCGCCTACCCGAAAAAAAAGCACCACGGAGACTCGACACCCATGAACGATCGGCGCTTTCCGCGCGGACTCTTTCGCGCGACCCTCGCCCTTGCGCCGGCGCTCGCCGCCGTGTTTTTGACCGCAGCGCACGCCGCCGACGATCCCGACGCCAAAACCGTCGCGGCCGTCCAAAAAGCCGGCGGCAAGGTTGAACGCGACGACAAGGCCCCCGGCAAGCCGATCATCAACGTCAACCTCGGCGTCAGCGCCGCGAATGACGAAACGCTCGCCGCGCTGACCGGACTGAAGTCGATCAAACGTCTCACGCTCAACAACACAAAAGTCACCGACGCCGGACTCGCCCACCTGAGCGGGCTCGCTAGCCTCGAGAAACTCTACCTCGTCGATACGAAGGTCACCGACGCCGGACTCGCCCACCTGAAGGGGCTCGCCAATCTCCAGGTTCTCAGCGTCGCCGGAACGCAAGTTACCGACGCCGGACTCGCGCCCCTCAAGGGCTTAAAGAACCTCCGAGAAGTCTACGTTTTCGGCACGAAGGTCGGCGACGCGGGCGTCAAAACCCTCAAAGAGGCGTTGCCGAAGGCGAAAGTGGAGAAATAAACCCCGCGCTCTTCGCGACACTCCCCATGCAATGCCGACTCGTCGCTCAGCCGCGCTCGGGACGCGGCTCGGCGGCGTGGTGGCGAATGATCTCGCCTTCCTTCAAATACACTACCGCCTCGGTGATGTGCGTCGCGTGGTCGGCCACCCGCTCGAGGTTCCGCGCGGTATTGATCAAACGCAGCCAGGTGTTGATCCGGTCGGGATCGCTGCGAATACACCCCTTCAACTCCTGTAAAACGAGTCGATACTGGCGGTCGATCTCGCGGTCGGCCTTGATCACCTCGCGCGCCCGCGCGGCATCGCCCTGGACCAGTGCGTCGAGGCTGTCGTGAAGCTGTTGGAGCGCCCGCAGCGCCAGCGCTTCCATCTGCCTCGGCAGCGGGAACGCCGCAGGGTCGGTCGCGAGCTTGCGCACCCGCCGCGCAATGTTCCGCGCCATGTCTGAAGTCCGCTCGAGATCGCCGTTGATCCGCAAAATCGCCGCCACCCTCCTCAAATCCGACGCCGCCGGCTGGTGGAGCGTCAGAATCTTCAGACAGTCGCGCTCGATCTCGACTTCCCACGAATCAACCGTGCGCTCCGATCGCTCCACTTCCGCCGCGAGGTCGGGCCGGCCGTCGATCAAAGCGTGAATCGCCCCGTGCAGCGAACTTTCCACCACCGCCGCAAGCCGCAGCGCCCCGCTCCACAAACCTTCCATGTCGCGCAAAAAATGACGACCGAGCGATACCCGATCGCTACTCCAATCGATCATCACGTGCGACGTCGCGCCGGCATCCTGCTCGTGGTCCTGATTCTGACTCATCGGCGCGACCTCGCTTTCTCAAAAACGACAAACGCTCTACAACCCCGGAATCGTCGTCGCGCCCGCGTCGATACCCGCTCCCCGCCGCGGAACGATCGACGTCGCCTCGGGTCCGAACAAATCCAGACTATGTTGAACTATACCGCGCGACAATATCAAACGACATGATTTTTGAATGAATTCCGCTGGACATTGCCGAAGAGTTCGATCCCGCACGCCGTGGGTCGGCGAGTCCGCTTCCAACCCAACAAAAAACCCCGAGGCGTTGCGCCCCGGGGTTTCGCTGCTTCTCTTCACGAACCGCTCATCCTGACCGTGTTCGCGATCAGTAATTCGCGCCTCGAAGCGGAGGCCCCACGCCGGTCGTCGGCAAATAGTAGATGTCGGTCGGAACGCGGTCGCCGGGACGGAAGTAACCGAGGTCGTACTCAGCCTCCCAGGGCGGATCCATGATCAAGTTGTACGGCAGCAAGACGATCTGCGCCGCGAACAAGCCCGCCGACGCGAAGGGTTGCATAAGCTGAGCACGCTGCGCGGACTGGCGAGGATCGTCGAGCGGGTAAGTCAGATAACGCCCGCCGGGTCCGATAAACTGCTCAACGCTATGCCCGTAACGTTCCAAAGTCGCGTTCTGGAAGTAGAGCGGCATATGGCATAACCCAGTGGCAGCCCAGAGCTTGCGGCTCGGTTCCCACTCGCGTTTGTCCAGCGGCACGAATTCCTCGGGGACCGGGATCGGGCGAATCGGCCGGTCCTCGGTGGGGCTGGGGGCACGCGGCAGTTCAAGGCGATCCGAAATTCGGTTTGACGTCCCCGGTGTCCCGTTCGGCATCGAATTCGACGGGACGCCGTCGCGCCGGATCGCTTGCGACTGCAACTCCGCCAGCCTTTGGACATCTTCCTGGATTTCACTCGGCAAGAACGAGCCGCGTCGCGAGTCGGACAACCCCGGCGCGGAAAGCGTCGGCGCGGACGCGGCGGTGCGCTCCCTGACGACCGGCGCGGGGTTGGACTCAACGACTGCGGCAGCGGCGGCCGAGTTGCCCACGCCGTTCCGCGGCAACAATTCTTCCGCGGGAAGCGGCGGCAGTTCGTCACCGCCCGCCGGTACGGGTGGCGTGCCCGGCTGCGCGGACGCTGTCGCGTCGGCCGCAGGCTTGGCCGCGAGTTGCGCAGGGGCCGGGGATGCCTCCGCGGGGCTGCTCGGCTTGGCGGCGTTGCCCGAATTCAACTCAGTGGTCGGGGGCAAGGGCGGCAACTCTTCCGCGACCGCCGGTTCAACAGGAGTCGCCGCGCCCTGCGGAGGTGCCTCAACCGGCGGTGCAGCCGGCATTTCGGGGACCGGCGCGGAGGCGTCGTCAACAGCCGGCACAGCCGTTTCGGGTCGCGGAGCTGATACCGGAACCGTCGTTGTAGCTTGAGGTTGCGTCACAGCGGTCGATGCTTCATCGGGCAGCGGCGGGAGGTCGTTGGGTACCTCGGGCACGACCGACGGCTCCGGCGCGGCGACTGCCGCACCTAGTGCCTTGGGAGCTTCCGCGGTCGGGCTCGTCGAAGCTGCGGCGGGTTCGTCGACAACCGCTGAAACCGGCTCAACCGCGTCCTTGCTCGTGGTCGCGGACGAAGTCGGTTGTTTGGGCGTAACATTTGGCGGAGGAGGGGTTTGCGACGGGGCCGAGGGCGCGGCGTCAGGCAACGGCGGGAGGTCGTCCGTGGAGACCAGAGGCACCTCGGGCGCGGCCGATTCAGCCGGCGGCACGCTGCTCGCGTCAGCGGGTTTCTCCACTGCCGTCGGCAACACTCCCGCTGCCGTGGGTGGAGTGGAGACCGGCGCCGCGGACGCTGTCGCGGGCGGTTCCTCCAACAGCACGGGATCTTTTTGTGGAGCCGCGACTTTCACGCTCGGCTGCACTAATTCCGACGCGTCGGGCTTCGCCGCAACCTCAGTGTCTGGAAGGGTTTCAAGCGTCAATGCGGCACCCGCCGCGGGCGGAGCCGCGACCACTGGAGTCGTTGCCGCGGGTGGAGTAGCCGCGGGTGGAGTGGACAACGTCGCAGCGGGTGTAGGATCTGCGCTTCCCGCGGGGAGGGGTGCCGGCGCATCAGGCAGCGGGCCAATTTCGCTGAGCGCCGCGGTGCGGGCGGCCGGGTCGAGCTGCGCCGACGACAACGGCGCAACCGGCTGAACCGTCGCGGGGTCGATAAGGATTTCGGCGGGCGGCAAAGGCGGCATCGCGGGTACGTCGGGCACGTCGGTCCTGCGCTGCGGCAGTGACCCCGAGGCCATCCGCGGCCGCCCCGCGGGACTTGCCTGATTGTGCATTGTCACGTCGGTCGCCGATGCCTTCGCCACCGCGCGATCACGCATCGCCGGCACTGTGCCTTCGGTCCACGGCGGTGCCGCTTCGGCAACGGGAGTCGTCACGGAACCCATTCCTGGGCTTGACTTTGCGGCAGATGCACCGGCGCTCGCGGTAGACGGCGCTGTTTCGGGACGCGCCACCGCCAGCGCACCCGGACGCGGTTTTGCCGCGCTCTTCGCATACGCTTTATTTGGCGCATTTCGCGCTTCGCGCATACCGCGACGGGCGCGTTCGATTCCCTGCGAGAGTGCCTTTTGTTCGTCGGGGTTGAGGAACTTTTGGTTCGACTCAGCCTCGCGGAACAGTTTCAGCGCCTTCTCGTATTCGCCGTATTTGAGGTAATCCCAACCGTTGCGCAGCAAGGTCCGAGGACCACGCGACGCCGACATCGGAGCATACACCGCGGAGGGAACGTCGGACTCCGCGTCCGCCGCCGTGGTCTGCTGCGCCGCGAGTTGAGGGGCCGACAAAACGGTCGCCAGGACCGCCGTGCCGAAGGCCGTGATAGGGCGAAGCACGCCGTGCCTCCTTGCTTGGACTGTTGATCCACAACGGGCCGACGCGACTGTCGGTCGACGCGTCGTCGCGAATCCTTTCGCGCGTCGGAGTTTCGATGTGACCCGCGCGCGGATCGCGCTCCGTTCGTCCTCAACCGGACATCCAAACCACCGAACTTCCCGAGTCGAGGCCGACCCAATCGTCGTCCTCGCACCCGCCGCATTACTGACGATCCATCAATTCCTTGTCAAACGTAGAATAATTAGGCGCTTCCTGCGTGATCACGATGTCGTGCGGGTGGTTCTCCTGGATCGAGGCCCCGGTCACCTGAATGAACCGCGTTTTCGTCCGCAGTTCCTCGATCGACCGCGACCCGCAATATCCCATTCCCGACTTCAACCCCCCCACCAGCTGAAACACGAAATCCGCGAGCGGCCCTTTATAAGGCACGCGGCCTTCGACGCCCTCGGGCACGAACTTCGTCGCTACCGTCCGACCTTCCGCCGTCCTCGTCGGGCTCTCCTGCCGGTAGCGCTCATGCGAACCCTTCGCCATCGCCGCGATCGAACCCATGCCGCGATAAGACTTAAAACTTCGACCTCGATAAATAATCGTGTCGCCGGGGCTTTCCGCCAACCCCGCGA
>JAJYDB010000345.1 GCA_021777845.1 Planctomycetota bacterium
GGAGTTCTTCCAAAGCGTGAAGGAGGGGGTGCAACTGTTCGTCGGCATCACCGACGCCACCCTCGGCCGCGGCGAGGCCTACCACTTCCTCGAAGTCGGCCGGCACATCGAACGCGCCGGCTCGACCGCCGCGATCGTCGACGTTTACCTCGGCGACCTCGCGAGCATCGCCGACCCCGTCGCCAACCCCGCCGACCCGCTCGATTGGATTGGACTTTTGCGCTGCTGCACCGCCTTCGAGGCTTACTGTAAAGTTTACACGGCCGACCTGAGGGCCGCGCGGATCGCCGAGTTTCTCCTCCTCAACGCCGAGTTTCCCCGCTCCGCCCGCTACGCCGTCGACCGCGTCCAGGCCTGCCTCCAAACCATCGGCGAAGAGACCGACAACCGCCGCGCCGTACGACTCAATCACCTTGCCGGACGCCTCCGCGCCGCGCTCGACTACGCCCAGATCGACGAGATCGTCGTCCGCGGACTCCGCGGCTTTCTCGAAGACATCCAGACCCAGTGCGCCGAGATCCACGACGCTCTTCATCAATACTACATTGTTTATGCGATCGACGCGGCGCTCGAGTAGACTCTCCTATTGATCCGAAGTGGACTCCACCGCCGGCGTCGGCCGGAATTACTCTCGCGACGGCGATTTATGTTTTACACGATTCGACATGTGACGCGCTATCACTACAATCCGCCGGTGGCGGAGAGCGTGATGGAGGTCCGCGCGCGGCCGCGGACCGAGCTCAATCAGGTCTGCCGCCGGTTCGAGCTGCGCACGAGTCCGCGCGCGAAGTTGTTCGAGTATCGCGACGTCTTCGGGAACACGGTCGAGCACTTCGACATCCCCGCGCGGCATGCGCGGTTGGCGATCGCGTCGGAGTCGCTCGTCGAGGTCGTCGCGCCGCCGAAGCTGCCCGACGCGCTGCCGGCGAGCGTCTGGGACGTGCTCGACGCCGCCGTCGACCGCGGCGAATTCTGGGAAATGCTCGCGCCTTCGTTCTTCGCGCGGCACACTCCGGCGCTCGACCAGCTTGCCCGCGACTTGCAGTTTGATCGCCGTCGCGAGGACCCGCTCACGATGCTCCGCTCGCTGACCGCGGGCTTGTTCGTCGCGTTCGAGTACGCGCCGCAGACGACCCGCGTCGACTCGCCGATCGACCACGCGCTCGAACTGCGCCGCGGCGTGTGCCAAGACTTCGCGCACATTATGATCACGATGGTCCGAGCCTTGCGGATTCCGTGCCGCTACGTGAGCGGGTATTTGGCGCACGACGCGTTGTCGCACGACCGTTCCGCGGCGGACGCCTCGCACGCGTGGGTTGAGGCGTGGCTGCCGGATTTGGGCTGGGTCGGCCTCGACCCGACGAACAACTTGAGCGCGACCGAGCGTTACATTCGCGTCGCCGTCGGCCGCGACTACGCCGACGTCCCGCCGACGCGCGGCATTTTTAAGGGCGAGACCGAGAGCAAGCTCGAAGTGTCGGTCGTGATCGAAACGAGCGCCGCCCCCGTTGACCTCGGCGCTTCCGCCGCGCTCGACTGGCCGACGGGCGTCGCCGACGAAGCCTCCGCCGCCGCCGCGCTGGTCGTGAAGCCGCCCGTCGACGTCGTCGCACATCGTCAGCAGCAGCAGCAGCAGCAACAACAGTAGAGTAGAGGTCGGTCGCGATTGCATCGAAGGTTCGCCGCGTGCCCGTGTTGATTGTCCCGGCGCTTCTATCATCGCCGAGACCGCGGGACGCGTTCACCCGAGCGTGCGATTACGGCTTGCGGTTGGTGCGGGGGGCGGGCATGACGTCGCTCGCGAGCAGGTGGCGGCTCGATTCGAGGATGCGTTCGCGGCGCGACTCGACGACTTCGGCGGGCGACTCCGCCTTGAGCTTGAGGTCGGCGAGATTCGCGAGGCAGAACGGACAGGTCACGACCTCGACGTGAAACTTGACGTAGGCGGTGAGGTCGGGCTCGAGCGACTCGAGCAGGAACGCGCCGAGCTGCGAGCGCGAAGGGCACGTCAGCCGGCCGCGACGCCAGATCGCGCCCAGAGAATGCAGGCCGACGTCCTGGCGGTCGTTGCGGACGTCCTCGAGCCGCGCGCGCAGCTCGGCGGAGTCGCGCAGCGACTTCTCGACGCGGGCCATCTGCTCGCCGGGCAAGCGCTCGGCAAGGTACTCTCGGAGCAGGGTGTCGTCGATCGGTTCTGACGAGTCGCTCATGAAGGGGATCTTCGCGTCCGAGTCGCGGATGTTGAGGATTGCGGTTGTAAAACGGCGGAGAACGCCCCGTCGCGCGTCGCGGTCTCAGGCGATCCCGAAGGTTTCGTCGAGGCTCAGGCCGGCGCGGCGGGCCATCTCTTTCAGGCGCGCGACGGTCTGGAACTTGTAGCTCGCGACCGCCTGCTCGGTGATCCCGAGATACTTCGCGACGTCCTTGTTCGCCCAGCTTTTCACGACGAGCAGCTCCAGGCAGCGGACGCGGTCGAAGTCGCCGCGCTCGACCCACTCGCGCACGAGCCGGCCCAAGGCTTCGGTGAGCAGGCGCTCCTCGGCCTTTCTGCGCTCGTCGCTGCGGGCGATGCTCGAGGCGGGTCGGTCGTCGCCGGGGACTTCGTCGAGCGGGCGGCCGTGGTCGTCGGAGCCGAACTGGTCGATCGGCCGCCGCCCTTGCTTGCGCAGGTGGTCGGTCAGTTTGTGGGCGGCGATCGAGAACAAATACGCCTCGAGGTCGCGCTTTTCGTCGTAGTGCGGCAGGCTCGTGAGGAAGCCGACGAAGGTCTCTTGCACGACGTCCTCGGAGGCTGCTCGGTCGTGCAGGCGACTGTCGACGAACGCGAGCAGACGCCCCTCGTAACGCTCGATCAAGCGTCCCCACGCGAGCGCGTCGCCCGCCCGGACCTCGCGGATCAAGAGCGATTCGGCGTCGGTCACGGCCATGGATGAGCGAGCCCGCGGGAACACGAAATCGATTCGCCTCACATCGTTCAATAAGGATTCTAACCCACGCTCCGCCGCTTGCCTACCTCCGCGCGACCTCGCCGCGCGGTTGATCCACGCAAACCCGCGGCTCGACTTGCGCGGAACCCGCCTTGCTCGGCCGCATCCAGTCATACACAAACACGTGCGTTCGGATCGTCAAAATCTTCCTGTGGATCTGACCACGATTCCTCAAGGCGGCGCAAGTGAGAGCTTGGGCAACGACTTCGGTTCGCGGTTGAGGTTGATTTTGGCCTGATGCGCGCGGCGTCGACACGGAATCATCGTTCCCCGACGGTGGGGAGAGCGTACGATTCGCGAAGGCCGCGGAGGGCGTCGTCGCTTCAGACGAGCCGACATATCCATCACACCGCGACGCCCGTCGGCCCACAACTCACAAAGGGAGGACCGTAAAATGTCCAACCTCACCGAGAAGGCGAAGGAAGCGCTCGACCAGGGCAGGGAGAAGGCCGGTGAGGTCGCGCATCGCGCCGCCGAGCGGGCCGCTCACGCGGCGCACGTCGCCGGCGGGGCCGCCGCGAAGGCGAAGCACAAGCTCGAGGAGAACGCCGAAAAGGCCAAGCACGCGGTCGGGGAGGCGTTGGAAAACGACGGACGAAAGCTCAAGGACCACGTCGGTTGAGCGTCGCGATCGACTTTGGGCCGCGCGCTCGGGAGGTCGCGCCGCGGCGTTTCGACCTGCAAATCCAAGGGCCTTTCCCGCAACGGGAGCGGCCCTTTTTGCGTATGTGCCGCGGTATCGCGAGGCCGGCGCAACAAGAAAGCCCCCCGCCGAGGCTTCGGAGGAGGGCTTGTCGATGGCTCGCACGGTGTCGTTTGGATCGCGTCGGGGCGTCGATCACTTCGGGGCGTCGGCACCTTTGACGGCGTCCTTAGCCTTGTCGACGGCCTTGCCGGCGGCGTCCTTGACGACCTTCGCCTCTTCCTTGATCTTCTCGCCGACCTTGCCGGCCGTTTCCTTGACCTTCTCGCCGACCTTAGATCGGA
>JAJYDB010000346.1 GCA_021777845.1 Planctomycetota bacterium
TCGCGGGGCTGCCGGGCGCGACGTTGACGGCGGTCGAGCCGCGTTTCGAGGACGCGTTCATGGCGATCGTGCACGAGCGTGCGCCGGCGTCGGTGACGTCGAGGGGGGCGTCGGCGCCGGTCGCGGGCCGCGGCGATCGCGGCGCGGCGGGCGCGGTCATCGAAGTTGCGAACGTGCAGCGTCGTTTCGGCGATTTTTACGCGGTCAAAGGGGTGACCTTCGAGGTGGCGCGCGGCGAGGTGTTCGGGCTGCTGGGGGCGAACGGAGCGGGCAAGTCGACGACGTTCCGGATGCTGTGCGGGCTGTTGCCGCCGAGCGCGGGGCGTCTGCGCGTGGCGGGGGTCGACGTCCGTCGCGCGGCCGCCGCGGCGCGGGCGAAAATCGGCTACATGTCGCAAAAATTCTCGCTCTACGGCTATCTCAGCGTCCGTCAGAACATGGCTTTCTTCAGCGCCGCCTACGGTCTTTCGGGACGTCGTCGCGACGAGCGGATCGCGTGGGCGCTCGATCAATTCCAGCTCGCGGACAGCGCCGACGCCCGCGCGGCCGATCTCGCGCTCGGCTTCAAACAGCGGCTGGCGCTCGCGTGCGCGCTGATGCACGAGCCCGACATCCTCTTTTTGGACGAGCCGACCTCGGGGGTCGATCCACCCGCGCGGCGCGAGTTCTGGCGACGGATCAACGACCTCGCCGAACAGCGCGTCACGGTGCTCGTCACGACGCACTTTTTGGAGGAGGCCGAATACTGCGATCGGCTTGCCGTCATGGCCGACGGCGAGATCCTCGCGCTCGGCACGCCCGCCGAGGTGAAGTCGCTGGCGGGCCCGCGCGACGACCGCCCGCGCTCGATGGAGGAGGCGTTCATCGCGCTCATCGAACAACGCGCCGCCGCGAGCGCGGGAGGGACGTCGTGAAGGACGTCGACGACCTCAAAACGCGGCGCGCGGCCGAGCGCGGTCGCGGCGCGACGCGGCTCCGCGGCCTGATCCGCAAGGAATTCATCCAGATCCGTCGCGACCCGAGCAGTATCGCGATCGCCTTCGTGCTCCCCGTGTTCTTGCTGCTGCTGTTCGGCTACGGCGTCTCGCTCGACGCCGAGCACGTGCCGATCGCGATCGTCGTCGACGAGCCCAGCGGCGAAACCTCGCGGTTCACCGGCGAGCTGATGCGCTCGATCTACTTCAACCCCGTCTTCGCCCCCGACATGACGCAGGCCGAGACGGCGCTGCGCACGCGACGCGTGAACGCGATCGTCCGCTTGCGGTCCGACTTCGCGCGGCGGCATCACTACGGCAACGCCGCGATCCAGGTGATCGTGAACGGCGTCGACGCGAACACCGCGCGCTTGATTTCGGGCTATCTCGAGGGCGCCTGGACCAAGTGGCTCGAAACCGAGGCGCGCGACGACGGCATGCCGCTCGACGCCCCCGTCGCGATCGAGGAGCGCGTCTGGTACAACCCCGAAATCCGCAGCCGCGACTTCCTGGTGCCGGGCCTGATCGCCATCATCATGACGCTGATCGGCGCGATGCTCACCGCGATGGTCATGGCGCGCGAGTGGGAGCGCGGCACGATGGAGTCGCTGCTCTCGACGCCCGTCCGGATCCCCGAAGTCCTCGCCGGCAAGCTCATTCCGTACTTCCTGCTCGGCATGGGCGGGATGGCGCTCTCGACCGCGATGGCCGTCCGGCTCTTCGCGGTCCCGCTCCGCGGCTCGCTGTTCGCGCTCTTCGTCGAGGCGACGCTCTTTCTGCTCGCGGCGCTCGGCATGGGACTCCTGATCTCGATCCTCGCGAAGAACCAGTTCGTCGCCGGACAGACCGCCATCCTCGTCACCTTTTTGCCCGCCTTCTTGCTCTCGGGATTCATCTTCGACATCACCAGCATGCCGCGGCCGATCCGGATTCTCACGCAATTCATCCCGGCGCGGTACTTCGTCGCGGTCCTGCAAACCGTCTTCCTCGCGGGCGACGTCGCCGCGGTGCTCGTGCCGAACGGCGTCGCGCTGTTCCTCACGGCCGTCTTTTTCCTCGGGCTGAGCCGTCTGAAGTCGCGCAAGCGGCTCGATTAGGAGGCGACCATGGCGCGGCGGATTCTCGCACTCGCGATCAAGGAGTTCCTCGTTTTGCTCAAGGACCCCCGCGGCCGGATGGTCATCCTCGGGCCGCCGTTCTTGCAACTGATCGTCTTCAGCTACGCCGCCACCTACGACCTCAACGACATCGCCTACGCCGTCTACGACGAAGACCGCGGCGCCGACGCGCAAGAGCTGCTCGCCGGCTTCCGGCACTCGAAGCACTTCAACGAGGTCGCCGTCGTCGCGCGCGACGACGAAATCGCCCCTCTGCTCGACAGCCGACGCGTCCTCGTTTTGATCCGCATCGGCCCGCGCTTCAGCCGCGACGTCCGGCTCAAACGCCCCGCGCGCGTCCAGGTGATCGTCGACGGCCGCAACTCGAACACGGCGCTCGTCGCGCTCGGCTACGTTCGCCAGGTCGTCAATCGCTTCAACACCCGCCGCGCCGCGCTCGCGGGGCTCGCCGCGCCCGCCGCCAAGCTCGAAACCCGCGCCTGGTACAACCCCAACCTCGAGAGCCGTTGGTTCATCGTCCCCGGCATCGTCGGGCAGATCACGCTCGTCGTCACCTTGCTCGTCACCGCGCTCTCGGTCGCGCGCGAGCGCGAGGAAGGCACCTTCGACCAAACCCTCGTCGCCCCGTTTCGACCCGCCGAAATCTTGATCGGCAAGGCCCTCCCCGGCTTCGTCATCGGCGTCTTCGAGGCGAGCGTGATCCTCCTCGTCGCGGTCCTCGGCTTCCGGATCCCGTTCCTCGGCAGTCTGTTCACGCTCTACGTCGGCTTGATCTTGTTCCTGTTCTCGGCGGTGGGCGTCGGTCTGATGATCTCCTCGCTCGCGGTCACGCAACAACAGGGGCTGCTCGGCGCGTTTCTGTTCATGGTCCCCGCGTCGATCCTCTCGGGATTCGCGACGCCGATCCTGAACATGCCCCCGATCCTGCAAAAACTCACGCTCCTCAACCCGATGCGCTACTTTTTGGTGATCCTCCGCGGCGTCTTCCTCGAGGGGACGCCGTTTCAACTGCTGCTCGACCAATTCTGGCCGATGGCGGCGATCGGCTTCGTCACGTTCACGACCGCCGCCCTGCTCTTCCGACGCCGCATGTACTGACCGGCCCCGCGCGGACTCGGCTTGCGTGCGCTCGACCGCTCCGCGCACACTTTTTGGAGCGCGGGCCGTCTCGGCCGCGCGCCGCGAACGAGTTGGAGATGAACGCATGCCGCCGCCGACGCTGTTCGACTCCTCGGAGACCCCCGCGCTCACCGTCGGCGAGCTCACCCGCCGCGTGAAGTCGCGGCTCGAAGGCGAGTTCGGACGCGTCGCGGTCCGCGGCGAGGTCGCCGGCGTCTCGAAGCCGAAGTCGGGCCACATTTACTTCAAGCTCAAGGACGAGACCGCGTCGCTCCAAGCCGTGCTCTGGAGAAACGACGCCGCGCGGCTCAAGTTCGACCTCCGCGACGGGCTCGCCGTGCTCGCCCTCGGCCGGATCTCGGTCTACGAGGTCCGGGGCGAGTACCAGCTCGTCGTGAACACGCTCGAACCCGAAGGGGCGGGGGCGCTCGACATCGCCTTCCGACAGCTCGTCGAGCGTCTCGGCGCGGAGGGGCTGTTCCACCCGGCCCGGAAACGCAAGCTCCCGCGGTTCCCGCGCCGGATCGTCGTCGTCACCAGCCCGACCGGCGCCGCGCTCCGCGACTTCCTCCAGGTGATCGGGCGTCGTTGGCGACTCACCGAAGTCCTGATCGCGCCGACCCGCGTGCAAGGCGTCGGCGCGTCGGCCGAGATCGCGCGCGCCATCGCGCTGGCGAACCGCGTGCCCGGCGCGGATCTCGTCGTGCTCGTCCGCGGCGGCGGCAGCATCGAGGACCTGTGGGCCTTCAACGAG
>JAJYDB010000347.1 GCA_021777845.1 Planctomycetota bacterium
CGCGACCTCGATGCGACCGCCGGCCGCACTCTGAACGCCGTCGCGCGCGGTCTCGGCGTCGATACGATCGACCTCGCCGCGACCATCGACCCGCGCGGCGAGTCGGCCGTGATTCACGCCCGCTCGCGTCTCGCACACCGCCTTGAAACGGCGGCGCGGATTGATCCGACGTGGATCGACGAGCTGCCGAACGACCCCGCAACGGCGGCGCTCGCGGCAATCGCCTTCGACCGCGCGGGGACGACGATCGACGCGCTGCTGAGCCTCCTCGACCAGCTCGACCGCGCCCGGCCCGGCCGCGAAAACATCGCGCCGCTGCGTGCCCGGCTGGCGCTCGTCGCGCAGCTCGTCGACGTTCGCGCCGAGGTGGATCTTTGGCCGCATCTCGTCGGATGCGTCGGATCGATTGGCCTTGACGATCGCGGCGAACCCGACTCCGCCACGCTCGGCCTCGTTTTCGACTCCGAGCCGGCCGCCGAGCGGCTCGCGCGGGTCTTGCCGGAGCTGATCGCGCGGTTCGCGAAACCCGACGCACCCGCCGTCAAGAACGCCGGCGCGGAGCGCGACGTGCGGCTCGCGGGCCGACGGCTGCGGGTCCGGCCCGCCGGCGCGCGACTTTGGCTCGACTGGGGCGACGACCGCCCGCAACCCCGACCCGACGCCGCAACGCAGCCGATGCCGGGCGCCGCGCGCGCTCAGGTCCTCGAGTCGCAAAGGTTGGTGGTCGTCCGGCCGCGACGGGTCGCGCCGCGCCTTCACCTCGACCCTCCGATCCTCGCCGCGCTCGAGGCCGTGCAGTCGGTCGTTTGGACCGGCGCGATCGACCCGACCGGCCGCGAACTTTGGGACACCGTCCGCTCGACCGGCCTCCGCCGCGCCGTCGCGCGGGCCCTCGATGCGCTCCCCCTCGACCCGCCGCCCGAACGCTCGACCGCCGCGCCGGTCGACGCGGGCCGTTGATTCAATCGCGGCGCGAGACGGATCGCACGTCCCGCGCCGTGTGCGACAAATCACAAAGTCACTTGCCCGAGGTCGCGTCGATGAACGCCGCCGCGTCGCTCTTGAGCTTCATCAAGGACGGCGTGTGGACGTACATCATGTGACCCGCATCATAATAGTTCGTGCTGATGTTCTTGCGCACGCTGGGGTCGAGATTCATGTGCGCGATGGTGTAGTCGGTCGCGAAATACGGGGTCGCGAGGTCGAAGTATCCGGACGCGACGAGAATCTTCATGTGAGGATTCTTCGCCATCGCCTCGCGCAGCGGCAGGTACGTCTGCGGGTAGCCCATGCCCCCCTGTCCCCAGTCCCAGCGGCCGATTTCCTCGCTGCCGAGGATGTGGTAGTTTACGTCGGACTTATAGTTAAGTTCGTCACGCACGTAAGTATTGAAGCAAGACGTATAGGCGGGTCCCGACGCGGCGAGGCTGGGGTCGAAGTCGGAGCCGCGCGACTCGGCGGAAAGGTCGATGCCGACGTAGCGGCTGTCGATGCGTCCGACCGAGCGGCGCTGCTTGATCAGAAGTTCTTTGCCGAAGGCCGATTCGGAAACGCGGAGGTTGCGGCGGTCGATGAATTCGGTCGAGAGGCCGGTGTAGCGCGCGATTTTCGAGACGACCGCGGCGCGCTCGTCGGCGGTGAGCAGGTCGCCCTTCGCGAGCGCGGCGCGGTATTCGACGTCGGCGAACTTCTCGGCCTCGGCGAGCGTCTTTTTGAGGTCGGCCTGGAGCTCGGGAGCGAGCTTTTTGTGATACCACGCGGTCGCGGTGTAGCTCGGCAAAATGAGGATGTACGCGAGGTCGTTGCCGGGGCTGAACGAGAGCGTTTGGAAGTCGATGACCGTCGACACGAGGATGATGCCGTTGAGCGCGATGCCGCGTTCGAAGAGATTCTCGGAGAGACCGGCGGCGCGCGTCGTGCCGTAGCTTTCGCCGACGAGGTACAGAGGCGACTTCCAGCGGTCGTTGCGCGTGATGTACAAGCGAATGAAGTCGCCCACCGAGGCGATGTCGCCTTGCAAGCCGTGGAATTTGGCGTTCAACTCGGGTTTGGCGGCGCGGCTGAAGCCGGTGCCGACGGGGTCGATGAAGACGAGGTCGGTCTTGTCGAGCCAGGTAGCTTCGTTGACGGTGAGCGCATACGGCGGCTTGGGATAACTTGCGTCGTCGGGCATGGGGACGCGTTTCGGTCCGAGCGCGCCCAGGTGCAGCCACACCGATGACGATCCGGGACCGCCGTTAAAGCTAAACATCAAGGGGCGCTTCGATGCCGGTCCGGCGTCGTCGAGCGTGTAGGCCATGGAGAAGACATGCGCCTCGGGTTCGCCGGCGCGGTTGTTGAGCGGCAATTTGCCGGTCGTGACGGTGTACTTGAGGGTCTTGCCGCCGACTTTGATTTCGTGGTGCGTGACGATCGGCGCGTCGTCCTTGGCGGGGGACTTGGGCGGTTCGGCGGGTTTCGCGGGGGGTGCGACCGCGGCGTTCGAGGGGGGTGGAACGAACTGGCGGCGGCCCTGCGGTTGCGCCTGCGCCTGCGACGTAACGGCGAGCGCCGTCGCGATCAGACCAATCACGGCACAACGCCGCGACGAAAACCGCAACGAAGCCCGAATCGACAAAGAATGCGCTGTCATGCGTGCGGATCCATCAAAACGCGTTGGGATCAGAACAGCGGAGCGTGGAGAGCCGCTCTACCGACGTGAGGGCCAGATTAACCGATCGCGACGACGGGTGCGAGGCTGAGCCGGGCTTGGCGGCCGGGGGAATCGTCGCGATGTGCCGGCGGGTTTCGGGGCGGATCGTTATGTTGGTGTGGTTGGGGAATGCCGCGGGCTCGGCCTTGAATTTGGGGGCGGATCGATGTGCGGGATTGTCGGGTATACGGGGCGGCACGAGGCGTCGGGGGTGCTGGTGGCGGGCCTGCGCCGGCTCGAATACCGCGGCTACGACAGTGCCGGGGTGGCGACGATCGAGGCGGGCCGGCTCGTCGTTCGGAAGCGCGCGGGGCGCGTGCGCGACCTTGAGGAGCTGCTCGAAATCGCGCCGGCGACGGGCGTGTGCGGGATTGGGCACACGCGTTGGGCGACGCACGGCGCGGCGAACGACGTCAACAGTCACCCGCATCTCGGCGGCCGATTCAAGACGCCGCACGCCGATCCGAGCGATTTTGTCGCGTACGTCGACGGCGCGAGCGTGGCGGTCGTGCACAACGGCGTGATCGACAACTACAACGCGCTCAAAAGCGAGCTGAGCGATCAGGGTTACGTGTTTCGAAGCGATACCGATAGCGAGGTGATTGCGCATTTGATCGCGCGCGAGCTGGGCGACGGCGACGACCTGTTCGCGGCGGTGTTGCGTGCGTTGCCGCGGCTGGAGGGGACGTACGGCTTGGCGGCGGCGAGTCCGCGACGGCCCGGGGAGTTGGTGGGCGCGCGGTTGGGGAGTCCGCTGGTGGTGGGGTTGGGCGACGGCGAGCACTTGCTCGCGAGCGACGCCGCGGCGATCGCGCCGCACACTTCGCGCGCGGCGTATTTGCAGGACGGCGAGGCCGCGCGGATGACGCCGCGGGACCTCGAAATCAGGCACATCGAGCACGGGTCGATCACGCCGCGGATCGATCGGATCGACTGGCAGCCCGACGCGCTGGAGCTCGGTCCGCACGCGCATTACATGCGGAAAGAGATCGGCGAGCAGCCCGATACGGTGCGCGACGCGTGTCGAGGGCGGATCCGTCGGGTCGAGGCGACGGCTCATTTCGGCGGTCTGAACGTGAGCGCGCGGCAGTTGCGGCGGGCGCGTCGCGTGGTGTTGGCGGCCTGCGGGACGAGTCGGCACGCCGCGCTCGTGGGTGAATATTTAATCGAGCGGCTGGCGCATTTGCCTGTTGAAGTGGAATACGCGGGGGAATTTCGCTATCGGAACGCGCCGCTCGACGACGCGACGATCGTTTTTGTGCTGAGCAGAT
>JAJYDB010000082.1 GCA_021777845.1 Planctomycetota bacterium
GGTTGTGCTGGGGATGCTGTTGCCTGGGATTCAGGGAGCGCGCGAGGCTGCGCGGCGGGCGCAGTGTCTGAACAACATGAAGCAGCTTGGCTTGGCGCTGCAGAATTATCACGAGCTTTGGCGTGTATTTCCGCCTGGATATGTAAGCGTGGTGGACGCGGGGGGTCGCGACCTGGGGCCCGGTTGGGGTTGGGCGGCGAACTTGCTGCCGTGGTTGGAGCAGAGCGCGGTGTACCGGGCGATCGACTTCGAGCAGGCGGTCGACTCGACGTACAACTCGACCGCGAGCATGCGGATCAACATGATGTTGTGCCCGTCAGACCTCGCGGGCGACGACGCGCCGGTGCGCGATGCGGAGAACACCATGGACCTTGTGGTCGTGCCGCGCGGCAGTTATTTAGGCGTTTACGGGACGGGTTCGATCGGCGACGCGCCCGGGCGCGGGACTGGTATTTTTTTTCGCAATAGCTCGGTCGGGGTGGTGGAGATCGTCGACGGCACGAGCACGACGGTGATAGTCGGCGAGCGCTCTCACCGGCTGAGTTACGCCACGTGGACGGGTCGGTTGCCGGACGGGTGGGTGTTTAAGACGTCGTCGTTTGAGAGCGGGTTGCCGTCGGATACGTTTTGCGACGACGGCGAGCCGAGTTGGTGCATGGTGCTGGGTGTGGTGGGGTTGAAGGACGGTCCGCGGACGCCGAATCATCCGCGCGCGCACGTTGACGACTTCGCGAGCCGGCACCCCGGCGGCGTGAATTTCCTCTGGGCCGACGGTTCGGCGCGGTTTGTGAGGGACACGATTGCGCCTGCGGTCTACCAAGCGATCGCCACTCGCAACGGCGACGAATTGCCGTCCGAAGACGCGTTTTGAGCCACACCAAGCGGAAACCCCCTCGTTTGAGTCGATCGCCGCCCGAAGTTGATTCGGATGAATCTCACGACTCTGAGGGGAGTTCAGGCCGAGCGCAGCCGCGCCCGCGGACTATTCGGGCCGGAAGGTGAACTCGGAGCCGTTCCAGTCGACGACGACGTTTCCCTCTTTGATCGACTCGTCGAGCAAGGCCGTCGCGAGCGGGTTCGCGATCCGCTGTTGCAAGACGCGCTTGAGCGGCCGCGCGCCGTATGCCGGGTCGAACCCTTCGTCGGCGAGTTCCGCCCGCGCGGCGTCGGTCATTCGGACCGTCAGACCCGCCTCCGCAAGCTGCTTTTCGAGCCGTTTCAGCTGGATTTCCACGATCTTCTTCAACTCGCGCATCCCCAGCGGGCGGAAAATGATCGTGTCGTCGATCCGATTGAGAAACTCAGGCAGAAATTCGGCTTTCAGAATCTCAAGCACACGTCGACGGATTTTCTCCTCGTCGCCCGACTCGGCCAATTCGGCGATCGCCTGACTTCCCAGATTTGAAGTCATGATCACCACGGTGTTGCGAAAGTCGACGGTGCGTCCTTGGCCGTCGGTCAAACGGCCGTCGTCGAGGACCTGCAAGAGGACGTTGAAGACGTCGCGGTGCGCCTTCTCCACCTCGTCGAGCAGCACCACCGCATAGGGACGCCGCCGAACCGCCTCGGTCAAACGCCCCCCCTCCTCGTAGCCGACGTAACCCGGCGGCGCGCCGATCAGCCTCGCCACGTTGTGACGCTCGCCGAATTCGCTCATGTCGATCCGTACGAGCGCCGCCTCGCTGTCGAAGAGGAACTCCGCGAGCGCCTTCGCGAGCTCGGTCTTGCCGACGCCGGTCGGCCCCAAGAAGAGGAACGAGCCGATCGGCCGGTTCGGATCCTGCAGCCCCGCGCGGCTGCGCCGGACCGCGTCCGACACCGCCTTCACCGCCGCTTCTTGATTCACCAAGCGTTGATGAATATGATCTTCGAGCTTGACCAACTTTTCACGTTCCGTCGTGAGCATTTTTGAAACCGGGATGCCGGTCCACTGGCTCACGACCTCGGCGATTTCCTCGGAATCGACCTCTTTTTTCAGCAACCGGTGCGTCGACTGCGCCGCGGCGGCCTCGCGGACGGTCGACTCGCTCTCGGCGCGCGCGATGTTGCGCTCGAGTTCTTTCCGCGTCGCGTCGAGCCGCGCCAGTGCTTGAAACCGCGCCTCGTCGGGGCGTTCGCCGCGCTGCTGCAACTGGAGGATCTCGGTCCAGGCGTGCTCATATTCATGTTGTGATTGCGCCAACTTTTCGCGCAGTTTTTGCACGTCGCCGAGGTCGGACTTCTCGAATTCCCATTGCGAGCGCAGGTCTTGCAGCTCTTTTTCGAGCGCGGCGATTTGTTCCTCAACCTCGGCGAGCCGTTCTTTCGCGTGGGTTTCGTCTTCGGCGGCGAGCATGCGTTTCGCGAGTTGGAGCTGGAGCAGCTTACGTTGCGCGACGTCAATCTCGGTCGGCACCGACTGGAGTTCCATGGCGAGTCGGCTCGACGCTTCGTCGACGAGGTCGATCGCCTTGTCGGGGAGGAAGCGGTCGGCGATGTATCGCGACGCCAATTTCGCCGCCGAAACGAGCGCGGAGTCCTTGATTTTGACCTTGTGGTGGACCTCGTAGCGCTCTTTGAGGCCGCGCAAAATGGCGATCGTGTCCTCGACCGACGGCTCGCCGACGAACACCGGCTGGAACCGCCGCTCGAGCGCCGGATCCTTCTCGATGTGCTCGCGATATTCGTCGAGCGTCGTCGCGCCGATGCAGCGCAGCTCGCCGCGCGCGAGCGCCGGCTTGAGCAGATTCGCCGCGTCCATCGAGCCCTCGGCCTTCCCCGCGCCGACCACCAAATGCAGCTCGTCGATGAACAAAATCACGCGCCCGTCGGACTGCGTGACGTCCTTCAATACCGCCTTCAAACGCTCCTCGAACTCGCCGCGGAACTTCGTCCCGGCCACAAGCGCGCCCATATCGAGCGCGACCACCTTGCGATCGCGCAGGCTCTCCGGCACGTCGCCCGTCACGATCCGCTGCGCCAGCCCCTCGACGATCGCCGTCTTGCCGACGCCCGGCTCTCCAATCAACACAGGATTATTTTTTGTACGACGGCTCAAGACCTGCACGACCCGCCGAATTTCGGCGTCGCGGCCGATCACGGGGTCCATTTTCCCCTTGCGGGCCGCCTCGACGAGGTCGCGCCCGTAACGCTCGAGCGACTGATATTTGTCGTCGGGATTTTGGTCGACGACGCGCTGCCCGCCGCGGACCTCCTGCAGCGCCGCCAACACCGACTTCTCGTTGACGCCGAGCGCCTCAAGCAGCGCCTGCGCCTTCGACTTCACCTTCGTCAAACCAAGCAACATGTGCTCGACCGACACATATTCATCCTTCATGCGGTCGGCTTCGTCCTGCGCGCGGTCGAGGACCTGCGCGAGGTCGGGGCCCAAACTCGTCTCGCCGCCGGAGACCTTCGGCAAGGCGTTCAGACCCTCCTCGGCGGCCTTGCGGAGACGGTCGGGCGTCGCGCCGAGCCGAGCCAGCACCGACTGCATCACGGTCTGATCGGGGTCGAGCAAAGCGACGAGCAGATGCATCGGCTCGAGCCGCTGATGCCCGCGGTCGCGCGCTATCCCCTGCGCGCTTTGAAGCGCCTCTTGACTCTTGTGCGTCAGCTTTTCAAATCGCCAGGCCATGCCGTCCCCTTCTCGCGGGAATATGCCCGACCGCGGCGTCGTCGCTCGCGACCGCGCGTTTGCGGCGAAATACGGCGCTCTCGTCAGCGCCGCAAGCAGAACCGGAGCGAGGGTCAACCTCGCCCCGGATTCTTTAATCACAAGACATCTTCACAACGGCAAAAGAGAAGTTTGCGTTGCGCGCTCACTTCTTCTCTTCGAACTCGACGTCGATGACGTCGTCGCCCTTCGCGCCGGGGGCCGCGCCGCCGTTCGCGCCGGGGGCGTGTTCCCCCGCCGCCGCGCCGTCGCCGCCGGGAGCCGCTTCGGCCGATTGCGCGTACAAGTGCTCCGACATCGCCTGACTGGCGCGGAACAGATCCTCGACGGTGCGGTTGATCGTCGCCGGATCGTCGGCTTTGCAGGCTTCGTTCACCTTCTCGATCGCCGCCTTCACCGCCGCGACGTCCCCCTCGCGGAGCTTCTCCTTGTTCTCGTCCATCAGCTTTTCGAGCTGATAAACCCGCTGCTCGGCGGTGTTGCGCGCCTCGGCGAGCTCGCGCTTCCGCTTGTCCTCGTCGGCGTGCGACTCGGCGTCGCGCTGCATCCGCTCGATCTCGTCCTTCGTCAGACCGCCCGACGACTGGATCGTGATCTTCTGCTCCTTCCCCGTCCCCTTGTCGCGCGCCGTCACCGCCAAAATGCCGTTCGCGTCGATATTAAACGCGACTTCAATTTTAGGCGTCTCGCGCCGCGCGGGCGGGATCCCTTCCAAATTAAACTCGCCAAGCAAGCGGTTGTCGGCGGCCATCGGACGCTCGCCTTGATAAACCTTGACCGTGACCGCGGTCTGGCCGTCCTCGGCGGTGGTGAACGTCTCTTTTTTCTCGGTCGGGATCGTGGTGTTGCGCTCGACGAGCTTCGTGAACACCCCCCCCTTGGTCTCAAGGCCGAGCGAGAGCGGCGTGACGTCGAGCAACAGCAAATCCTTGACGTCGCCGGTCAAAACCGCGCCTTGAATGGCGGCGCCGATCGCGACCACTTCGTCGGGGTTCACCCCCTTGTGCGGCTCCTTGCCAAAGACTTCCTTCACGATCTGCTGCACCCGCGGCATCCGCGTCGAGCCCCCCACGAGCACGACCTCGTCGATGTCCGACGCCTTCAATTTCGCGTCCTCGAGCGCCTTCAAAACCGGCGCTTTGCAACGCTCGAAAAGCTTGTCGACGAGCCGCTCGAACTGACTGCGCGTGATCGACAGCGACAGGTGCTTCGGACCGCTCTGGTCCGCCGTGATGAACGGCAGGTTAATGTCCGCCTGCGACTGAAACGAGAGGTCCTTCTTCGCCTTTTCCGCGGCCTCTTTCAGCCGCTGCAGCGCCATCTGATCCTTCCGCAGGTCGACCCCTTGTTCCTTTTTAAACTCGTCGGCGATGTGGTGGATCAAGGCGTCGTCCCAGTCGTCGCCGCCGAGATGCGTGTCGCCGTTCGTCGAGAGCACCTCGAAAACGCCGTCGGCAACGTCCAGAATCGAGATGTCGAACGTGCCGCCGCCCAGGTCGAACACCGCGATCTTCTCGTTCTTCTTCTTGTCGAGCCCGTACGCCAACGCCGCCGCCGTCGGCTCGTTGATGATCCGCGCCACCTCGAGGCCCGCGATCTGACCCGCGTCCTTCGTCGCCTGCCGCTGACCGTCGTTGAAGTAAGCCGGCACCGTGATCACCGCCTTGCGCACCTTGTGCCCAAGATAGCTCTCCGCGGCCTCCTTCAACTTGCGCAAAATCAACGCCGAAATCTCCGGCGGAGTGCGGTCCTTACCGCCCACGTTCACCTTCACGTACTCCTCGGCGCCGCCGACCACCTCGTACGGCACCATCTTCTCCTCGCCCTTCACCTCGTCGTGCCGGCGACCCATGAACCGCTTGATCGAATACACCGTCCCACGCGGATTCGTCACCGCCTGACGCTTCGCCGGCTCGCCGACCAGCGTCTCCCCCTTCGTCGTGAACGCCACCACCGACGGCGTCAACGGACTCCCTTCTTGATTCGGGATGACCTTCTTGTCACCACCCTCCATCACCGAAACGACGCTGTTCGTCGTCCCCAGGTCAATGCCGATAATCTTTTCGCCTTCCGCCATCTTCTGCCCCCATTCACGCCTCGGCGTGATTCAACCACTTCATGAGAAGACGAGTTGCTGTGCCTCGCCGTCGTTCGCAACCCCGCGGACAACGCTCGCGCGCCGCCCTCTCAGGATGCCTGCGTGCCTCGAAATTGTCTCGCCGCTACCCCTTAAGCAACGTCGATGCCGGCGACGCGGCCGCTTCGTCGAATTGACCCAAGACTCAGTGCGAATGACACTTCGGACGAGTTCCTTGGCTCCGATTCTACCCCCGCATGACACCCTGACGCCATTTTGGCAGTGCCATTTTAGACCCCAAACGAGGACTGCCGTTTTGGCAGAGGCGGCTCGCGACCCTTCCCCGTTTGACGCGGCGGTCGAAACACGGTTTGATTGTATCCCTGTCGGATTGCTCGCGAAATGGGCAACTCGCCGCAATCCGCGACGGTTGTCGCTTGACGGCGGCCCTCCTTTCTTTTATCCACTTCGCTCAAGCGAAGTTAGGAAGGGCGAGGCCGCCGTCGGCGAAGCGCCCAGACGACCTTCCAAAAGAACGGACGAGCCGCACGATGTCGCGCAAGCCGCCGCCTCCCGCACGGTCGAAATCAACCAACTCTCGACCCAAGGCCGCCCCAGGCCCCACCCTCGCCTCGCTGCGCGCCGAAATCGACCGCATCGACAAAGAGCTCCTCGCCGTCCTCAACAAACGCGCCGAGGTCGCGCTCAAAATCGGCCAAGTCAAGAAAGAACAAGGACTTGAGGTCTGGTCCTCCGCACGCGAAGACGAAGTCGTCGCCAAAGTCCTCGCCGCCAACAAAGGGCCACTCCCCAACGAAACCCTCCGCCTGATCTTTCGCGAGCTGATGGGCGGCTCGCGCATGCTCCAACGCTCGCTCCGCGTCGCATACCTCGGCCCGCGTTATAGTTACAGCCACCTCGCTGCGCTCGCCAAATTTGGCGAAGGCGTCGAGCACGTCCCCGTCGGCACCATCGCCGCCGTCTTCGAGGAACTAAACCGACGGCACGTCGAATTCGGCATCGTGCCCCTCGAAAATTCGACCGACGGCCGCATCGCCGACACCCTCGACATGTTCACACGCCTGCCCAACATCAAAATCCGCGCCGAGGTCCGGCTCCGCGTGCATCACTGCTTGCTCGGACGCGGCGAGTGGGGTGAGATTCAGCGCGTTTATTCGAAAGCCCAGGCGCTGTCGCAGTGCCGCCACTGGCTCTCGAAAAACCTCCCGCAGGCACGCCTCATCGAAGTCGTCTCGACCGCGCACGCCGCCGACCTCGCCTCCCGCGAAGAACACGCCGCCGCCGTCGCAAGTCGCGCCGCCGCCGAGGTTTACAAACTCAAGCCGCTCGCCGAGGATATCGAGGACCGCCAGCACAACCTGACCCGCTTCGCCGTCATCGGCGAGAAAATCGAGGACCGCACCGGCCGCGACAAAACCTCGCTCATGCTCCGACTCCCGAACACCGCCGGCTCGCTCGCCCGCGCGATCGCTCCGTTCGAGAAAAACGGCGTGAACATGACCTGGATCGAGTCCTTCCCCGCCGCCGACAGCCCCACCGACAAGGACCCCAACTACATCTTCTTCCTGGACGTCGAAGGCCACGTCAACGATGCCGCGGTCCAGCGCGCCCTCGACGCCGTCAAGCGCAAGTGCGAGTCCGTGGAGATCCTCGGCTCGTACCCGAGGTCAACCGCCGTCGAAACGTAATCCATTTCAGCGCTTGGGTTTGCGATCAACCCCAGAGCGCGGTCAAAGCAACACGCTGGTGACGCGGACGCCGAGCTCGGTGTCGATCGCGACCAGTTCACCGCGCGCGACCAGCCGGCCGTTCGAGGTCAGCTCGACCGGTTCGCGGCTATGCCGGCCGAGTTCGACCACGTCGCCGGGCTTGAGGTCGGCGAGCCTGGACAGCGGCAGGCTGACGCGTCCCAGCTCGACGACGAGGGTGACGGGAATATCCGACGCCGCGACGGTCGGGGCCGCGGCGGGCTGCGTTTCGTGCGGGTTCAAGGCGATTTTCTCCCTCGGGGCGGGGGCGCGTCGGCGTCCCGAAACGACGATCAGTTGACTTCCGCCGGTCTGCGGACGCGGCTCGGCGTCGTACCAAGACCTTCCCCCGACGTCACTTGCGACGAGTTCGACCGGGCCGACAGGGTTCCGCGGCTCGCCTCGGAGCCTGGTCGAGAGCGGCAGCACGCCGCCGACCCGCAGACGCGCCAGACCGCGCGACAACGTCACCTCGCCGGCGACGGCGCGCCAGTCGCTCGCGAGCGTCGCGAAGCCGCTCAGCCGGCTGGGTTCGACCGCCTCGAGCGTCTCCGCGCTCGCGCCCAGCCAGCGCTCGGCGAGCGACTCGGCCAGCCAGAGCCGCGCGGTGCCCGCGCACCTGCCGAGCCGCAGCGGCCACAAGATCGTCGCGACCGGGCCCAGGCCGCCGACGTCGAACGGGTCCGGCCCGACGCGTTCCAGCGACAGGTCGAACGCGCCCAACGCACCCGGGCGCGTCGCGAGGCCGTCGAGCACGCTCGCGAGCAGGTAGCTCCAGACGCCCCACTCGACCGGCGTAACTTGTGTTCGGGACTCGACATCGAGCCGATCGAAACCGAGCAGGCGGTCGACGAACGCGTGGGCGAGCGGCGTTTCGATGCCGACGCCGAGACGCGTCCCTAGCCGAGGCCAGGCGAGCTGCGCCGTCACGCCGACCCGATTAATTCCGGACGCCCGCCATAAAATCTCGGCCGCGCCGACGTGGAGGTCGTCGCCCACCCAAGCGCCGAGCGCGCCCAGGGCCGCGCGACAGCCGAGGTCGGGCCCGTTCCGCGTCAGTCGCGACTCGATCCGCGCCTGACGACGCGTCAGGGTCGGCAACGGGCCGAGGGGGCCGTCGTTCGCAGTCGGGTCCGTCGCGGAGCCGCTTTGTAAAGCCGTTTCGAGGCTCATGACGCCGTGTCCTCGGTCGCGTCCGGATCGATGGCGAGCCGCAGGACCTGGGCCTCGAAGTCGGCGAGCGCCGCCCCGGGGCGGGTCCGGCGTCCCATCAACATCCGGAGCCATTTGGCGGAGGCGTACGGCCAATGTTGCAGTGCCCACCGCGCCCGGTAAGGCTCGCAGCACGCCAGCAGCCGCGCGAAGGTGACTGAGCCCAGCCTCGCGAACCGATGCCGCGGGCCGCCGGGCAGCTCGGCGACGTCGCGGAGCGCCTGCGCGACGAAACTCGGGTGCGACGAGAGCAACGACCGCCGATAATGGTCGGCTTGGAACGAGGCGGCGTCGGCTTCGCGCGGCAGCGCGAGCGCGAATTTGGCTAAGCCGGCCGAGCGGATGACGCGAACGAGGGCGCGTGGATCGAGCGAGGTCATGGCGACGATCACGCGCGGGTCGTCGTCGCGCGCCGGGACGTCGCCGACGAGCCGCTCGGTCCAGAGGCAGAGCGCGGTCGCGACGGCACCGTCGTGCGGCGTGCGGTCGCTCGCGAGGTCGTCGGCGGCGAGGCCCAGGCCGACCCTCAAATTGGAGCGCAGCGGCTCGTCGAGGCGGCTCAGAACCGCACGCACGACCGCGGGCGACTCCTCGCGGAGCGCGCGCACCAGCCAGCTCGGATGCACGCGGGCGAGGTCGGGGCGAGCTTGCGCGGCGTGTTCGGCGCGCAAGGCGGCGCGCGCGGTTTCGGGGTCGACTGTCGCGGCGGGCGGTTCGAGTCGCGCGGCCCACTCGGTCGCGAAGCGGCCGCGCAGGCGGTCTTCGCCGGCTCGCGAGAACGCGCGCAAGGCACGGGCCGCCGCGATGTCGGAGGTCGTCGCGATCACGGAATCAGCGTCCTCGCGGCTTCGATTCAGAACACGCGATGATTGTAACCGAGCGCCGCGCGCCGTGCCGGCGTGAGGCTGATCGCGCGCGTCCCCGAGACGCCCCGCGCGCTCACGCCGCGGAGTCGTCGCGCACCTGCGCGAGCATCGGCGCAGGCTCCGCGAACGCCCGCAGGAGGGTCGACGCGACGCGGTCCCACGAGAAGTCGCGGTCGAGCGCGGCGCGGTCGGGCAGGGGGGTCGATTGGAGCTGGGCCCACGCCTCGTCCAGCGTCGAGGGATCGCACGGGTCGAAGAACGAGACGCCGGGGCGGTCGAACTCGCGGAGCGACGAGTGGTACGCCGTCAGCACCGGCGCGCCGTGCCGCAACGCATCCACGACCGGGAATCCGAAGCCTTCGTAGAGCGACGGATACGCCGCCCAACCCGCGGCTTGATACAAACGGCAGAGCGTTTCGTCGTCGACGACGCCGAGGAAGCGCACGCGTCGAGTCGCGTGAGCACATTCAAATTTACGCAGACGTTTTCGCGACGTGAGCCAACCGAGTCGGCCGACCCACCAGAGTTCGGCGTGGTCGGGGAGCGCGTCGGATTTTGTGAACCAATCGAGGAGGAACTCGGGGTTTTTGCGCGGTTCGAGTGTTGATACGACAAGGCCGACTTCGGCGCGGCGGGGGACGCGGGCGGCGTGCAGGCAGCGTTCGACGCAGAGGCTGGGGCCGGAGTGGGCGACGACGACGCGGTCGGGGTTGAAGTCGGCGAGCCAGGCGGCGTCGGCCTTGGTGGAGTGCGAGACCGCGAGCGCGACGTCGGACGACTTCATCGTGACGGCGCAGAAGCCGTTAAAGAGGCCGCGCGTGGCCTCGGTGTGAGTCGCGGGGACGACTTGCGGGGTAAAGTCGTGGAGCACGCTCGCCTCGTATCGAAAGAGGCGCTCCGAGGGCCGCAGGCAGCAGTAGACGCCGAGCGCGTCGTCGGGGATCGCGGCGAGGTCGGGACGCCGGCCCGAGGTCGCTCGTCGCGCCCAGCGGCCGAGGTCTTGGTCGGGCGACCAGTCGAGACCGCGGGGGGTGATCAGCTCGCGACGGCCCGCGAAAAACCGGACGCGGCGGCGCTTCGACAGCGCGAGCGCGAGCCGCGCGGCATAGCGGCCGATGCCGGTCAGATGCTTGTCCAGGAGCGGATTCGCGTCGAAGAAGACGTCGCCGACGGGCGACTCCGCGGCGCTCGACGCGAAATGAGGCGAGTGGGCGATCATAAGATAAAGCGCTCACAATAACGGATCGCAATCATAATTTGATCACGAGGCCCAGGCGAAGGCGCCGACGGGTCTGTCGGGAAGTTTCGCGAGCGCCGCTTCGAGTTGCCGGGCGACGACGTCGCGGGCGGCGTACGACCTCATTCTGGTGCGCGCGGACTCGGCGAGTTCGCGATAGCGGTCGGGGTCGCGGTCGACGACGGCGGCGCTCGCGAGCAACTGGTCGCGCAGGCTCGACCAGACGATGCGATCCCACGCGGTCTCGATGCGGCGCTCGGGGTCGTGCGGCCAGTAGGTCGGCTCGGGATGCGAGTCGACGACGAAGGCGACCGCGTCGTCGATGAAGTCGGACATTGCGGTGTGCGCGGGGGCGACTGCGGGCCGGCCCCCCGCCAAAGCCTGCTGGAGCGGCAGACACGCCCCCTCGGCGCGACTTGTGTTCAAATAATAGCTTGTAACCCGCATCAAAGCCGCCATGCGCTCGTCGGACAAGAATTCGGTGATCACGACGACGCGGCAACGGTGCCGAATACCGAGCGATCGATACAGATGCGAGAGCAGATTCACTTCATGATGTTCGCGGGTCGGGTTGGTGGCGAGTTTGAGGACGAGTGTGACGTCGGGGCGGTTTTGAAAGGCGAGCAGGAAGGCTGTGAGGAGGTCGGTTTCGTTTTTGCGGCGGTCGCCGAGGTTAAAGACGCTGGTATAGACGAGGCCGCCGAGGGTGAGTTCGCTTGAGGGGAGCAGGGGGTCGATAACGACGATGGGCTCGCGGCCGAGGGCGCGCATGAGTCGGACTTTGAGCTTGGTGACGCCCGCGACGGCGCCGGGGCTGAGCCAGGGTCGGATCAAGGCGTTATAGGTGGAGCGTGCGGCGTGATAGAGCCGTCGGCCGAGCGAGCGGGGGCCTTCGTGCGGGTTCGACGCGGGACCGCGTCCGGCGAGGGCGAGCAGGCCGGTCTTGAGCTTGCCGATGCGGTCGACGTGCGCGGGCGAGAGCCACGGATAGACCGCGCGGAAGCCGCGCCGGCCGAGGTTCCAGAGCTTGCGTTTCCAAGAGGCGGGGCTGACGTTTGCGTCGGGTTCGGGTTCGAGCTTGGTCGCGCGGGTTGAGGCGGTCGCGGCGGCGTCGGCGGGCACGACGTCGGGCTCGCCGCCCCAGGTCAGGTGGCGGCAATTCAAGGTCCAAACGTGTTCGGGGTCCCAGGCGGGGAGGTCGAAGTAGGCGTCGGGCAGAGGGACGGGCACGACGTGGAGCGGGGGTCGCGCGCCGGCGCGTCGGAAGGCGTCGGCGGTGAACTCGCACGCCGCCGCGACGACGTCGACCGCGTTGCTGATCCGGAGCCAATTTTGACGCGTATCGACGCCGAAGTCGCGCGTCGGGATCTCGGGGAACTCCCAGAACGGGAAGGCGAGCGTCGGCACGGCGGGGGTCAGATAAATATCTTGAAGCGGGTGAAACGCGAGGTGGACCGGCTGGAAGCCCTCGGCCTCGGCGCGTCTGGCCGCGAAGGCGAGGCTGCTTTCGGGCCGATCGACGAGCCGCCAGACGCCGAGTTGTTCGAGCACGGGCTTGAACGCTTCAAACACAAACGCATACGAGTACGCCGCCGACCCGAGGTGCCGGCTGATGCCGCGGGCGCACCCGGTCGTACTCACCAAAAACGCGTAGGGGCGCGTCGATTTCGGCCGCGCCGGCGGCGTCGACGCTACGTGCACGCGGCTTCCGACGTCACGGTCCATGTTCGGCACGGGTCCCGTCCTTGGGGCCAGATTCTCGACGCCTCGACGCCGCGCGCGGGGCGGCTCGCGTCGTATCGACCTCGCACGATATACCGACCGCCGCGAACGGTCAACGCCAACCGCGACCGAGGACCCTCGCGACCCGGTCGTGACGATTGCGCCGATTTTCACTCAAGTTCCGCCCGCTGCGAGTCGATTCACGGTCGAATAGGGGATTCATGTTCGTGATGCGACGAGTCGCGTTCGAATGCGACGCGACCTCGCCGGCCCGATCCCGACACACAATCACGCAAGGGAGTGCGTTCATGTTCTCCGGACAAGAGTCGCGGCCCGATGCGCCTGGACCCGAGCGGTCGCGGCGTCACGCTTCGGTTCAAACCCGCATCGGCCTCGACGCGCTCGAGGATCGGGCTTTGTTGTCGGGAGGCATGCACGGTTTGGGACGCCTCGCCGAAGCGGCGGCGCTCGGGCATTTGAGCCGCGCGCAGGCGAGCTTCATCCTGCATCACCCGCGCGAGTTCCGCACGCTCGCGGCGAGTGCGATCAACACGCTGAACGGGATGTCGGCGGCCGGCTCGACGAACACGATTTCAGCCCCCGTCGCCGCGCCGATCGCCGCGACGCCGATGCCGACGACGCCCGGCAACGCGCCGATCAGCGGCGGCATGATCCCCGTCGACCCGCCCGTCGCGGTCTCGAGCGGACCCGGCTGGGGCTCGTCGCTCGGCTTGAACGGGATCGCGCAGTTCGGCCTTGATTTGCTGCCCGGCTACGGCCAAAACGCGGCGGCCGCGACGCTCACGCAAGCGCAGCAGACGAGCGTCCAAAACGTCGTGAACGACCTCGCCGCGCTCACCCCCGGCACCGCCCCCACCGCCGCGCAGACCGCCGCGCTCCAGACCGACCTGCTCGCCGCGCTCGGGAACCCTGCGAGCACCGCGCCGACCTCGCAGTTCGTCTCCGACCTCGCCGCCGTTGTCGCCGCCGGACCCACAAGCGTAACTTATGCTCAGATCCATCAGCTGCAGACCGACGAGAGCGCAATGATGGCCTCGTCGAGCTTGCCGATGACGCAGCTCGAGGCCGAGGCCGCGCTCGCGACGTCGCTGCACATGCCGACGCCAACCGCGACTCCGGCCTCAACCACCCCCGGGCTGACCTCGTCGCAAACCACGACGCTCATGCAGGTTGCGACCGACCTGCAAGCCTGGACGCCCGGCGCCGCGCCGACCCAAGCCCAGACCGCGAAGCTGAACACGGACCTCGCCGCGGCGCTCGGCGGCAACCCCGCGCCGACGCTCGTCGCGAATTACGTCAACGACTTCGCGAACGTCGTCGGAGCCGGGCCGAACAAGGTCACCTACGGGCAGATCCAGCAGCTCCATCACGACGAAAAAACGCTGTTGGACAGCCTCAATCTGCCCGCGCAACAGCTCGCGCAAGAGCTCAACTATCTCAATCACATGCAAACCGCGTCGAGCATGGCGAGCACCCCGCCCGTCGCCGCGGCCCCCGCGTCGCTGCCGATGCTGACGACGGGCGGCCTCGCCCCGGCCGGCCCGCGCGGCTTCTACGCGCGCGGCTTCCGGCTCGGCTGATCGCGCGCTCGTTTCGTTCGACGCGGCATTGATCTCCCACCCGCCGGCGCGTCAAGCTGATGCGTCGACGGCGTTCGTTCGGGCGTTCAATCGCGGAGCTACTTTGATGTCCACCCCTGGAAAACGTCTGCGCGAAGCCTGGGCCGAACGCCCGATCATGATCCCCGGCGCATTCAACGCGCTCGCCGCGAAAATCGCCGAACGCCTTGGATTCGCCGCGGTTTACCTCTCCGGCGGCGCGCTCTCGGCGGGCTGGGCCGGCCTCCCCGACATCGGCCTCGTCACGCTCACAGAGTTCGTCGACGAGGCCGGCGTGATCGCCCGCGCCACCCGCCTGCCGCTCCTCTGCGACGCCGACACCGGCTTCGGCGCACCCGTCAACGTCGCCCGCGCCGTCCCGCTCTTCGAGGCCGCCGGTGTCGCCGGAATCCACCTCGAAGATCAAATGTTGCCGAAACGATGCGGCCACCTCGCCGGCAAAACCCTCGTCGATCCCGCGACGATGGTCTCGAAAATCCGCGCCGCCGTCGCCTCCCGACACGACCCCGACTTCGTCGTCGTCGCTCGCACCGACGCCCGCGCCGTCGAGGGCCTCGAAGCCGCCGCCGACCGCGCGCAACGCTACCTCGACGCCGGCGCCGACATGATCTTCCCCGAAGCCCTCGAATCACTCGACGAATTCGCGCGCTTCGCGCAACTCGTCCCCGCGCCCCTGATCGCCAACATGACCGAGTTCGGCAAAAGCCCGCTCCTCGATTTCGACGTCCTCGCCGGCCTCGGCTACCGCGCCGTCCTCTACCCGCTCACGCCGTTTCGTGCCGCCATGCGCGCCGCCGCCGATACCCTCGCCGTGCTCCGCGACCAAGGCTCCCAACGCGGCCGCCTCGACCGTATGCTCACCCGCGCCGAACTCTACGACCTCATCGATTACGACGCCTGGAACGAGCGCGATCGCCGCTGGCTCGGCGCCGACCCCGCCGAATCCGACTGACGACGTCGCGTGTTCAAGGTTGATGTGCGACTAGGACGCCGCACGCGCCGGACGCGCCGCGGCACGTACGTCCCACGTCCGACGCGTGATCGCCGCGAGCGCGACCAACAACGTCAGCGCAGCCAAAAACAAGTTGCCGTACGCCTGCGCCGTCTTGTTCATCACCAGCGCCGCCGCCAGCAAGAGCACCGCCGCCGTCAACGCCCGCTTCGCCGCCCGACGCTCGTCCGAATCCTCCGCCGCGCGCTCGATCGACTCGAGCGCGAGCGTCAGCGGATAGATGAGCCAAATATAAAAGTAGTTGAACGAGAGTGGCGAGAACATAATGATTAAAAGCAGCAACATGCCGCCTTCGAGAGCGTCGGTGCGGTCGGTGCGCAGCGCCTGTCGCGGCAGCGACCAGAGGAACACCCCGCACAGCGCCAAAGCCGACAGCACGATCACGCCGTTGACCGCGCGGAAGTCGAGGTCGGCGACGTTCACCGCCCAGTCGGTGTGCGACTCGCCGTCGGCGGGGATCGCGCGCAGGAGCCGATTGCACAGCGCCGGCAACGACTGATTCTTGAAACTGTAGCTGCGCTCGGGCCGCTGCGCGATCGTGCCGGCGTCGTACTTGAGGACCATGCCGCGGGTCCAGACGACGAGGTCGTCCCACGCGCGGGCGGGCCCTCGAAAGACGCTCGGCAACACCACCAGCAACACCGCCAGCGACAACACGCACGCCGCCGTCGCGCGCCACTGCCGTCGATAGATCAGCCAGCCGATCGCCAGCACCGGAAACGCTTTAATAGACGCAGCCAGCGCGATCAACATCCCCGCCGACGCCGACCGCTTGATCCGCAGGCACGCGAACGCGCCCAACATCAGCGCCAGCAACAACAAATTCGGCTGTCCAAGCAGATAGGTGTCGTGAATGAACGGCACCACCAGCAGACTCGGCGCGGCATACAAAAGCGGGTGCGCCCGCCGTCTCGACCCCGTCGCCAGCCACACCGAAAGCAATATCGAAGTCGCCCACGCCGACGAATTGATCAGCGTCAGAGTGATCACCATCGCCCGCTCGCCCGCCGCGGAAACCAACGCGAGCATCGACGCCGCCGCCGGCGGATACATGAACGGAAACAAGTGCGGCCCGCGCGGATAGACGTCGCCCCCCGCCAGCACCGTCCGACCCGTCCGGTACCACAGGTCGTAATCCTTGTTCTTGCGATGAATAATATTGTTGTAGATCGGCACCGACGAAAAAATCACCATCAGCACGACCAGCAGCGCCGTCAGCCGCGCATACGCCTGCGGATGAGTCATCAAAGCCCTGTAAGTCGCCGCGCAGCGCTCGAGCAACCCCGCCCCGGCACTCTCCCGCGACTCCGGCTGCGACGCCGACGCGACCCGATCCAAACGCAGCCGGTGCGGCTCCAGCCACGACGATCCGCGACCCCCCGCGACCTCCTCGCGACTCCGCCCAGCCTCGCGCGGGTCCTTCCCGGGGATCGGCGACTCCGGCCATCCTTGCGTACTCAAGCGCGTGCGTCCTTTCTCGCCTCGGTCGTCCCTGCTCCGCCGACCGGCATGCTCTAGCCGCTTCCACCCGCCGCGTCAAGCCGAGCCGCGACACATGCATCCACCTAGACGCTCGGCCCCACACCCCCGTCATCTCTTTATCATCGACTCCTGAACCGCCCCGCATTCGCCCGCCAACCCCCGCAACTCCGCGATCCAAACCGATTCTGACGGTCGCCATGACCAAAACCTCCGCACAACCCCTTCAAATTCCCCCCACCCGCGAAATCTTGCGCCGATCTCCGCGCGAAAACGGCCCATACTTCAAGATCGGACGTCAGTTCCAGCCGCGAGCCTGCCCCACATGAAGCCCAATATCCGACCGAACTCCACCGCGCTCATGCAATCACTCCCCACGTTTTTACTCGCCATCCTCGCGGCCGCCCCCGCCCCAACGCACGCCGACGAGCCGCGCCCCCCCCGACAAATGGAATTCCTCAACCGCGGCCTCGTCGCCGTCCGCAAGCCCGACGGCGGCGTCTTCTTAAGCTGGCGCTTCCTCGGCAACGACCCCGAGGACATCGCCTTCAACCTCTATCGAACCGTCGACAACAACCCTCCCGCCCGACTCAATCGCGAGCCGATCACCCACGCCTCCTGCTTCCTCGACCCCAAGCCCGACCCGCACGCCTCCAACGCCTACTTTGTCCGCGCACTCGTCAACGGCCGCCAACTCGAACCCAGCGAGCACGTCGTCGTCGCCGCGAACTCACCCTCCCTGCCATATTTGGCGATCCCGCTCCAAACTCCCGACGGATACACCCCCAACGACGCCTCCGTCGGCGACCTAGACGGCGACGGCGCCTACGAAGTGATACTCCACCAAGCCAAAGACGGCCGCGACAATTCGCAAAACGGAGTCACCGCGCCGCCGATCCTCGAAGCCTACACTCTCGCCGGAAAACTCCTCTGGAGAATCAATCTCGGGAGAAACATTCGCGAGGGCGCTCACTACACTCAATTCATGGTCTACGACCTCGACGGCGACGGCCGCGCCGAGGTCGTCTGCAAGACCGCCGACGGCACCGTCGACGGCGCCGGAAGCGTCCTCGGCGACCCCTCCGCCGACTACCGCGACCCGACCGGACGCATCCTCCGCGGACCCGAATTTCTCACGGTTTTCGACGGTTTGACCGGCAAAGCGCTCGCGACCGAGCCATACCTGCCCGCACGCGGACGCATCGCCGACTGGGGAGACGCCTACGGCAACCGCGTCGACCGCTTCCTCGCCTGCGTCGCCTACCTCGACGGCGTCCGGCCGAGCGTCGTGTTCGCCCGAGGTTACTACACTCGCACCGTCCTTGTCGCTTGGAATTGGAGAGACGGCAAACTCTCCCGCGCGTGGGTCTTCGACAGCGACGCCGGACCCTCCTCAAACCGCGCCTACCGCGGTCAAGGCGACCACACTCTCGCCGTCGGCGACGTCGACGACGACGGCAAAGACGAGATCGTCTACGGCGCCTGCTGCATCGACGACGACGGCAAGGGACTCTACTCCACCGGCCTCGGTCACGGCGACGCACTCCACCTCTCCGACCTCGATCCCAACCGCCCCGGCCTCGAAATCTTCAATATCCACGAACGCCCCAAACACCCGCACGGCGCCGAACTTCACGACGCCCGCACCGGCGCAATTCTCTGGAGCAAACCCTCGCCCGACGTCGGCCGCGGCGTCGCCTTCGACATCGACCCCCGCCACCCAGGCGCTGAAATGTGGGCCTCCGGACGCGGGCTCGAAGGCCTCTGGAACGCCCGCGGCGAGACTATCTCCAACCGCAAGCCGCGCTCGTGTAATTTTGGAGTCTGGTGGGACGGCGACCCCCTCCGCGAATTACTCGACCGCAACCGCATCTCGAAATGGAATTGGATCGACTCCACCGATACTCCGCTCTTGACCGCCGACGGCTGCTCGTCGAACAACTCCACCAAAGCCACCCCGTGCCTCTGCGCCGACATCCTCGGCGACTGGCGCGAAGAAGTGATTTGGCGCTCGACCGACAACCGCGAACTGCGCATTTACTCCACCCCGATTCCAACCGCGCTCCGCCTACGCACGCTCATGCACGACCCGCACTACCGCCT
>JAJYDB010000348.1 GCA_021777845.1 Planctomycetota bacterium
GACAAGCCCGACGGCCCACCGGTCGTGCTCCTCGACGGCTGGGGTTATCAGGACTCTCACGAGACCCTGAACTCCTTCGTCTGGGGACCCGACGGTTGGCTCTACGGCTGCCACGGCGTCTTCACACACTCGCGGGTAGGCAAGCCCGGCACACCTGACGCCGACCGCGTACCGATCAACGCCGGTATCTGGCGTTATCACCCCATGCGGCACGTGTTTGAGGTCTTTGCCGAGGGCACCAGCAACCCCTGGGGGCTCGCTTTCGATCAGTACGGCGACGCCTTCGAGACCGCCTGCGTGATCCCCCACCTCTACCACATGATTTCCGGCGCGCACTACGAACGCCAAGCCGGATCCGACTTCAACCCTTACGTCTACGAGGACATCAAGACGATCGCCGACCATCGACACTACGTCGGCGGCAATCCCCACGCCGGCAACGGTCGATCGGCGGATGCCGGCGGCGGACACGCGCACTCCGGCGCGATGATTTACCAAGGCGGCGCTTGGCCCGCGGAGTACGTCGGCGGCCTGTTCATGAACAACATCCACGGCGCTCGGATCAACCACGACCTGCTCATCCCGCAGGGCTCGGGATTCGTCGGCAAACACGCCCCGGATTTCCTGCTTGCGAACGACTCGTGGTCGCAGATCATCAGCCTCAAATATGGACCCGACGGCCAAGTCTATTTCATCGACTGGTACGACCGCCAGCAGTGCCATCATACCGGCGTCAACATCCACGACCGCACCAACGGTCGGATTTTCAAGCTTAGCTACGGAGCCGCCAAGCCGGTCAAGGTCGACCTCCGGAAGTTGACTAGCCCGGAGTTGCTCAAGCTGCTTGAACAGTCGAACGAGTGGTATGTCAGCCACGCCCTGCGAATCTTGCATGAGCGGGGCGAGGACGGCGATACAGGGCTCGTTGCTTTGAGGCGATCCCTCGACGCAAAGCGACCGGTTACGCGTCTTCGCAATATGTGGGCGCGGTACGCGACAGCGGGGTACGACGAGCGGGCTGCCGAATCGTTGGCAAGGTCGGCGACTGCGGTGCTCGGCGGCGATGACGACCCACACGTCCGAGCCTGGGCCGTCAGGATCCCCGTCGATCGTCTCCGATCGAGCCTGACCGTCGCGAAGAAGACCATTGGTGAGGATGAAGGTATTAACGACGCCGAACTGCTCGCGGAGTTCGTCGAGCGCGCGGCGCAGGACCCTTCGCCGATCGTTCGCCTGGCGCTGGCCTCGGCGCTGCAACGACTGCCGCTCAAGCAGCGTTGGACGATCGTCGAGAGTCTCGTCGCTCATCCCGAGGACGCCGCAGATCACAACCTCCCTCTGATGTACTGGTACGCCTTCGAGCCACTTGCCGCCGCCGAACCCGCGCGGGCCCTCAAGATCGCGACCGCCGCGAAAATCCCGCTCCTGCTGCCGTTCACCGTTCGACGCGTCGCCGCACTTGGCACTCCGGCGGCCTTCGCGACGTTGGTCGAAGCCCTCGGCCGCTCCGATCGCTCCGACGCTCGGAAGACAATCCTCTCGGCGTTCAATCATGCACTCCGCGGCCGCACCAGCGTCTCGATGCCGGCCGCCTGGCCCGCCGTCTTCGCGGTGCTCCTCAAGGACTCCGACTCCGAGGTCCGCTCGCGGTCGACCGCGCTCGCCCTCACCTTCGGCGACCTATCTGCGCTCGCCGCCTTCCGCGCCGTATTGATCGACGCCAAGGGCGACCTCGGCCTCCGTCGCGAGGCGCTGGCCGCGCTCTTGAAAGCGAAGGATCCAACCCTGGCCGGCACGCTTCAGGCCCTCCTTGCCGAACCCGCGCTCCGAGGCCAGGCACTCCGCGCCCTCTCCGCCTTTGACGCCGCGAACACCCCCGAGATGATCCTCAAAATCTATCCGAAGCTGGCCCCGGCCGAGCGTCGCGACGCTCTCAACACCCTCGCGGCCCGCGCCGGCTATGCCCGCGCACTGCTCAACGCCGTCGGCGCGAAAAAGGTCCCCGCCGCCGACCTCTCCGCAGACCTGGTTGGCCAGTTGCGCAATCATAAAGATGCCGGCATCGATTCTCTCATCGGCCGGTTTTGGGGCTCCGTCCGCGACACCCCTTCCGAGCGCGCCAAGTTGATCGCCGAGACCAAGGCCATGCTCTTTTCCAGGCCCGCTCAAGCTCCCGACGCCGGTCTCGGCCGCGCCGTCTTCGCCAAGACCTGCGGGCAGTGCCACGTGCTCTTCGGCGTTGGCGGCAAGGTCGGCCCCGAGCTCACAGGATCGAACCGCGCCGACCTCGACTATCTGCTCGCCAACGTTCTCGACCCTTCTGCGCTTATCGGCAAGGACTACCTCGCGCACGTCGTCGCGACCAGGGACGGCCGCGTCCTCACCGGCATTGTCCGCGCGGAGGATCAGGACGCGATCACTCTTGTGACGGCCAACGAAACACTGGTCCTGCCCAAGTCCGAGATCGAGGGTCGCAAACCCAGTGCGGCTTCAATGATGCCCGAGGGTCTCTTGACGCCCCTCTCCGAGGGTGAGGTTCGAGCTCTCGTCGCTTACCTCGCTGGTCCCTCCCAAGTGCCGATGACGGCAACCCCCGAGAATGCGAAGGCCTTCTTCAACGGCCGCGACCTGACAGGCTGGGAGGGCGATCCCAAACTCTGGAAGGTTGAAGCCGGTGAGATCGTCGGTCGGACCACCGGCCTCGCACGCAACGACTTCTTGCGCTCCGACCTAGCCGCTGCCGACTTCCGCCTCACTCTCCAGGTCAAACTCGTCGCCGACGAGGGTAACAGCGGCATCCAATTCCGTTCCGCTGCGCTCCCCGACGGCGAAATGAAAGGGTATCAGGCTGATGTCGGCCCTGGCTGGTGGGGCAAGGTTTACGAGGAGAACGGCCGCGGCCTGATCTGGGACAAAAGCGGCGAGGCCCACGTCAAAAAGGGAGTCTGGAATACCTACGAGATCGTCGCCGACGGCCCGCGCATTTGGACCTCGATCAACGGCCGGCCGTGTGCGATTCTGAACGACCCCGGTGGCGCTCGACGCGGCATTTTCGCGTTCCAGCTCCACTCCGGCGGTCCGACCGAAGTTCGCTTCAAGGATCTGAATCTTGAGGTGAGATGAGTCTGGTCGACGACCTGAACGCCGCGACCGCCAAATTCTCTGAAGGAACTGCCATGAAACGGTTGATGTTTTTGTTCTCGACTCTGTTCTTGTCGCCGTTCGCCGCGTTCTCTGCCGCGGGTGGATCGGAGCCGGCTGCCCGGCCCAATTTGGTTGTCATTCTCGCCGACGACCTGGGTTACATGGACATCGGAGCGAACAACCCGAAGACCTTCTATGAGACGCCCAACATCGACGGCCTGGCTCGGCGCGGCATGCGTTTCACACAGGGATACGCCGCATGCTGTGTATGCTCGCCGACGCGCGGCAGCCTGATGACGGGCAAGTATCCGCCGCGGTTCGGCATCACCGACTATATTCCGGGCATGCGCTCCGGGAAACTCCTCTCCGCGCCCAACGCCTTGCATCTGCCGCTTGAGGAAACGACCATCGCCGAAGCGCTTCGCGACGGCGGCTATGCGACGTTCTTTGCCGGCAAATGGCACCTCGGCGGAGGAGAGTTTTACCCAGGCGCACAGGGGTTTCCTAAAGATCTGGTGGCTCCGGGTGTGAAGAATCTCACGAATGCGCAGTTCTGGTATCCGAATTCCGTGACGCCGCCCAATCCGAAGGACGACCCGAAGACGACCGACCGCATCGTGAACGAAGTCGTGAGTTTCATCGGAGCGCACAAGGACCAGCCCTTCTTCGCCTATTTACCTTTCCTTGCAGTGCACATTCCGATCGGCGCGCGGGCCGATCTCATCGCGAACTTCGAGAAAAAGAAAACC
>JAJYDB010000349.1 GCA_021777845.1 Planctomycetota bacterium
GGCGGGCCGCCGGGTCCCGCCGCGCCGGGGGCCGCTCCTCCGGGAGCAGGCGCCGCGGCCGCGCCGCGACCGCCGCTGCCGCCGCCGATCGCGAGCATGTCGGCCGTCGCCGACGACTCGCCCTTCGCGTCCGCGCCTTCTTCCGCGGGAGCGGGCGTCTCGGCCGGAGGACCGCCCGCATCGGCGCGCGACGCGAGCGACCTGGGCTGCGGGGCCTCGGCGGGCGCCGTGTCCGCGGCGGCGCTTTCGGCGACCGACTCGCCGCTGTCGTCGCTTTTTTGAGCGGGGGGAGCGGTGGCCGCGTTGGGAATCCCCGTGGCCGCGGTCGGGTCCGAATCGGGGTCGGGAACCGCGTCCCCCCCGCCGCCGCAACCTGCCCACAAGAGGCACGCTCCGGCGATTCCCCAACGTGCGAACCAAACCGTTCGGTGTTGCATGGCTGCCCTTTCCCCCGAGGCCGCACGGAACGCGGTTGGCGTCACCCGCCCAGCCGAACGGAGCAACGAATCATTGAGGAGCCGGGTTCGGACAAGTTACTCTGTATTATGACGGCTCAAAGCGTACCTTGGAAGAGTTCGCATCCCCTAACCACTTGATTTTTCGCGACCCCGCGCCGCCATTTCCGCCACTCTCTGAGCTTTGTCGCCGCAACGACGCTTAGGTTTGAGTAGACTGGGGGTTGCGGGTAATTAGCGGCGCTCGCGCGGCGAATCGTTGCGGGTCGGGCGCGGCGGCGGCTTGCTTGAGTCCGGCGCGGGAATGTAAGATGATACTTCACGCCGACTTCACCCGCACGCGCAACGCTGCCGCGCGAGCCGCCAGGGAGATCCAACGCATGCCCGCCCCCACCGCGACCGCCGCCAAGACCATTTTGTTGGTTGACGACGACCCTGAAATCATCGATTCAATGCGTTTGGCGCTGGAGAATCGCGGATTTCGGATCTTGGTCGCGCGCGACGGCAACATGGGCCTGACGGTCGCCGAGCGCGAGAACCCCGACCTGCTCATCTTGGACATGATGATGCCGAAGAAGAGCGGATTCCTGGTCCTTGAGAAGCTGAAAAGCCGGCCGGGCGGGCTGCTGCCCACGATCATGATCACCGCGAACGAAGGCAGTCGGCACCGGGCCTATGCCGAAATGCTCGGGGTCCGCGACTACATCCGCAAACCGTTCGCGCTTGAAAAGCTGGTCCGCGCCGTCGAGAAGATCCTCTACGGGAAGACCTCCGACGACGAGTGAGGCGCTTGCTAGCCGGTTTGAAGTCGTTGTGAATCTTGGGGTTGCGCGACTTCAAACCCGAGCGCGACGAGGATCCGCGCGAGTTCGGCGAGCGGCAGGCCGATGATCGCGGTCAGGTCGTCGGCGTCGACGTGGTCGAAGAGTGCCGCGCCTGCGGATTCGAGCTTATAGGAGCCCGCGCAGTCAAGCGGGCGGTCGCGCTCGACGTAGGCGCGGAGCGCGTCGTGTCCGAGCGGCCGCATGGTCATGCGCGCGGTTGCAACATGCTCGTAGGACTTGTGTTGCGTCGCGACGACGAGCGCAGTCAGCACCTCGTGGGTGCGTCCTGAGAGCGCGGCGAGCTGTGCGACGGCGCGCTCGACCGAGCCGGGCTTGTCGAAGATTTGCCCGTCGAGGTGGATGATTTGGTCCGACCCGATCACGACGGCGTCGGGGCGTCGTGATTGAATCGCGACGGCTTTCGCGCGCGCGAGGTCAAGCGCAACCGCCGCGGGCGCGCGGTTGTTGCTTTTGTAAGCGGACTCGTCGACGTTGGGGAGGTCCACCTCGAACGCGACGCCGAGTTGTTCGAGGAGTGCCCGTCGATACGAAGAGCCGCTCGCGAGCACGAGACGAGGCTGCAACGTGCGGGTTCCCAACGTGTGAGAGCGCGGACAACGGACGCGACGCGGGTTGTTGGGCCCGCGCCGCGCCCTGCTGCCGATCAAGGGTGGACGTTACGCTTTTTTGGCGGGATCGACGCCGTCGATCCAGTCGCCTTCAAGCTTTTGATAGCCGGGCGGGACGAGCAGGGAGCCTTCGGTGCCCGCGTGCCAGCCCATCACTTGGTGGGGCTTGGCGCGTTCCTTGCTCATCTTCTCCCATTGCGCGGCCCACGAGCCGTCGGCCTCGCCGACCTTGCCGGTTTCTTTGTCGAAGAAGAGCGCCTTGCCTTCGCGGTACGACTGGACGCCCATGTTCACGGTCGCGATCGCGGCGAAGCCGGTCTCGGCGGGGCAGAGGGTCTCGGTGTTCCGCGAGCGGACGCAGCCGAGGAAGTGCTCCCAGAGGGCGCGGGTGTCTTCGCGGGGCTGGTCGGGGCGGAAGCGGTTGCCGCCTTCGCCTTTGTTCGCGCCCGGAGGGGCGGGGCGGCTTTCGAGCTTCTGCGGCGCGATGTTGAAGCCTTCGGCGGGGTTGCCGGAGAAGGTGATCGTGCCGGTGTGGCCGCGAATGACCTCGCCGAGCTGGGTGTCGTTGCACATCGTGGCCGAGATGAGCACCTGGCAGCCTTCGTCGTAGTCGGCGACGACGGTGGCGACGTCGGGGACGTCGCGGTGGTCATATTCGAGGTAGAGTCCGCCGCCGCCGACGACCCGGCGCGGGAACCGCACGCCCATCGCCTGGATCAAGTGCGTGAGCTGGTGGACGAAGAGGTCGGTGTACATGCCGCCGCCGAAGTCCCAATAGCAGCGCCACTGGGCATAACGGGCGCGGTTGAAGGGCTGGTCCGGGGCGAGTCCGAAGTCGGTGCCGAGGAACATCTTCCAGTCGACGGTCTTCGGGTTCATGTCCTCGGTGAGCTGATAGTAGCGCCACTGGCCGACGTCGCTGTTGCGGTAGTAGCTGGTCTGGCCCTGCATCACCTTGCCGATCTTGCCGGCGGTGATCATCTCGTTGGCCATCCGCCAGCGCGGGTCGGCGGTCGACTGGACGCCGACGGTCATGACCTGCTTGGTGCGCTTCACCGTCTCGGCGACCTTGCGGGCCTCCTCAATGGTGTGCGTCATCGGCTTTTCGCAGTAGACGTCCTTGCCGGAATCGAGGGCGTCGATGGTCATCTTCGCGTGCCAGTGGTCGGGGGTGGCCACGATCACGACGTCGATGTCCTTGCGCTCGAGCAGGCGCCTGTAGTCCTTCGTGACCGACTGCTTGTCGTCGAGCTTGATGCCGCACTTTTCGGCGGAGGGATAGAGGCCGCGGCCGACCTGCTTGTTGCCGTCCCAGACGTCGGCGACGGCGACGATCTCGACGAGCTTGGTCTCGTCGCGGAGGTGGTTCACGATCCGGATGTGTTCCTGGGCGCGACCGCCCGGCCCGAGGATCGCGATGTTGATCTTCTCGTTCGCCCCCTTGACCGCGCCGATCGCGGGGTGGGCGAAGGCTCCGGCGGCCGCGAGCGCGCCCGTCGCCGCGCCGGTGGTTTGCAGAAATTCGCGTCGCGAGACGGATGGGCTATCGCTCATGAGACGAGGCTCCGGAAGGAAACGAGGTCGAATCGGGTGTCGGAGGGAGTTGCGCCGGCCGCGGCGATCGGCAAAAGCGTCGCGCGGGGTCGCGCACAGAGGGTCCGCTCTGCGTCGACGGCCTCGCACCCGTTCCGGAACGGCCGTCCACACATGCCCAGGATAGCTTGCGGCGCGGGCGCGGGTCAAGAAGCTGGTCGTCGAGCCGCGGGGGTTCGTTCGCGAGGTCGAGCGTGCGGTTCAGAGTTGAATCCCGAACACGTTATAATAACGGATCTTGATTTCGGTGATCGGGCCGCCGCCCGAGGTCGCGAACGTACGTCCGTTCCACTTATAGGCTTGCAGCGAGGTCATATTCGGATAGTCGAGGTGGGCGTTAATGAGTTGGTTGACGACGTTCACGACCGGCGCGCCGGGTGGA
>JAJYDB010000350.1 GCA_021777845.1 Planctomycetota bacterium
TCGTACGTAAGGACTGCTCGGAGTGCGACATCGGGCAACGCATCAAAGTCGCGCTGCTTGTTGCCGTTGCCGTCCCAGAGGCGGACAACGTGGTCGCGCCCGGTGGTCACGATCCGCCCGTCCTTGCTGAAGCGAACCGACTCGACGCCGCCGCCGTGGGCTCCCCACGACTTCACTTGGCCGCCGTTTTCCATTTCCCAGAGTCGGACCGTGCCGTCCTCGCTGGAGGAGGCGACGACGTTGGAATCAAGTCGCCAACTTATGTCGGTGACGGCCAAGGTATGGCCGCGGAGTTCGTGAAATTCGCGGCCCGTCGCGGCTTCCCAAACGAGAAGGCCGTTATTGCGGTCGCCGGTGGCGAGCAGGACGCCGTCGGGGCTGAATTCGAGCGAGGTGATCCACTCGGTGTGCTTTTTAAGCTCGTAGGCGAGTTTGCCGTCGGTGGTGGAGTAGACGCGGACGACGCGTCCGGGGCCGCCGAGCGCGACCAAGCCCTGGTCGGGGCTGATGTCGGCGGCAAGGACGATGTCGTATTCTTTTTCGCGACCGATCTCGAAGACGCGTTTGCCGGTTTTGACGTCCCAGACGACGACGAGTCCCGATTGGCCGCCGCGGCCGCCGCCGGCGAGGAGGAGGTCGCCGCCTCTCGAGAATTTTGTGACGTAGACGGTGCCTTCGGGGAAGGGGAGGACGCCGATCAAGCGGCCGGTCTCGGCGTGGTAGAGGAGGACTTGTTTATGCGAGCCGACCGCGACGAGCGGTGCCCAAGGGCTGGCGGCGAGGGCGAGGATGGCGTTGGGGCGTCGGCTGACGACAAAAGGCTCGGTGCCGAGGCCGGCGGGCATGGCGGGGGGGCCGTTCGGCTTGCCCATTGCGGCGGGGTCAAGCTTGAACTCGAATTTGGGTTTGGCTTTGAGCGCGACGACGCTGCCGGAGGTTTCCGGCGCGCCCGCCTCGATCCAGCGCTTGATCAGGTCGAGCTCGGGGTCGGGGATTTTAGGCGCGTTGGGGGGCATCGAGGGTTGATCTTGGTGGGAAACGAGTTCCCAGAGGCGGCTTGAGTCGGGGTCGCCTGGTTCGACGACCTTGCCGGAGCCGCCGCCTTGGAGAGCGGAGGCGTAGGTTTCGAGGTTGAGGCCGCCTTTGGCTTTGTCGGCGTTGTGGCAGGTGTTGCAGCGATTGCGAAAAATCGGGCCGACTTCGCCTTGAAAGCTTGGCTTGGGGGCGGCTTTGGGGGGTGCGTCGGCGGGCGCGGCCGGCAGGGCGTGGGCGAGGCCGGCGTACGCGAATGCAATCGGGAGCAGGCGGCGACTCATCACGTCGATGATCCGATGACACATGGCGATCGCAAAGCCTCAGTGATTAAAGATGAATTCGCGGCTGTTGAGGAGGGCCCAGAAGAGGTCTTCGAGGGCTTGATTTTGGTTGTTGCCGGGTGCGAACTCGGGCAGGAGTTTGGCGACCTCCTCGCGGGTGGGGTGGCGCGAGAGGGTGCGGAGGTAGAGTTCGGTGATGCGTTCGGCGGGGAACTTGCGGGTTTTGGCGAGGCGTTCCACGAGTCCGCCTTGTTTGATGCGGGCGTTGACGGTGTCGCCGTTGAGCAGGTGGAGTGCTTGCGAGAGGGTCGGCTCCATTTTGACCTCGCACGAGCAGGGGGTCTCGCGGGTGGCGCGGCCGAAGGTGGTGAGGAAATAGTTGGAGATGCCGCCGTCGGCGATTTGCACGGCGCGGGCGCCGAGCGGGAGGCCTTGGAATTTCTCCTTGGTCTCGGTGACGCTCGTGATCATATCGAGCAAGACTTCGGCTTTGATGCGGCGCGGGTTGGCGTGCGCGAAGTTGCGTTCGTCGGAGGCGTTGGAGTCGTTCCGCGCGGTGGTTCGTTGGTAGGCGCGGCTGTTGCAGATGTCGCGCGCGAGTTGTTTGAGGTCGTAGTGCGAGGCGGTGAAGCGTCGGCCGAGTTCGTCGAGCAGCTCGGGGTTCGACGGCGGGTTCGAGACGCGGAAGTCGTCGACGGGCTCGACGATGCCGACGCCCATGAAGTGCGCCCAGACGCGATTGGCGAAGGACGAGGCGAACCAGGGATTTTGGGGCGAGGCGAGCCACTTCGCGAGCACGACGCGACGGTCGAGGCCGTTGACGTTCGGGATCGCGCCGCCGAGGAATTTCGGCTCCATGCGTCGGCCGCCGACGGGGTGGTTGACCTCGCCGCCGCCCGAGTTGAAGACGATCGTCTCGCGGTAATCCTCGCCTTGCTTGCGGCCGACCTGCGCGAAGAAGGCGGCGAAGCCGTAGTAGTCGTTTTGCGTCCAGCGATCGAACGGGTGATTATGGCATTGCGAACATTGAATGCGCATTCCCATGAACACCTGCGCGACGTTTTCGGCCATCGGCAAGGGGTCGGTGACGGCTTGGTAGAAGTTTGTCGAGGGGTTTTGGAAGGTGCCGCCGGTCGCTCCCAGCAGTTCCTGCACCATTTCGTCCATCGGCGTGTTTTTGGAGAGTTTCTCCACGAGCCAATTGTAGTAGAGAAACATCGCCTTGTAGCTGATTTGCAGCGACGACCGAATCTGGAGCATTTCGGCCCACTTGTTCACCCAGATCTCGGAAAACTCTTTCTTTTCAAGGAGTTCGTCGACGAGCCGGGCGCGCTTGGCGGGGTCGGTCGAGGCGAGAAAGCGGTCGTGTTCGTCGACGGTCGGCGGCAGGCCGGAGAGGTCGATGTAGGCGCGACGGAGGAAGACTTCGTCGGTACACAGACCCGAGGGTGCGATGCGCAGTTTTTGGAGTTTTTGCGCGACGAGGTCGTCGATGTAGTTTCCCTTCGGCTCGTCCGGGTACTGAAATTTGAGACCTTTCGGGAGGACGATGAATTGCGAGCCGACGGTATGGGTTTCGAAGCGGGCCATGACGAAGGCTTCGCCGCGGGTTCCGGCGGTGACGACGCCGTCGGGGTTGACGGCGGCGGAGACGTCGTTGTTCGAGAGGAAGAGCGCGAGGCTGGTGACGTCGCGGTCGGAGCCGTCGGAGTAGCGGGCGCGGACGGTCATCCGTTGTTTGGCGCCGGTGCCGTCGAGGACGGCCTTGCGCGGGTAGAGGTCGACGCCGACGACGGTGGGGAGTTTGGCGACGTCGTCGTTGGGAGCGCTCGAGTCGATCCACTCATAGAGGGTTTGGTAGAGTTCGGAGGAGGTTTCGAAGCGTTTGCCGCCGGTGTGGGGGACGGCGCCGACGGCTTTTTCGAGGAGGGTGCTGTCGCCGGGGACGGCGAGGTTGACGCGTCGTCCGACCATTTCGCGGGTGAGACGGAAGTGGTCGCCCTCGGGGTCGAAGCCGAAGAGCGAGATGCGGAAGCCGTCTTTGCCGCGGGCCGCGCCGTGGCAGCTTCCGGAGTTGCAGCCCGAGCGCAGGAAGACGGGCATGACGTCGAGTCGGAAGCTGAGGGGCGGGGTTTCGGCGGCGCGGGCGACTTCGACGGGGACGTCGACGGTCTGCGCGCCGAAGGCGACGCGGAGGGTGGTTTTGCCGTCGGCGGCGGCGCGAAAGACGTTGCCTTGGCGGCGGAGCGGCTTCGGGTCGAGCGGGGTCATCGACGCCTCGTCGGTGACGTCGCGGGTGATGCCGTCGGCGAAGGTCGCCTGCACGACGAGGCTCTGGCGGTCGCGCGTCCCCGCGAGTTTGATCGCGTCGGGGAAGACCTCGACCTTGACGAGCGCCGAGTCGGCGCAGGCGGCCGCGGCGAGCCCGAGTTGGGCCGCGATCGCGAGCAGGGCGGCGCGTCCAAGCAACGTTCTGTTCGACATCGAGTCACCTGTGCGGGAGCTTTGGGGGTAAGAGACCACGGCGCGATCACCTGTTTCGACGTTCCGCG
>JAJYDB010000351.1 GCA_021777845.1 Planctomycetota bacterium
TCGGCGTCGCGCGGATTCTCGCGAATCAAACGCGTGAAATACATCAACGAGTCGTCAAACGTTACCACCCACTCGGGCGACGCGTAACCCGCCGTGCCGTCGCGCCTGCCGACCAAATAAAGCCAGCCGTCCTTCACCGCCGTCACTTTATAGGTTTGCAGCGCCCGAATCTCGATCTTCTCCGTACCTCGCATTAAGTTCAGTTCGGAGCTCTTCAACATCACCTCGCGGCCAACCCAACTTCCCTCATCCGCCGCTCTTGCGCTGTTTTCGACGTTCGCCAATCCCGCCGCCGCCGCCACAACACCAACCAAAACCACACGCGTCCAACGTAAGGCCGAGATCGTGGATCCTTGCATCGAAGTCCTCTGTAACAAGCCAAGAGCCGACGGCGCATGCCCGTCGTCTTTTAAAGTCTTACGTCTGGTGTCAACCCGCGTCAAACACCGATGCCGCCGCCGTCGCTTATCGCCGCGGACATCACCCGGTTCGACGTTTTCGAGGGCTTGAACACAAACGCTCCCGCGCGGAGTGAGGGGGGGACATGACGCGGCGCGACGTCGAGTCGTGCCCGCCGTAAAATCAAGCCGGTGCCCTTGACGGGAGGTTCCGTCGACACGGGCCGTGAACGCCGCGACGGGTGCGTGCCCGCAAACAGCGTTGTCGCGATGCCGGGAGGAGCCCGCGACAAAGAAATGTTAGCAGCTACAACCCGGCAAGTAAACCGGATTCAGCGAAATCAACCGAAAAAATCGCGCCCGGCATCGCAATCGCTCCAGCATGCTCTCAGGTGTGCCGGAGCCCTCCGCGCGGCGTCGGGGTCGGCCGGCCGAGCGCGCCGGCAGTCTCAATCCGTTCGCGGATCACGACTTCCGCCGCGGCACGGGCCACTTGACGCCTGCGTAAATAAGCATTGCGTTGACACTTGAGCGTTGCCGAGCCCTCAGTGAAATCGGAGGCTTTGAGATGTCGCATTTTGTCGATGAACCCAGCTTTACCGCGGAACAAGCTGTGCAGGCACAGCGAGAGCTTCGTCGCGCGTTGGGTTTGGAGGCCGAGCGCTTTCCTCTTCCGGCGTTCGTGGGGATGATCAGCGATGAGATCGAGCAGATGCGCGCGGCAAGCCGCACCGACGACGAGATTATCGAGATCGTCGCGTCGGCGACGGGGACTCGGATCGAGCCCGACGACCTCAGCCGTTTTTACGCGCCGCCCGAGGAACGGCGTGGTCATGAGCCGGGCTGAGCCGCCCCCTTTTCCTCGGACAGATCGGTCTTACGAGGCCCGATAGCGTCCGATCAAGAGGCTGGCGTTGTGCCCGCCGAAGCCGAAGCTGTTCGACATCACGACGTCGACGCGGGCTTCGCGGGCGACGTTGGGGATGTAGTCGAGGTCGCAGCCTTCGCCGGGGTTGTCGAGGTTGATCGTGGGCGGGAGGACGCCGGTCTGGATCGCCATCGTCGAGGCGATCAGCTCGACGCCCCCGGAGGCTCCGAGCAGGTGCCCGAGCTGGCTCTTGGTGCTCGAGATCCGCAGTTTGCGGGCGAAATCGCCGAAAACGAGCTTCATCGCGCGGGTTTCGGCGAGGTCGCCGAGGTCGGTGCTGGTGCCGTGCGCGTTAATATAGCCGACTTCCTCGGGGTTGACGCCCGCGTCTTCGAGGCACATCCGCATGGCGCGTGCGGCGCCGCGGCCTTCTTCGTCGGGGGCGGTGATGTGCGAGCCGTCCGAGGACATGCCGTAGCCGAGCAGCTCGGCGTAAATCGTTGCCCCGCGGGCGATTGCGACTTCCTCGGCCTCAAGCACCAGAATGCCGGCGCCTTCGGCGAGGACGAAGCCGTCGCGGTCGCGGTCGAAGGGACGGCTGGCGTGGGTCGGGTCGTCGTTGCGGGTGGAGAGGGCGCGCATCGAGGCGAAACCGCCGAGTCCCATATGCGTGATGGCGGCCTCGCTGCCGCCGGTGATCATGACGTCGGCCCAGCCGCGTTGGATCGTCTTGAGTGCGTCGCCGATCGCGTTCGCGGCGGAGGCGCAGGCGGTCGCGATCGCCGAGGTTGGTCCGCGCAGGCCGTACTTGATCGAGACTTGGCCGCTCGCGGCGTTCACCATCAGTTTCGGGATCGTGAACGGGCTGATTCGCGACGGCCCTTTGGCGATCATGGTCGCGTGCTGCGTTTCGAATTCGTTCAGGCCGCCGATGCCCGAGCCGATGAACACGCCGCAGCGGTGCGGCTCGACGGCCGCGAAGTCGATGCCCGACTGCTGGACCGCGCCGTCGGCCGCGACGACCGCGAATTGCGCGAAGCGGTCCAAATGACGAGCTTCCTTGACGCCGAAGCGCGCGACTGGGTCCCAGTCGCGCACTTGACCGCCAAAGTGGACCTTAAACGCCGTCGTGTCGAAAAGCGTGAGCGGTCCGACGCCGCTGCGGCCCTCGCACAGACCGCTCCAAAACGCGTCGAGCGTATCGCCCAGCGCGGTCGCGACCCCCATTCCGGTGATCACGACCCGCCGGGAACCCGCCTGGGCGCGCCCCGCCCTGTTTTCGATCGCCATCTTACTTCGAGTGGTCCTTGATGTATTGAATCGCCTGACCCACCTTCTGGATCTTCTCGGCCTCTTCGTCCGGAATCGTGATGTCGAACTCCTCTTCGAATTCCATCACCAATTCCACGATGTCAAGCGAGTCGGCCCCGAGGTCGTTGATAAACGACGTTTCGTGCGTCACCTGATCCTTGGCCACGCCGAATTGCTCGCTGACGATCTCAATCACGCGTTCTTCCACGGACACGGGCGATCCTCCTGGTCGGGTCGTTGTCTTAAGTTGGGAAAATAAAAAGGGACTTTAGCCCTCGTTCGGCCGCCCGGCGATCCTACGCTCGGGTACCGCGCGTCGGCCGAATCCGCCTACGGGTCCGCGCCTCGTTGCGGCCGGCGACATCCTGGTCGGTCCGGCCCCCGCGACACGCCTCGCGCGTCCCGTCGGCATCTCCCCAAGTTCAGCGGGGCCACCATGAACCGCCTCAAGTTAGCAATCTCGGCCAAGCTTGTCCATCTCTCCCCCCGGTCGGGGTCGCGGCGTTGCTTTTCGTGAACAAAATGTTACGTGGGGCGCCGGGGCGACGTCGAACGCGCAGCGACGACGATCCTCGACGCGCGCGCCGGTTGGGCCGCGTCTTGCCAGAGGAGCGCGGCGCGCGCTACTCTCTAGGGCGTGTCGGCCCGCCGCGCATCGAGAGGGCGCCGCGGGTCCGACGATTTCGGCCTCGATCCTAGTAGGGAGATTGATCGCAATGGCGGAGACGCGCAAGGGTGAAGTCACGTTTAAAGGGAACCCGGTCGAGCTCGCCGGTCCGAAGTTGAAGGCGGGCGACGCGGCGCCGGAGTTCAGCTGCGTGGGTGCGGGTCTGGCGGTGTTGACGCTCGCCGACACCGCGGGCAAGCCGCGTTTGTTCAACGTCGTGCCCTCGCTCGACACCCCCGTCTGCAATATCCAGACGCGCAAATTTTCGAGCGAGCTCGCCGCGCTCGGCGACAAAGTCGCCGCGTACACCTTCAGCACCGACCTGCCCTTCGCGCAGGCCCGCTGGTGCACCGACGCGCACGTCGAGAACGTCAAAAACCTCTCCGACGTCCACAACCAAAGCTTCGGCGAGCATTACGGCGTGAAGATCGTCGGCCTGCCGGTCCCCTTGCTTGCGCGCGCGGTCTTCGTCGTCGACGCGTCGAATCAGATCACCTACGTCGAGATCGTCCCCGAGATCGCCCAAGAGCCGAACTACGAGCCGGCGCTCGCGGCGCTGAAGGCCGCGGCCGGAGCCTGAATTCGCCCCTCCTTCCAACTCGACGG
>JAJYDB010000083.1 GCA_021777845.1 Planctomycetota bacterium
CCGTCGGACTGCTGCGACACGTTCGACGACGCGCGGCTCGTCGCCGTGCAGGCAGAGCGTCGCATAACCCTCGTCGGCGAGTGCGACGGCCCGAGAGGCGATCGCGTCGGTCGATTCGAGCATCGCGCCGGGGGTCCCACGCGGCACCAGCCGGCCGTCGGGCAGAGCCGCGCGATCGGGAAATCCTTCAACCACGTAAGCAAGCCCCCGTGCTCGAGCTCCTTCCGCGAGCACTCCCGCGCGTTGGCCCAAGAGCGGCAGCCGCAGCCGCGCGACCGCGTCGAGCACGCCCCGCGCAACCTCCGGCTCAAGCTGTGCCTGGTTGTACAGCGCCCCGTGCGGCTTCACGAATCGCAACGCGACTCCCGCCGCCCGCGCTGGGCCCGCCAGTGCCGCGCACTGATCCAACACCAGACGCTCGACCTCCGCAGCGCTCAGAGCCGTCTCGACGCGTCCAAAATGGGCGCGATCTGAATACCCAGGGTGCGCCCCGACCGCGACCCCGCGCGACTTCGCCGCCCGCAGGGTAGCCTCTATCGTCTCGGGACCCCCCGCGTGCGCGCCGCAACAAATACTCGTCGATGTAACGTAATCAAGCACAACGGCATCGTTCGCGAACCCTTCGCCGAGGTCGGCGTTCAGGTCGATCGCGCGGGTTGCTCGGTTCATAAACGCCCTCCGAGGCACGCCTCGAAGGCGTAGGCGTCGATCACCCGAAATTGCAGACGATCGCCCGCGCGGATCGGAAAAAAGCCCGCCTCGACGTCGACGATTGTCAGTGGCGTGTGACCGATCACGTGCCAACCACCGGGCGATGCGCACGGATAAACGCCCGTTTGGCGACCCGCGATCGCGACCGAGCCCGCTTCGACCCGAGCACGCGGCGACGCCCGCCGCGGCAGTCCTGCTAGCCCCTTCGGCAGGTATCCCGCATAAGGGAAACCCGGCAAAAAACCGATCGCGAACACCTCGAACGGCGTAGCGGAATGCTGCGCGACGACCTCGTCGGAATCGAGCCCGAGCCGACGCGCAGCGATTTCCAGATCCGGTCCGTCATAATGCACCGGCAATTCGATCAAGCGCGGTTCGCGCGCCGCCGGTCCTACGTAGGTCAAGGCATCGAGTAGACGTAGTCGCATCTCGATCGAGCTGAAATCAACAAGGTCGGCGTCAAGATAAACCGCGGCGGTGTCGTAAGCGGCGACGACGTCCAAAACACCTTTCCAACCTGCGCGACGTACGGCCTCGGCCCAACACGCGGCCTCGGACGCGGTCCGAAACCGCGCCAGATACGCCTCGTCGCCCAGAGGTTCAATCAAAGCGGCACGAATTGTCATCGGAGGTGCTCCACGACCAGTCGCTCGCCATGTTCGGCATTTTTTTCGACGCTCAGCCGGGTCGGACCCTACAATGTTTTGAGGAGCGCGTCTGCGCGCGACGCCGCTTCAGTCTAATGAGACCCCCGCGGGGATGAAACCATGACCGCCGCACTCGTTTTGATCGTGTCGGGCCTCGTCGCGAGCGGGAATCCGCCCCCGCCCGCCGATTCCGCCGCCGACCGGGTCGTGCTTAAGGACGGCCGGGTCTTGCTCGGGCAGGTGGTCGACTTCTCGCGTCGCGGGGTGATCACGGTCGTCGCTCGACGGGCGTGGGTCGAGGAAAACCTGCCGGAGTGGTCAAAATTGTGGATCGCGGCGGAAGCGCCCGAGGCGCGTCGTGCGCTCGCACAACGAAAGTCAAGGTTGACCGCGTGGGCACGCGACCGCGAGACTGGCGTCGGGCGCGACGACCGCATCGTGACCTGGATCAAACACGAGCTCGAAAAGATCGACGTTGTGAGCAAACACCTTGCCGCCGCGGCTGTCAAACCGCGGTCCCAGAATCAGAAGCCGTTCCCGGTGTTGCTCGACGGCGGCAAGAAACCCGCCGCGAAACCAGTCCCCGTCGCACCCCGACCGGAACCCCCGCGCGCGCCCGACTCCAAAGTCAAAGACAACGCGGCCGATGCCAAAAAGCAGGCGGCCGATCCAAAGGATTCGCTATCCCCGCTGATGATCATCAGTCTCGCGCGGTCCGAGATTAGGTCGTCGAACCGTGCTCCGGAGTCGTCACGGAACCTGCTGCGGCTCGGCTGGCTCGCCGGATTTCCGAAGGTCGAATCGATGCCGGTCGACGCGCTCAAGGATTCGCTTGAGGGCCGCGGGCTCTCGACCAAGAGCACCGGAGCGGTTGATATCGAAAGCCTGCTGCCGCCTCGACAGGAAACCGAAGGGCTGTGGCTTTCACGACGCGCCGCCACCGAGGCGAATATCGACCAAGATGTTCGCTATATCCAGATGGGTCCGCTCGTATTCCCGGAACCTGAGCCGGGCGAAGAACCGAAGGCGGGGCAACTCGCGCAGGTCGTCGGCGGAGTGGCGCGGATGCTTGCGGGCGAGGAACAGGACAGCCTGCGGTCCGAGCTTGCAAAGCTTGCGGCGCGCGGGCGGTCAGCGTGCGTGGTGACCTCGGTCGAGGTCGCGCCGACGCGCGACGGCTCCACCGCCGTGATCACGCTCTGGGGCCGCGACGCGAGGGGAGGCTGGTCACGCGTGATCACTCGGTCGTCGGTCTCTCAGGTGGCGGATATCGATCAAGGCGAGGCGAACGCACTCGCAGGCGACCCGCAGGTGCAGGCCGTTTTCGGCTTCATCGAGTCCCTCGGCCTAGGCGCGGCGGGCGAGCAGGCGAAGCGGCTCAGCCTTGGCGTCGGCGCAACGACCCGTCGTGCGCTCGGTCAGGCGCGCGAGACCTTCAACGCCGACATCGATCGCCTTGCTTTGCCTGTCACGGGCCCGAAGGCAAAGTCCGACGATGATTGAACGACGACGGGTCTTCGATCCGCAGGCCGTCGACATGAACGGCGTTGGTCGCGGCGCCGTCGACGTCTGATCGAATGACGACCGCGTCGGCGTCTTCGAACTCGATGGCCGCGCCTGCCGCTCGCCGTTCAACCACGATCTCGGGGTTCAAGTAATAGCGCGCCGTTGCGACTTCGGCGTCAGGAAACGGTTCGGTCGCGGGCAGAATCAAGACGACGCGGCGCACGCCGCGCGCACGGAATAAAGTCGCCGCCGCGCGCCAGTCGGATCGATCCGAATGCCCGTAAACGAGTGTCCCAAGCCTGATTCCCGACAGCAAAAGCACCGCCGACACCGCCAAAATCGCAACCGGCCTCGGCAGCCGCGTTATCCCTCGCGCAAGCAAACAGAGAAACGCCGGTGCGACAAACACGTTATATCGCTCGGGTCCGAAAATTGGGTGCCGCACGATCGAATACGCGTACAGGAGAGCGATTGGAAAGCATATCCACGCTGCCATGAGTAGCAATGAGGTCCGAGCACACCCTGATTCCGCGCTCGCTTCCAGTGTGTGTTCGAGGCGTCGATCGCGCAGACGCCGCCAACCCTCGGACCCCGCCATCACCGCGACTAGGATCGCGAACGACCGAAAATCGCCGCCGAAAAAGTTGAGCGGGACCCCGAGCAGGAAGCGAATCGGCAATGTGCCGGTCGTTGTTTCCGGGGGGCGGCCGAAGTAGCGCGGCAGCCAGACGGCGACGATCGCGAGCCAAACCGCCTGAGTCCAGATCCAGCCGAGCGGCCGAAGTCGCGTCTGTTTCAGCTCGATCACATAGCCGATCGCAAGCGCGACGATCATCAATAATCCCAACGGATGCACGAGCGTCAGTGCGACGAGGCACGCGATGTATCCTTGTCGCCTTGCCCCGTCGTCGCGGCCTCGAAACGCGAGCAGGAGCCGCCACGCGAGGCACGTCAGGAAGACGAGCGCGGCGTACATTCGGGCTTCTCGGGAGTAGTACACGAGCGACGGCGACACGGCTGCGAACGTCCCCGCGACGAGCGCCGTGATGCGGTCGAAGAGCGCCCGGCCGATCGAAACGACGAGCGCGACGGTCGCGACTCCAAACGCGGCGGCGAGCGCGCGGGCCGCCGCGTCGCTCGGCCCGAAGACCGCGATCCAGAGCCGCAAAACCGCCGGAAACAGCGGTGCGTCGGTGGCGTCGATGCGAATTAAAAGTGCAATCAGGTCGGACCAGCTCGATGCTCGCGCGACCCGCAGCGTCACGACTTCGTCGTACCAAAGGCTGAGACGGCCGAGGTGAACACTACGCAGCACGGCCGCGACCAGAAGGATTGACGAGAGGACGAGGTTCTGGGGCGAGGTCAGGATAGACCGCCGCCGCTTCGTCAGGTTCGACCCACCCGGCTCGACTCGCCCTGTGCGCGGTCCGCGACTCTCAAGACTCATACATCCTCCCGCCGCGGCGCGCCGTTGAGATCCAACCCGAGCCGGCCCACGCCGTCCTCATGGTCCTCGGAGTCGTCGTCAATCTCGGCCGCCGCTTCGTGATGCCCAGTCGCGCACGCTCGGAACGGCGTTCGCAGCCGTGCCGGAAAGCGTTTGATCATTGCGTCGCCTCGATTCGGATCACCGCTCAAACCTTTATCAGACTAGCCGGCCCCGCCGTGAGGTACAACGAGTGCTTCTTGACCATGACGTGTGATCATCACTCGACCATACACTACTACGATCGCGCGGCGAATGTGGGTGAGCTTGCCCCGTTTCGCGTCATGCCGGGAAACTCCGCGGCAAGACGCTCCGTAGTGGGCGCGACGACCATTTGCCGCGTCCCGGTAGGGTCCCCTCGTCGGCAGATTCCTTGGCGCATCCATCCTGGCGCGAGAGAATTAGACGCTTGTACAATACGGAGGAGTGCTGCGAGAGATAACCGTTTGTGGCAAATCAATTTAAGGTTAGGACGACGTCGTCGAGCTCGGCAAGGATCGACGATGTCCGCCTAGACAAGTCTCTCGAGCCAGGCACCTCCAGGATGAGCGAGGAGTCCTGCCATACGATCCAGCCGAAGGGAATCCTGATTATCGGAAACACCTGCCGGCTGGATACTCCTGCAAAACGCTCGACGTAAGCCTCTGAATGGATGCTCGGGACGGCATTGCCGGAACGCGACCAGCGGCGAACAGCGCGATGTGGGGCTACCGTTAGCGCGACTTCGCTCTGACGTTCTTCAAATCTTTCCGAGGGGGTTAAAACCTGGCCGCTTGCATTTTCCACCTCGAGAGATGTCCGCGTGGATATCGCCGTCGGTTTAGGGGTAGCCGTTGCCTCGATCACTACTTTCGGATTGTCGACGGCCCTACGGCCCGCGACATCCGTGACTCGCCGACTTGGCCTTGATTCGCTGGAAAGGTCGCCGCTGCGGGGGCGATCTTGACCTAGGAATTAGGCGGTTTTTCGAAGCTCGATAAAACCGGGGGCACCCAAAGCCGGCTATCTGTTGTCTCAGCGGCGCAACCGCAAGCGACTTCTATTTGGTCACGGACGGTCCTTCGAAGCTTTGGTAGGGATAAGCCGCTTGTCACTGCGTGAGACGAACCTGCCCGCGCGAACCAACCAAGAAAGGCCCACCCGAAGCCGGGAGGACACCCGCTCGATCTCGAGAAATACCCGCAGAGTTGACTCAGCTCCCGGGATAAGATAGCCTATTCGGAGTTAGCCCCGGGCGTTGAAACGATCGAATTTGCGTCCATTTGAGGCGTTTTCGATAGATTTCCCGCCGCGTGGAGAGGTGGCTGAGTGGTCGATAGCGGCGGTTTGCTAAACCGCTGTACGGGTAACTCCGTACCGGGGGTTCGAATCCCCCCCTCTCCGTTTCAAGTCGGTCGCAAACTGCGACCTTTAACACGCCTCAGTTTTTTCTGACGGTGACTGGCGTCGACGAGGTGTTCCCCGTGGGGAACACGAAGTAGTTCAGACCGATATCATCGGCTCGGCAGACACGACCTATGGCGGCATGGGCGTCGGGGCGAGCTTTGGTGCAGTGGATGGTGGGTCTGTTGAAGAACCGGCGGAGCGGCTCGCCGGAGTTGGGATGGACGGCGGCGGAGTTCGGCGAAACCCCGCACGGTGTCCGCCGGATCATGGGCCAGGAGCTTCAGTGAATACTCAAAGCGGCCCTGGACGAGCCGTCCAACAATCGCTCGCTTTTCGAGAGGGCCAAGGCTGCATAACGTCGAATCAAGCCGAGGTCGCAGCCGCGACTTACACTTCCCACTTGCACCTCGACATAGCACGCATCGTTTTGTTTGCGAGACCACGTCTCGTTCCTGGTTCGAATGCTTTACCACCCTCTATCCCTGCATAAGTCAAGAGTTTTGCTCCAAAGTCCTTCCTTTAAAAGAGTTACGGTAAGGGCCTGCCGTCCTTCTGGAGAGCCGGCTTTTGGTAGGCGGTTTGATCAAGGCTGTTCAGGTGTCGTAGCTCAGGCAACTCCGCGGGGATTCGAGCCGACGAGACGGCGGTCGGTTGTCCGAGGCAGTCGGCCGGCGTATGGTTCACTACGTTGGTTGGAGGACGCGGCGGCGGGCCGCAGTCCCGGCGAAGAACCGTGGTAGCGTCACCGATGCCGGACCTCGAAAGTACCGACGTTCGACCGCGTTCAGTAGCTCTTGTATGCCCGAACTTGCCGCCGATGCCGTGGCCGTGCGGCGCTGCGGACTACGTCGCCGGGCTCGCGGAGCGGCTCGCCGGTCGTGGGTTGCGGGTCGTTGTGGTAACGTCGAATCCGCGCGCGACGCAGCCGTCGTCCGGAGCGTATGCGGTCGAAGTTGTGCCGGGAAACTGGGGAATCCGGCATCAACGGCAGATTTGGCGCGCGGTCGCGGCGACGAGGGTCGACGTCGTCGACTTTCAGTACGAGGCGTCGATGTACGGCGGGTCGCCTGTCGCCCTCGCGTTCCCGATACTCGCGCCGCGTCGGCGACCCGCGATTGTGCTCACGATGCACTCGGCGCAATTGCCGAGGGGGATTGGTCGGCTCGCGCGGGTCCTGCAATTCCTGCCGTACGCCGCGGTGACGTTCTATTCGGACGCGCTTGCGGATACCGCTCGACGCTGGTTCCCAAAGCGTGCCGACCGCTTTTTCGTGCGGGGCTTTCCGCCAAATATCACCGATTCGGTGGCACCCGCAGTTCGGCCGTTAATTGCGAAGATTAAGGCTGGACTGTTGCGCGACGCGCAGGTCGCGGTCTATTTTGGTCACATCGGATCCAATCGGGGCATTGAGGACCTGCTCGTCGCGGCACAAACTTTGAAGGAACGCGGGGTCGCGCTGCAGTGGTTGCTATTGAGCCAATTTAGGCCGCGAGAGGTTGCCTATCACCGCGTGATTTTCGATCGGGTCGTCGCGCTCGGGCTGCGAGACGTGGTCTCGTGTCCCGGTGAGTTGTCGGCCGAGACGATCTCCAATCTGCTCGCGGCGGCGGACTTCGCGGTGCTCCCGTTTCCGGGCGGAGCCTCGCAGAAGAACGGCTCGCTTGCGGCGATGTTCGAGCACGGGGTGCCGACTGTGACGACGCGGTCGGCTTCGACGGAGCCGGCGCTGATCGAGTCCGGCGCGCTGCTCTGGTATGCGCCGGGCGACGTCGACGCGCTGGTTGGGCACGTTGAGAAGCTCGCGCTCGACCATGCGTTTCGGCTCGGAATACGCGAGCGGGCATGCGGCCTGCGCGATCTTGTCGCTTGGGAAGGCTATCTTGACGCCCGCCTCTCGGTTTATGATCGCGCCCTTGACGTTCATCCGCACCCATTCCATGACGCGGTCGCGCAAGCTCATGCTCAAGCTGCTTCATGATCGCGAACAGGTCGACTCCGCGCGAAGGTCATTACGCGCGCGCGGGCTCGATACGAGCGTCGGTTGGCGTCGCCGGTTGTTCCAATTGCTGTACTCGATTCGGTTTCGGAGGCTGCCGCCGCCGGTCGCGATCAACAAGAGCTGGGACGTACTGACGATGATCGAGGCGATCGAGAGCGGGCATCCGGCTCGCGACGCGCGGATCCTCGACATGGGTAGTTCGAATTGCGAGATCCCGCTCGCGCTCTGGCGGTTGGGATATCGGTCGATCCGCGCCGCCGACCTGAACCCGATCGGACGCTCGATCAACTGGTACTTGAACGGCATCGACTTCCATTGCGAGGACTTCTACAACCCCGCGATTGAGCCCGCGTCGCTCGACGTGATGACGGCGCTGTCGGTTATCGAGCACGGATATGATCAAAACCGTCTGATCGACGTCGCGCTGCGGCTCTTGAAGCCGAACGGGATCTTGTGTTTGACGACCGACTTTCACGATCCGAAGATCGAGATCGCGGCAGACTTCAAGCTGTTTGGGCTGCCATATCGAATATTCGATCGCGCCGAGGTTGAGGGCTTGATCGAGGCGGCGTCAACGCGGGGGTTGAAGCCGCTCGGCTCGCTCGACTGGACCGAGAGCGCGTATCCGATCGAGTGGATCGGGTACAAGATGACTTTCGTGTTCCTAGCGCTCGTGAAACGAACAGATTAAGGATGCAGCGACATGCACGTGCTTAAACAATGGCGGCTCGCGGCGGCTTGCGCGTTCCTTGTCGCGTCCGGATCGGCGGTCGCGTCCGACGTCGAGGCTAAGTTGAATCAGATGCAGGTGATCGGCACGCACAACTCGTATCACGTGGCGCCGTGCCGTTCGATTTTGAATCTGATCGCGGGGACGAGCCCGAAAAACGCGCGGTCGCTCGACTACACGCACGCGGAGTTCGAACGGCAGTTTTCTGATCAGACCGTGCGTCAAATCGAGCTCGACGTGTTCAACGACTCGAAGGGAGGTCTATTCGCGCGGCCGTATGTGCGGAAGTTGCTGTCCGGGCGACAGCGCGACCCCGGCCCGGACCCGAACGCGACCGGAGTGCTCGATCGCCCGGGTCTCAAAGTCTTGCACGTGCAAGACATCGATTATATGTCGCGTGCGTTCACGTTCACGGATGCGTTGCGTCAGGTGCGGGCCTGGTCGAAGTCGCATCCGCGTCACGTGCCGATCATGATTCTGGTCGAGTTGAAGGACGACTCGATTGCGTTACTGCCGACGAAGCCGTTGAGGTTCGACAAGGAGCGGCTGGACGCGGTGGACGAGGAGATCGCGTCGGTTTTTGAGCGCGACGAGGTGCTGGCGCCCGACGACATTCGCGGTGATTCCGAGACGCTGCCGGCGGCGCTGCGAACGCGGGGTTGGCCGACACTCACCGCGGTGCGCGGCAAGGTGATGTTCGCGCTCGACAATGAGGGGGCGATTCGCGATCGTTATCTGGACGGACACGACGCGCTCCGCGGCCGTTTGATGTTCGCGAGCGTTGATCGCGATCACCCTGCGGCCGCGTGGATGAAGGTGAATGACGCCATGAAGGATTTCGAGCGGATACGCACGCTGGTGCGCGACGGCTTCATGGTGCGGACGCGGGCGGACGTCGACGGCGACGAGGCACGCCGACCCGAAACGACGCGTCGCGACCGGGCGCTTGCGAGCGGAGCTCAGTTCGTCTCCACCGACTTTCCGGTGCCGCGACGCGAGCTTTCGGACTATTGCGTGCGGTTTGGCGGGGGTGTGGTCGCGCGGCCGAATCCCGTGAGCGCGGCGGGTCTCGACCTGTCCCGCGACCTCGAGCCCCGCGACTGAAAAGGGAGCGGCATGTCCGCAGGCGAAGAGATGAGGCGGCTTTGACGAGAACGATTCTGTACACGGTTGCGACGGGGCTGTCGGCGGCGCTCTTGTTCGTGATAGAACCACTTGCGGCGAAGCGTTTTTTACCGCTTTTGGGCGGGTCGCCTTCGGTCTGGACGACGTGCCAGCTTTTTTTTCAAGCCGCGCTCACAGTGGGCTATTTACTGGCTCACGGCGCGATCCGGCTGGGTTCGCGCGCGGCGGCAGCGGGCCAGACGGTGCTGTTCGCGGTCGTCGGCGGACTACTGATTCTCGGCGGGAGCATCGTGGACGAGACGCCGACAGGCGCGCCGACGATCTGGCTGCTGACGCGGCTCACACGCGACGTCGGGCCGGTGTTCTTGGTGCTCTCCATGACGGCGCCGGCGTTGCAGGCGTTGTACGTCGCAGGCCGATCGGCGTCCGCGGCGCAGGTGGATCGTGATCAATCAGGCGACCCCTATTGGCTTTACGCGGCCAGCAACGCGGGAGCTCTCGCGGGATTGCTAGCGTATCCCTTCGTGATCGAGCCGATTCTCGCGTTAGACGACCAGCGACGATTCTGGCGATTGGGCTGGATGATTTGCGGCGTGCTGGTAGCGGCGTGTGTGGCGGAGTCGTTGTGGACGCGCCGCGGTGTGGATGTAACGATATCAACGCGGGATTGTTCGCGACGAGTCGCGATTGCGCCGCGTGCCTGGCTGAAGTGGGCGGCGCTGGCGGCCGCACCGTCGAGCTTGATGTTGGGACTTACCACTTTAGTCACGACCGACGTCGCCTCGACGCCGTTGTTTTGGGTCGTGCCGCTGGCGATTTATTTAATCACTATGATCGCGGCGTTCGCGCATCGCGTGGTGGTTCCTCGCGGATGGGCGGGTCGTGTGTCGCCGTGGTTGTTGGCCGCATTGACGCCGGCGTTGGGCTTCGGGATGACGCAGGGGTACTGGCTGCCGTTGCACTTGGCGGCGTTTGCGGCGGCGGCACTGGCTTGTCACGAGCGGCTGTCGGCTTCGCGACCGGATCCGGGCGGATTGACTTTGTTTTATGTGGCGATCGCGATCGGCGGCGCGGCCGGTGGTGTGTTCAACTCGCTGGTCGCGCCGGCCGTGTTCGACCGCATCGCGGAATATCCCGCAGCTCTGGTGTGTTGCGTAGTGCTCGCGAGCGGCGCGCGTCCGCGTGGCAGCGACTTCGTACTGCCCGCAGTGGTGCTCGCGTTGGGAGGCATGTCGGCTCTGTGGCCTGAACTCGCGGATTCGCCGCTGGGGTACGTTGCGCTGGCGGGCGGTTGCGGAGTTTTGGCGTTGCAGCTAAAGATGCTGCCGAAGCGTCCGAATCGCGCGGTGTTGGGCTTGGCGGCGGGAATGGCGGCGTGCGGTCTGTGGCCGGGCGTTGGGGGACGCGTGATTCTGCGCGAGCGCGACTTTTTCGGCGTCGTGCGCGTGAGCGATTCGGAGCGCGCTGGGCCGGCGGGCGTGGTGCGCTCGCGTCTCTTTTTCAGCGGCGGCACGCTGCATGGTACGCAGAGCCTCGACCCATCGCTACGCGGCGAGCCTCTGACGTATTATCGACGTGCGGGACCGGTCGGGCAGGTCGTCGAACTCGCGTTGCCGAGGCGCGGCGTCGAAACGCGGGTCGCGGTCGTCGGACTGGGCGCGGGGACGCTCGCGAGCTATGCGCGGTCCGACGAACATTGGTCGTTTTTCGAGATCGATCCGAGCGTCACCCAGATTGCACTCAACCCGGCTTTGTTCACGTACATGAGCGACGCTCAAGCACGCGGCGTCGATCTGAGCGTGATTCACGGCGACGCCCGTCTGAGCCTGCGTTCGTGCGCAACAGCGGCGTTTGGCCTAATCGTTCTCGACGCCTTCAGTTCGGACGCGGTGCCGACCCATCTGCTCACGCGAGAGGCGTTCGCAGAGTATCGACGTGTCCTGCGACCGGGCGGGGTCGCGGTCTTCAACATCACAAACCGCTACATCGACCTCGTTCCAGTCGTCGCGGCGCTCGCGTCCGACGCGGACTGGACCAGCCGCGCGTGGTTCGACCTCGACCTCTCGCCCGCGGAACGGCTCGACGGCGAGCAGCCTTCGATTTGGGCCGTGGTCGTCGCGGATCCCGCGGATTTGGGGACGCTCGCGCGCGACCCGCGCCTGCTCCGGACGACGTCAAGCCCGCATGATCTCTGGTCCGACGGATCCTCGAATCTCGCCAGACACCTAACGGTACGCTCGCCGAGGTCGCGACTCGAGGCGCTGCGCGCGGACGCGAAGTGATCCTGTCCTCGGGCTCGTTTGGCGCTGCGCGACGTCAATGTCGTTAGAACCGGCTGCCCGGCCGCGTGCGGTTGAAGCCGGGGCGCAGACCGCCCGGGCGAGGCACCATCGGGTTCCGCGGCATCATCGGGGGCCGAGCGATACGCGGGATGGCTCCGAACGGCGCTTGGCCAAGCACGACTTGCGGATTCGCGTTGACTTGCACGCGGTCGTCGAGAAGCGCGAGCATCTCCTGAGGCACGTCGACTTGCAACTTCCGCTGCAGATCCTGGACGAGCATTTTGTGCCGGCTCTTCATGAATCGGATTTGGTCGAGCGTCGGCACTTGCTGTCCGCGCTGGTAGGCACGCTGAAGGTTGACGAAACTCTTCATGAGCTGGTCGATTTGATCGCGCTGGTCGCGCGGCAGACTAACGTCGTCCCGGACGGCGATGGCTTCGGACTTCGCGTCTGTAAGAATCTCCTTCTCGGCCTCGGTGAGCTTGTTGCGAAAGTCGCGGAGCTTTTCGTCGGTCGCGAATGTTTGGGGGGAGTTTTTCATGACGACGAAATGGATGTCGAGGGCGAGGGCGTACAGCCCGCCGCCGGTTGTCAGAGTCTTGAAGACGGCGATCATCCGGTGTCGGCCGCGGCTCGCGGCGGCGGCTTGAGGGGATTGCGTCGCGACGTTGTCGAGCGCGGTGCGGATATCTTCGACCGGAATGCAGAACGCGACGCCTTCCTTGGTCGCCTTGAGGGTGGCGACGCCGATCACCCGCCCGGTCGGGTCGAAAACCGGTCCGCCCGAATTGCCCGGGTTGATCGCGATGTTGAGTTGATAGAACTCCTGCCCATTGAGCGTCGTCTTTGTGCTCATGACGCCGCGGCTGATTGCGTTTTCGAGGACGGTCTCGCCGCCTAGCCCGGGGTTGCCGATCACGGTGACGTCCTCGCCCTTCTTGTAGTTCAGCTTCGAGGACAACCGGAGCGCGGGCAGCGTCGTTTTGACCGCGAGAAACGCGAGGTCGCGCTTCGGGTCCTCGTAGAGCAACTCGGCTTTGAACGGGCCTTGTTGCTCGGTTTTATGCGCCGACGCGAAGCGGATTTCAAGCCCGCTGATCGGCTCGTCTTCGATCACATGGGCGTTGGTCGCGAGCAGTCCGGGTCCGATCAAGAAGCCGGTTCCGAGCGAGCCCTTGCCCTTCACGAGCGCGACCGAAGGCTCGCAGGCCTCGACGATGTCGGCAGTCGAGAGAGTGTCGGCGCGATCGGGAGGGCGCTCGGCGGCGGCCTTCGCGGCGGCGGAACGCGCGAGCACGACAAACTCGGGCTCCGTGGCCGCGACGGAGCCGGGAACGGGGGACGCTGCCGCGGAGAATGAGGGTTGCGGAGTCGCAAGTTCGGACGGCGCGGGATTCGTGTCCGACGGCGACGACCCTTCGGTCGTTGCAAGTTTCTCAACGAGGGGACTTGGGGCGGGCTCGGGATCGCTCGGTCGATCCGAAGTGACGCGGGCCGTCGGCGTGGAGGGGCTGGGCTTTTGCTGTGACGATCAGCCGCGCGTGACGAGCAGAATCACGCCGCCGATCAGCACCATCCCGAGAAAACCGCCGCCTGCGATCAGCGCGACGATCGCGTCGCGCGAGAGTCCGGTCGGCGCGTCGCTGTCGTCCACGGCAGAGCGGCGCGCGGTGGCGTCCGGTGTTCGAGCCAATCCCGCGGGAGAGGCGGGATTGGCGGCCGGCGCTCGCGACGCGGCGGCTTGGCGGGAAGGAGAGGGAGGCGCGACGGCCCTCGGTCTCGGTGGAGCCGCGGCCGCAGGTGCATCGTCGATCAAATCAAAGCCCGGGTCGTTGGACTCGGCCTCGGGCAGCCGATAACGACGTCCGCACGCGGGGCACTGGATCATCTTGCCCGTCGCACTGTCGGGCACGCGGCCCGACCGGCCGCACGAAGGACACGTCACCTGGATCGGCACACGCACCTCGCTGAGGCGATCGCCTCGCTGATTGTCCGGGAGGATGAGTCGCGTGATCGAGACAAACGTACGAGCTATTGATTTAAGTTAACCGAGAAAGCGGTCGTGTCGCAACTCGGTTTCGCGCAGGGCGATCAGTCGTGCGAGGCCGACTTCAGCCGGGCGGAGCGATTGTCACGAGTGAGGTCGGAGTTGCCGCGCGACGTCGAGGGGTGAGCAATGCCTCGGCGTACTCCCAAATCTGTGCGGGGCACTCGAAAACCTTGTCGAAAATCCATTCGGAGTCGTATTCGCAGTCGTCGGTCGAATAATCGCGACAAATTTTCGGTCGGCTGAAATAAATCCCGCACCGGTTGTCGTTACGGAGGTATTGACACTTCGTCATGACGACGAGATACCAGACCGCTTTTTCGACGTAGATCAAGGTTTGTCCATGCGCGAGATACCAACGGATCGCGTCGAAGTCGTCCCAGGTGGTCGGGGTTTCAATCGGCAGCGAGAAATATCGGCAGCACTTGCCGGAGCAAAAGTCGCAGAGGCAGGCCTCGGCGGGGACTTCGTTGCGTTTCGGACGTCCCCGGCGCACGGTTTTGGGGACGGCGTCGTAGGTCGGCATGCGCGGTTGGATCCTTTAGGAAGCGGGGTCTAGGTAGCGGAGGCGTTAGGATTGACCCGCGGAAGGATACCATGCGCGGCGAATCGCCGCGATGTGCCGCTCGTCGGAGCCGCAGCATCCTCCCAACCAGATCGGCGCGAAGGCCGCGAGGTCGCGGGCGGCGGCTTCAAACACGGCCGAGTCGTCGTCGGGTCGGCCGGGGACCGCACCCGCGGGTTTGATGAAGAGCGGCAGAGTTGTGACCGCGCGCAGTCGCGCGGCGACTTCGACTGCGACCGTGATCGGGACGCAGTTTAATCCGATCGCCGTCGCGCCGAGATTCTCGAAACGATGCACGAGATCGCTCGCCGCTGCGGGCCACGCGGTCAGGCTCACGACGATCGGAACCGAAAGACGCGGCATGAGATGGCCAAGTGTCTCGAGGGCGTTGTCTGCCGCGAATGTTTCAAGCGCGAGCGCATCGACCCCCGCGGCGACAAGTAGCTCGGCCTGTTCGATGATCGACTCGCCCGCGGTCGGGCCGAGGTCGCCGACGACCAGCCGGCCGACTCCCGCCGCCTGCCTCGCGATCGCAGCGGCCGCCTGATTGATCAAGACCACGTCGCGGGCGCGGCCGAATCGCGCCAGCCAAACGCGGTTCGCGCCGAAGGTGTTAGTCAGAATTGCCTCGGCGCCGGCGTCTACGTCAAGGCGGTGGATTGTTGCCACCTGCTCGGGGTGATCGAGATTCCAGAGTGCAGGGTCGTCGCGGGCGGGATCGAGACCACGTGAGATCAGGCGTGTGCCGAGCGCGGCGTCGAGTAAAGTGCGTGCGGGATCGGGCGCGATCGGGCGTTCGGGGACGTTCACGGAGTTTTCGGGCGATTGCGATATTTGGAGCTGACACGGATGAGGAAACGGTTTTCCTCGCGGGTGAGCGAGTCGCGGCCTTCGCGGTGGATTTTTTCCAGGATAGCATCCATGCGACGGTCCTCGGCGGCGTCGAGCTTGGCGCGGAGGCGTCGTCGCTGGTCGGAGCGTCGTCGCCGCCAGCGTCGGAGGGCGCTTTCGCGACGCGGCTGAACGGCGGCGGCGCTGCTTTCGAGGCTGGTATACCCTTCCGAAAAGTCGTAGCCGAAGACACCGTCGTCGAAGTAGCCGCCGTCGCCGAGCCAGAGCGCTTCGGCGCGGACGATCAACTCGATGAGCACGGCCAGTCCGATCAAAACGACGCCGTCGCCCGTGCCGCTGACCAGCAGCCGCGCGATGCCGCCGAGAGCGAGCACGGCGGCGCTCGAGTGCGCGGTCCAGAGCGGCAGCATGCTGTCGCGCGAGCCGCCGTGGCCTGAGCCGGAGAGCAGTGCTCGGAGCAAACGTCCGAGGTCAAAGGGGAGGGCGGGGATCAGGTTCGCGAGCAGGACGACTTCGTTGAGGTAACAGAACCAACCGAGCCACCAGAGCGGCGACGAGGGTAGGGGGACGGTGCCGTCCATGAGCAGCGTGCCTCCGGCGTCTTGATTGCCGCCGAACGGGTTGCCCGGGAAATTTGCCCCGCCGAAGCGCAGTGCGATGACCGAAACGAACAGCCCGAGGAAGCTCGCGAGCGGCCCGCCTGCGGCGACAAGCGCCTGCTCGGCGGATCGCGTCGGGGTGGAGGCGGTGAGCATGTTCCCGAGTGGCCAGAGCCGAACCTCGTCGGGTTCGCAACCGATCCAAAGCGCGGCGAGCGCGTGTCCAAGCTCGTGCCAGGCGAGCACGATGAGAAGGACGAACAGCCAGCCCGCGGTCCGGCCGACGGGTCGGCCGTCGGCCAGCGCGGCGAAGAGCAGGCTGGTGACAAGAAATAGGAGGAGAAAAAAGTGAAGCCGGACGCGAACGCCTCCCCAGCGTCCGAGACTTATCGGCGACCAAGTCCAAGGGTCGGTCATCGCGCTCACCGGGGTGGGCCGTAGTTGGATGCCGCGCCGCTGATTATAAAGTAACGATCGCGATCGGTGTTCGCAACGCGATGTGCTTGCGAACGCGACGGGTCGCGCTTCTTGTACCGATGTGGTGAGAGACGTGCCGAGCGCGAGTGCGGAGAACGAGGGGGCGGAGCCGTCGACCGTACGGGTCGAGTTGGGGCAGCGCTCGTATGACGTTCGGGTTACCTCGGGGATCGCGGGACTGGGTGCGTTCGCGGGGACGGCACTTGAGGCGCGGTCGCCGGGGCGTTCGCGGCGGGCGGCGTTGGTCGTGGGCGACGCGCACGTCGAGTCGATCGCGCGAGCGGTTGCCGAGGAGCTGCGCGGTGCGGGGCTTGAACCGCGGGTGACGTTGATCGCGCCGGGCGAGGAGAGCAAGTCGCTGAACACTTCGCGGACGTTATTTGAAGCGCTCGTAGAGGCGCGGGCGGACCGGCATGCGTGCGTTTGCGCGGTGGGCGGCGGGGTGGTCGGGGATGTCGCGGGTTTTGTCGCCGCGACGTACGCACGCGGCATCGCGCTCTTGATGGTGCCTACGACGCTGCTGGCTCAGGTCGACAGCGCGGTCGGCGGCAAGGTCGGAGTGAACCTGCCGGGGGCGAAGAATATAATCGGTGCCTTCCATCAGCCGGTCGGCGTGTGGAGCGATGTCGGGGCGCTGCGGACGCTGCCCGATCGCGAGCTGCGCTGCGGGCTGGCCGAGGTCATCAAATACGGCGTGATTCTCGATCGCGAGTTCTTCGAGATGCTCGAGAGCGACGTCGAGTCGTTGCTCGCGCGCGACGAAACGAAGCTGCGCGCGGTCGTGGCGCGGTCGTGCCGTCTGAAGGCGGACGTGGTCTCGGCCGACGAACGCGAGCAGACGGGTCTGCGCGCCGTGCTCAACTTCGGGCACACGATCGGCCACGCGATCGAAGCAGTCGACGGCTACCGTGGTCGTTTCCGTCACGGCGAGGCGGTTGCGGCGGGGATGGCGGCGGAGGCGCGGCTGGCGACGCGTCGGGGTTGGATCGACGAGGCGACCGAGCGTCGGATCGCGCAGCTGCCGGCGCGGGCCGGCCTGCCGACGACGGTGCCCGGGCTCGATCCCGACGCGCTCACGCGGGCGGTGCGGATCGACAAAAAGAACCGCGACGGACGCGTGCGGTTCGTTTTGCCGAGGGAGATTGGGCACGTTGACGAGACCGACGTCGATGACGACGCGATTGCCCAAATCTGTCACGAAATTACCCTCGCGGGCCACGAATGAACGCGTTCCGCACGCCGCGAGTCACTCTTTGAGGACCCCGCCCATGTCCGGTCCGCCGCTCTTCGGCCCGCCCGCCGCCGGCAGCGACGACGAGCGACGAGCGTTGCTTCGTCTCACGCTCGTATCGGGGGTCGGACCGCGCACTGCGCGTGCACTACTTGACAAGTACGGGACGGCGACCCGCGTCTTCGACGCTTCGGAGGAGTCGCTGCGTGCGACTGAGGGAGTCGGTCCGAAACTCGCGAGGGCGGTCGCGCGGGCGCCGCGCGAAGTCGACCTCGAGGCCGAGATCGCGCTTTGCCTGCGACACGGAGTGACGACGGTCGTCGGCTCGGACGCCGTTTTTCCCTCCCCGTTGCGCGAAATCCCCGACGCGCCGAGCCTGCTGTACGTGCGCGGCCGGCTTGAGCGGCGCGACGCGCTCGCGATCGGTTTGGTCGGCTCGCGACGCTGCACCCCGTACGGACTCCGCATCGCCGAACGGCTGGCGACGTCGCTGTCGCGGTCCGGTGTGACGATCGTTTCGGGACTGGCGCGGGGCATTGACGCCGCGGCCCACCGCGGGGCGTTGCGCGCGGGAGGCCGGACGATCGCAGTGCTCGCGAACGGCCTCGCCGAGGTCTATCCCCCGGAACACGAGGGGCTCGCCGCCGAGGTCGCCGCCGCGGGCGCGGTTATAAGCGAGTCGCCGATGTTGCAAGCGCCTCTGGCCGGACTATTCCCGCAGCGGAACCGCATCATTGCCGGGCTTTGCGTCGGCGTGATCGTCGTCGAGGCGACGCCCCGAAGCGGTTCGCTCTCGACGGCGCGGCACGCATTGGAGCA
>JAJYDB010000352.1 GCA_021777845.1 Planctomycetota bacterium
CCATGCCGGCACCCTTGCCCATCGGACCCATCATCCCGCCCATGCCGGCACCCTTGCCCATCGGACCCATCATCCCGCCCATGCCGGCACCCTTGCCCATCGGACCCATCATTCGCATCATGCCGGGCATTGACGTGACAGCGGGCTGCGACTCGACCTCGAGCAGGCGGTGTTCCGCGGCGGCGAGAAAGTATTCCGCGGCTTTGGCGTCGGACTCGCGGCCTTCACCGGCTTTGGCGCGCGCTCGGGCGAGTCCGGCCACCTCGCGCATGCGGTCGCGGTGTTTGGCAGCGGCTTCAACCTTGGTTTCGCGGGTCTCGGCAAGCTTCGATTCAGCGTCGAGCATGCGTTGCGACCAGACGTCGACCGACTCGAGGTTGATGTTCACGTTGACCCCGGGGAGTTGGACAGCCCCCTTAATTTGGTGGAGCAGTTCCTCATAGACCTCGGTCGCCAATTTAAGCTCGCGATTGACGGCGACGCGGATCCGTTCGGAGGCTGGGTTGGGCGGGTCGTCGGCATCGACGGAATCGGACTCACCCCCGCTCCTAACTGCTTCCTTGCTTGGAGCTCCAGGCGGTGACGTCGTTGTTTTCGCGTCTTGACCATGCGATTCGACGAGCGTGCCGAAGCCGCAGACCGTCGCGCCGCCGAGCAATGCCAGTGCGATTTTGCCTGTCCATCGTGAGAAATACATGGCGTTTCAAGCTCCCTGGTGGTGGTCGATTGTTGCGTCGTTGCAGAAAGAAAGGACCGTTGGGATCGAAACCGAAGAGACGTTGGAAGACTAATTAGTAAGATGCATCAACGCGTCTGGGAGCGGCGTCGGTCGGGCAGGCCGGCGGGCTCCGGTCGAGCTATTTTTTGAGAGGCAGCCTGGGGTTCGTTCCGGATTCCTCAATCTATCCTGATTATAGAGAGGTGAATACTGTGGTGACGAGCGTGTACGCACAGAGTGATTCGACCTTCGACACCACCCGCCACCGCACACATGCACGCATCGTTCCACCCAAGAAATCTTGTTTTCAGCAGCCTCTAACGGCTTGACACGGAGAAAGCGAGGGCTCAGGATAAGGTGGATTTAACAATTCTAAAAGTGCATGCTGACAGTCAGTATTGAGTGATTATAGTTTCGTTCTTGATTTTGAGCACTGATTAATTTCGGATTGCGAGCAATTTGAGTGCGCGTTCGCGGAGGTTTTCCCAGGGTGGTTCCAGAACCTCGGCATCGTTGGATTCGAGTTCGGCGAGAGCATCCGGTCGTCCGCGATCGTCGACTTGCACGAACTGCATGAGGGCATCGAGCCAAGGAGAGGATTGAGCGTAGAGGGGTGTGCCGTGAAGTGCGACGACGATTTGAGCTCGGGCGCGGAAGACCTCGCGGCCGCGAATTTCGACGACGCGTCCGATGGCGACGGGTTCGTGGCAGCGGAGGTCGAGGACGCGTTTCAAGACGAGGTTGGCGTTCAGTCCGGCGGCGCGATAGGCCGCGGCGTAGCCCGCCTCGAGCGCCATCGAGAGCAAAACCCCGGCGTAGAGTGTGCCGTGGTGGTTCGCGTCGCGCGGGAGCACGAGTCGATGCATCGTGGTTTCGACGTCGAGAGGGGCCATAATCGCGATCGCTGCAAGGGAATTACGAAGCAAAGTCGGGCACGGTCGCCGCGACGCCCCCGACATCGAGGTCGAGCGCGCTCGTCAACTCATAAGCTAACACCGGCGCGACCTCGCGGCAACCGTCTCGCGAAGCGATGCCGGCAAATCAATGCGAGGCCCGTGAGCGGAGTCAGGCGAGCGAGGCACGCGAGAAGTAAGGCCGACTCTCGAATAATTGGGCAACATTCGGCCCGTGTCCGGCACGAAGGATAAAGTTATTTTAGAAAAGATTGAAACTCGCGAGCATGACCGGTAGAATTAATGGATGGAGCCAAACAAAAGTGCCGGCATCGAGTCCCAAAGTTGAACGCACCGCGTAACCAATTACGAGAGGGAAGCAAGCGGAATGAAAATGAGAGATGGGAATCATAGATGAAGGAAAGTGCTCAAGGCGAGTTGCGCCGGCAGGGATTGAACCTGCGACCTCCAGGTTATGAGCCTGGCGAGCTAACCACTGCTCCACGGCGCAAATGAAGTATATGCCGCGAACAGTGGTTTGGGAAGGGGCGAGTGAGTTCGGTTGTGATTTTTTGGGGAGGGGCGGGTGAGTTGCGTCCTTTGAGAGAATGTGCGCCGGGTGCGCCGCGTTGTGAGCGCCCGGGCGTGATTGGTCGAATCCAATAGAAGCGGAGTCACTTTGGCAGCGTGGCGAAAGCCTACGTCCGGCGCCGTGGCCGAGGACCTAACATCCGATGGATACGTCGATTGCATCGTTTCTTGAGCATCTGCGCAACGAGCGGAACGCATCAACGCACACGTTGCGGTCGTATGCGACTGATCTGTGCGTGTATGAGGCGTTCTTGCTTGAGACGAAGGGGGAGGGGGCGGATCCGCTGACGGCGGACGCGAAGACGCCTCGTCGATTTTCGGCGTGGCTGCATGGACAGGGGCTGTCGGCGAGCACGATCGCGCGGCGTCTGGCGTGTTTGCGTTCGTATTACCGCTTTGCGCGGCGACGCGGCTTGACGTCGGTCGACCCATCCGCCGGCCTGCGCAACCCCAAGCAGGCTAAACGGTTGCCGAAATTACTGAAGGTTGAGGAAGTGATCGCGATGCTCGACGGCATAGCGGCGGACGACGACCTGGGGGTTCGAGACCGCGCGTTGTTCGAGATGCTTTACGGCGCGGGTTTGCGGGTGGGCGAGTTGGTGGCGATGAACGTCGACGACCTCGATTTGGACGAGGGTTTGACGCGGGTTCGCGGCAAAGGGAAGCGCGAGCGTCTGGCGCCGATCGGTATTGCGGCGGCGGATTGGACGCGGCGATGGCTGGCGGTTCGACGTCCGAAGGCCGCGGGCGAGCCTGCTCTTTATTTAAATTATCAGGGAACGCGGCTGTCGTGTCGGAGCGTGGCGCGTCGACTCGACGAGTGTTTGTCGGCGGCGGGGGTGACTGTGCATGCAGGCCCGCATACACTACGGCATAGTTTTGCGACGCACATGCTCGACCGCGGGGCCGACTTGCGAAGCGTGCAGGAGCTGCTTGGGCATCGCAACTTGACGACGACTCAGATTTACACCCATGTGACGCAGCAGCGGATTCTGGATGTTTACCGCGAGGCGCACCCGCGTGCTTGAGGTTCGCCGGGGCGTCTCCGAGATGTTGACTCGATCGGCGGAAAGGTTGATTTGACGAGTCGATTTCCGCGACGTAACCGTTGATTGTACGCGACATGCTTGACGATTGCACAACGCATGAGGCGTTGTTAATTCGGCGAGTACGAAGGCCTGTCTTGCGGGACCCGGGTAGGGTCGCGGGGGCGAGGCAAGTGGAGAGATCGGCTAGATTCGCAGCTTGAAAACCTGTCGAAGGGTCCGATTGCGGTTCAAGGAGGATTTAATGATGCGGCCGTCGACCGCCGGCCAAACGCCTTTTGGATCCAATGGAACTGAATCCCATGATCACGCAACGCCTTTTAATCGCGCACCCTGATGCTTCTTCGCTGGCGCTGCTTTCGTCGATGCTCCGCAGCTTGGGGCTGGAGATCGAGGAGGCGACAAACGATCGCGCGGCGGTGAGGATGTTGGAGCGCGGCGGCGTTTCCGCGGTGATTTCGGCGGTCGACCCGGACGACCCGGACGGGCTCGAACTACTGACGTTCGCGCGGCGGAAGCAGCGTGATCTGCCGGTGTTGCTGATGTTCACGAGGCCCGACCCCGATCGTGCCCGCGAGGCCTCCCGTCTGGGC
>JAJYDB010000353.1 GCA_021777845.1 Planctomycetota bacterium
GTAGGCGGTCAGGCCGGCGAAGCCGGAGACGAGTCGGTGCGTGGGCAGAATCAAGAGGCCGGGGTCGCTCATGCCGACGAGCATCATCATGCAGAAATTGGCGGGATCCTCGGGTCCGGAGAGCTCGCCCTTGGACGCGAGTTCGTTCCGATAGTTGAGGCCGGTCTCGTAGCGATGGTGGCCGTCGGCGATGAAGATCGGCTTGCCCGCAAGCAATCCCTCGACCGTCGTGTGGGCGCGCGCGTCGGTCACCGGCCAGACGCGGTTGATCACGCCGAGGTGGTCGTGCGCCTCAAGCGGCGTGCGGTCGCGCACTCCGGCCGCGACGGCTTCGATCACGCTCCCCGCGTCGTCGGGATAAAGCCCGAAAATCGGGCTCAGGTTGAACTTCGCCGCGCGATAGAGCGAGAGCCGGTCGGCCTTCGGGCCGGCGAGCGTCTGTTCGTGCGGATAGATCGAGCCCGACCCGAACGGCTCGAGCCGCACCCGCGCGAAGAAGCCGCGACGCACGTGCTTCGCGCCCTCGACCTCAAAAATCTGCTCATACATATAAAAGGCCGCGTCGGCGTCCGGCCGCAACACTTCGTCGCGCAGCCAGCCTTTGAGCAATCCGGCGACGCGGTCGTAGCGGCTTGTCGACGGGTCGTCGCCCGGCTCGGGCCGGTTCAGCTCGAGGCGAATCACGTTGTACGGACTCGCGTCGTACAGCCGGTTTTGCAGTGTTTCGTCGATGACGTCGTAGGGCGGGGCAACGACGTCGGCGAGCGCGCCGATGCGCGTCATATCGTAGCGCACCCCGCGAAACGGACGGATCTCTGGCATCGCGAAAAGTCCTGGTTCGGAAACGGTCGGGAACGAGTCCACTGGCCTCGTCGAGAAACCGCGACGACCGCGGCGCGGGGGGGATCGCGTCGCGGCCGCCCGCGTTTTTCGACATGCCCTCGAATTCGAGGGCACGTCAAAAAACAACGCTCAGGTCACCTTGCTCAGGTGCCCATTTCCCAGCTCGCGAGGTAGCGGCGCTGCTCCTCGGTGAGGGTGTCGATGGTGATTCCCATCGTTTGCAGTTTGAGGGTCGCGACCCACTGGTCGACGGTCTTCGGCACGTCGTGCACCTTGTTGTCGAGCCGGCCGCGCTCCTTGATCGACCACTCGGTGGCGAGCGCCTGCGTCGCGAAGCTCATGTCCATCACGCTCGCCGGGTGGCCGTGCGCCGCCGCGAGGTTGATCAAACGGCCTTCGCCCAAAATGTAGACCCGACGGCCGTCGGCAAGGATGTACTCGTCGACGAACTCGCGCACCTTGGGGTTGATCGTCTTCGCCAAGTCGGCGAGTTGATCGAGCGCCAGTTCCACGTTGAAGTGGCCCGAGTTGCACACCATCGCGCCGTTTTTCATCGCCGCGAAGTGCTCGCCGCGGATCACGTGGATGTCGCCGGTGACGGTGATGAACAGGTCGCCGATCGGCGCGGCCTTCTCCATCGACATCACCTCGAAGCCGTCCATCGCCGCTTCGAGTGCGCGGATCGGGTCGACTTCGGTCACGATCACGTGCGCGCCCATGCCCTTCGCACGCGACGCCGTCCCCTTGCCGCACCAACCGTAGCCCGCGACCACCACCCGACGACCCGCGATCAGCAGGTCGGTCGCGCGAATCACGCCGTCGAGCGTGCTCTGGCCCGTCCCGTAACGATTATCGAACAGGTGCTTCGTCTCGGCGTCGTTGACCGCGATCACCGGCAGCTTCAAAACGCCGTCCTTCTCCATCGCACGCAGGCGAATCACGCCCGTCGTCGTCTCCTCCATGCTCGCGACCACGTCGCTCGCCAACGCCGCGCGATCCGCCGCCGACAGCGACGCCGCCCAGCCGCGAACCTCGGTGTGCAAGTCGTCGAGCCGTCCCAACGCGATGAAAATCATCGCGCTCACCAAGTCGGCGCCGTCGTCCATCGTCACGTTCGGACGATGCTTCAGCGCCGCCGCGATGTGCCGATAGTAGCTCGACTCGTCCTCGCCCTTGATCGCATACACGGGGATGTTGAAGTCGGCCACCAGACTCGCCGCGACGTCGTCCTGCGTCGACAACGGGTTCGACGCGACCAGAACCAGGTCGGCTCCGCCCGCCACCAGCGTCCGCGCCAAATTCGCCGTCTCCGCCGTTACGTGCAAGCACGCCGACATCCGCATGCCCGCGAGCGGCTTCTCCTTCGCAAACCGCGCCCGAATCGCGTTCAGAACCGGCATGTCGCGCTCGGCCCACAAAATGCGCTCGCGACCTAAAGTCGCCAACGCCATATCCTTTACGTCGCAGGGAATCGTTGCCGTCGCCAAGGTCTTGCTCCTCAAATCGAGTAAAGTTCGTCCCAAAAAACAAAACGCGCAAATCGGACAGTTTTTCGTCGCGGACGCAGCCGCGTGCAACCTGTCGGCAAGCACCGGCGCGACAGGCCTTCAGCACACCCGTCGCAAGCTCAAGGCGCCTGGCCGAGCAGGCGGATCGTCTTGCGTCGCTCCCAATCCAACCAGTCGAGCGGAGCCGAAATCGGCGTTGACGCGTCGTCGAGCAGCCGCGAGATCGCCGTCCCGTGCGCCCGCGCCGAAGTCTCCGATCCCGCCGCCACCGACCTGGTGTACGCCTCGAATCGCGACCAGTCGCGACGCGACATCGCCACCCGCAGCGCCCGGCTCTCCCACTGCGCGGGCAGAAGCGGATGCATCGGCCGCAAGCCGCGCGTCTGTTCGGGCGTCCTGCGACGTCCCGCACGGTCGTGCTCGACCCCCGAGCCCTCCAGCGGACCAAGGTCCGACTCAGACTCGAAATCCGCTCGCTCCACGCGCAACCTCGACTTGCAACCAACCTTCAATCGAGCCGCACGATGTCGGCGTTCAACTCACAAGTGTCACAGCGTAACGACACGCGTACGCACGTGTCAACCGCCGAGCTTCGGAAAAAAGCTCGATTTCGGACCGCGCCTTGCGGGATGTGGCGTGCGCACCACGCGGGATGTGGCGTCGGAGCGACGCGCCTTAGCGTCGCAGCTCAACGGCGCGCGCACTTCGCACGAAGGCCTCGACGCGCGCGAGATCTTTCTCGCCGGGGCGCGACTCCACCCCGCCCGCGACGTCGACCATCCAAGGACGGGCCGTCGCGGCGCGCTCGGCGACGTTCTCCGGCGTCAATCCGCCCGCGACAATGAGCCGCGGATGCGACGGAAGTTGTTGCAGGAGAATATCTTCGATCAATCGGCCCGTGCCGCCGACGCGCGCGGGGTCGAAGGCGTCGACGAGGATGCAATCGGGCGCGCGGCCGAGCCGTTCCGACTCTTCGAGGTCGGCTCGCAGGGCGGCGAGCGAGCTTTCGTCGCGGATCCGATAGGCGCGGACGATCGTGAGCGACCCCAGCTCACCGTAATAGGCGGGCGGCTCGGCGCCGTGAAGCTGCACCGCGCCGAGTCCGAGCCGCGTCGCGACGGCGCGGACTTCAGACGCGGGACGATCGACAAATACGCCGACGACGCGCGCGGCGTCGCCGACGGCCTCAACCAGCGCCTCCGCCTGAGCCGAGTTCACAAACCGCGGCGAGGCGGGATGGAAGTTGAGGCCGATCCAATCCGCGCCGGCGTGAAGACACGCGGCCGCTTGCTCGGGCCGCGTAATCCCGCAGATTTTCACGAGCACGCGCGTCGAGGTCGGCGGCGCGGCCGGGATTGACGGTCGACCGACGCTCACGACACGCCGAGCTTCTCGATGGTCGACTTCAGCTTCGACTCGGGGACGACGCCGACGACTTTCTCGACCACCTGACCGTGGTGATAAAAC
>JAJYDB010000354.1 GCA_021777845.1 Planctomycetota bacterium
AAGCCCGACGACAAGACCCGGCAGGGGGTGAGCGCGTCGCCGCGCGGCCCGTACGCGCACATCGTCGCGGCGAAAGGTCGCGAAGAGACGCTGGCCTGGGCGTTCGAGCGGCCCGGCGGCGGCCGGAGCTTCGGCTTCACCGGCGCGCACTTCCACAAGAATTGGGGCAACGACGACTTCCGCAAGCTCGTCCTGAACGCGATCCTCTGGACAGCGCACCGCGACATCCCCTCGACCGGCACGCCGAGCACCGTCACCCCCGAGGAACTCAAGCAGAACCTCGACCCGAAGGGACGTTAAGGCGAAACGCGGCCGGGGCGGTCAATCTGCTCGGTTCGCAGTGACGCCGGCCGGGCGGCCGAGATCGCAAGTTGGCCTTGGAAGAATCGGCGAAATCGATTAAAGCTCGCGAACTCTGATGCCGAGCGGCCGATTTCGGGGCCGTCGGGAGGGCGTTCGCCCTTGCTTTGGGAACCTCGTACACGGGGATCGAACTCGCCATGCGCCGCCGTGTTATCCTCGATCTCGACCCGCTCGAGACGCGGGCCTTGCTCTCGGCCGCGTCGGTGCTCGGCTTCACCGCGCAGACGCCGTCGCCGAACAACACCGCCATTTTGGAGCGGCTGCACACGACCCGCGCGATTTATCAGCCGGGCCAGACGGTGCAGACGGCGTTCCAAGAAAGGAACCTGAGCGCGCACCCGATCGAGGTTGTCGACGGCGGCGCGGTGAGCGGGATCACGGTCACGCAGGACGGCATGCCGGTGTACGCGCCGGGTGCGACGCCGCAGAGCGTCACGATCACGACGCTCAAGCCCGGTCACTCGCTGGTGTCGAAATCGAGCTGGAACGGCACGATCAATCAGCCGGGTTCGAACGCGCTGCCGTACGGGGTGTTCCAGGTGGTTGATCACCACGCGCCGGCGGGTCCGGTGGCGACGTTCGGGATCTCGCCGCCGATCACGCTGCGGATTCAGGCCGCGCCGAGGCAGGCGCACATCGGGAACATCATCAACGTGACGGTGACCGAGACGAACCACGGTCGCACGTCGTTGCCGGTCTATGTCGCCGATGCCGCGGCGACGCTCTCGGTGAGCCGGCACGGCTCGGCGCTGTACAGCTTCGGGACCTCGCCGGGACCGGCGGGGGCGGCGCAGACGACGCTGGACGCGGGGTCGTCGCGGACGTTCAACCTGACCTGGAACGGCGCGCAGAATCAATCCGCGAGCACGCCGGGGTCGTTCGTGCAGCCTGGCGTTTATCAGATCAACGTGACGGTCGACGGGTTGCACGCGAGCACGCGGGTCCGCGAATTCGCTGCGGGTTGAGGCGGGCGCGACTGCGCGTTCACGGGTGTTCGCCGCGGTTTTCGACGTCGTTCGCGCGTTTTGCGGCGTCGCGTGCGCGGATGCGGGCGTCGATGCGAAAGACGGCGCGCTGGGCCTCGACGTCGAGCGGGTCGCGGCTGATCGCGAGGTTGTACCAGCCGCGGGCTTCGTCGAGGCGGTCGACGGCGGCGCAGGCGGCGCCGAGAGCGCGGACGAGCTGCGGGTTGCGGCCGTCGGGGGCGAGGACGCGTTGCAAGAGCGAGATTTGCTCGTCGATGCCGCGCGACTTGTCCAAAAGCGGCTTCGCCTCGACGGCGCGGCCGAGCATGAGGAGCGCGCGTCCGAGCCCGAACACGGCCTCGCGGTCGTCGGGATTCGCCTGCCAAGCGATGCGGTAGCAGCGTTCGGCCTCGGCGGCGTCGCGTCTGGAGAGCGCGACCTTGCCGCGCAGCAGCGCGAGGCCGGGGTGGTCGCGCGGTCCGCCCTCGACGAGGCGGTCGAAGGCTTCGTCGCGGTGTTGGTCGAAGGCGATGCGAGCGCGGATCGCGCGCGCGTCGGCGTCGTCGTTCGAGAGCGTACGGAGCGTCTTCTCGGCCTCGTCGAAGCGGTTCAATTGACGCAAACAGTCCGCGAGCGCGAGTCTGGAAACGCGGTCGTCGGGGTCTGCGGCGACGTAGCGGGCAAGGTCCGGCTCGACCTCGGCGGGGTCCCAGACAACGCCGTGAAGCAGCGACCAGTGGAGCACGTTGTCAAACGAGAGCATGTCGATACGAGAGAGCGCGGCGAATTGCTCTTCGACTTCGCGTCGTTGGGTGCGCATGCCGTAAATGACGATCAGCTCGCGTCGCGGCGGGACGAGTTTCGGGTCGAGCGCGGCGGCTTTTAGGAGGGCGCGCTCGGCGAACCTGACGCGGTCGCGGCGGAGTTCGACGCGTCCTTCGAGCAGGCGCGCCTGCGCCGCGAGCGGGTCGGCATCGTCGATGGTGCGCGCAAGAGCGATCGCGTCGTCGGGCCGGCCGCGCGCGACGAGATATTGAGCGCGGAGCAGGATGTCGCTTGCGGTGGGCGTGGTCGCGCGGCGTTCGATCCGTTCGAGCAGCGCGCCGGCCGCGTCGAAACGGCCCGCGGCGATCGCCTCGGTTGCGCGTGCGCGGAGCACGTCGAGGCTCTCGATGTCGCGGCGCGCGTACGTCCAGACCGCGGCGGCGACCGCGATCAAGGCCGCGACGACCGCCGTCGCGAGCGCGATCCGAACGCCGCGGCGCGGCCGACGCCTCTTGCTCCGCGCACCCGTGATCATTTCGATTTCAGGCTCGCGGCGGTTTTGACTTCGCGCGGCTCGACGAGCGCGTGGGTCGTGTTCACGTCGACGTTTTCGAGCGTCGTGACCGCGCCCGAGGGCCACTTCACCGTGATTTTCGCGATCTTACTCACCTTGCCGACCCCGATGAGCAGCCGCGGGTCGTTCGAGCCCATCAGCCCGTAGCCGGCCTTCCGTTGGCGGACGATCGTGCGGTCGCCGACGTTCAGTTCGACGCGCGCGCCGACGGCGTCGCGGTTGCTGACGGTCCCTTGCAGCTTGAGTCGAATCCATGAGTTGTCATTCTTGGACTCGTTGATCAAGATCGCGGGCGCGCCGTCCTTGTGGTTCACGACGATATCGAGGCGTCCGTCGTCGTCGAGGTCGCCGAACGACGCTCCGCGGCCGACGTGGTTGGACGCGAAGTACGTGCCGGCGTCGCGGGTCGCGAGCCGAAACCGCCGTTGTTTGCCCTTCACGCCGATGTTTGCGAACAGGAGCGGCGGCTCCTCGTACTCGACCGGCTGATCGATGAGCTTGCGGTTGTTGTCGACGTGCCCGTTCGCGACGAAATTATCGGGCCAGCCGTCGTTGTCGAAGTCGGCGAGCGCCGTCCCCCAGCCGACGAACGGCATCGTATCGCTCGCGAGTCCGAAGTACGGCGTCACGTCCATGAATCCGCCCTGGCCGATGTTCTGATAAAGGGTGTTGTACTCGTTCATGAAGTTCGTGACGTAGAGGTCGGATTTGCCGTCGCCGTCGACGTCCTCGGCGTCGACGCCCATGCTCGATTGCGCCGCGCCCTTTTCGTCGTAGGCCGCGCCGTTGGCCTCGGTGGCGTCCTCGAAGGTGCCGTCGCCTTTGTTCAGGAAGAGAAAGTTCGGGTTCATGTCGTTGGGGACGTAGAGATCGACGTCGCCGTCGTCGTCGAGGTCGGCCGCGACGGCGCCGAAGCCGTGCCCGTCGGAACGCCCCATGCCCGCTTCGTCGGTCACGTCGGTGAACGTGAGGTTGCCGTTGTTCCGATAAAACGCGTGCTTGACGGTGCGGACCTCGCGCGGCGAGCAGTAGAGGCGGACCTTGCGCACCGGGTCGCCGCAATATTTGTCGTCGCGAGGAAACAGCCAGTCGCCGTAGTTCGCGACGTAGAGGTCGAGGTCGCCGTCCTTATCTACCGATCT
>JAJYDB010000084.1 GCA_021777845.1 Planctomycetota bacterium
CGTCCGAGATCCGACTCGAAGCTTGATTCGAACGCCGCAAGCCCTCGGTCGCGGCACGGCTCTGCAACAATTCGTCAAGGTTTCATCATATTCGATAGCCATCCGCGAGAAAAGCCGGGGCTCCTCTCTGCCCGCGGGGCCGTCGATTGTTCGTCGCGCCCGGAAGACCAGCGCGAGCGGCACGACACGGCCCCGCCGCTTCCAGTTCTATCGGCAACAGGGTTCGCAACAATTGAGAGGTCGCTCCTCGACGCCTCCGAAGCGGTTCGGACTCCAAGGTCGCGACGATTTCTCTAACCCGATCACTGGGCACGGGATAGGATGAGATCGGCCGCTTCGCGAGGGCCGCCGGGCGGTCGTCATGGGTGCCGCGGACGAGTGCGAGGCGGCGGCCGTCATGAATCCGCGCATCGGCCAGGACCTCAGGTAACTTCGTCGGCTCGGGAGTGGGGATTCTCCGTCGAGCCCGCGCCGCGTGCAACGGCAAACGAAGCAATCTGGCGTCGGATCGCCGCGGCGAGCCCCTCGCGCTCCACAAAAAAAGCCCCGGCCGCAGGGCCGAGGCTTCTTGTGATCCTGGAACGCGGCGGAGCACTCGGGCTCCGAGTCCGTCGGCTTACGCCTTCGCGGTCGCCTTCGCGGCCTCGGCGGCCTTCTTGACGATCTCTTCCTGGAAGCGCGCCGGCAGCTTTTGATATTTCAGGAACTCCATGCTGAACGTCCCTTTGCCTTGCGTCATGCTGCGGAGGTCGTTCGAGTACCCGAACATCTCCGACAGCGGGACCTCGGCCTGGATCACCGCGAAGCCCGACCGCGCCTCGGTGCCCAAAATCACGCCGCGCTTCGACGACACCTGGCCCGTCACCGGCCCTTGGAACTCGACCGGCGTCTCGACCTCGACCTTCATGATCGGCTCAAGCAGCACCGGGTCGGCCTTGCGGAAGTACTCGCGGAAGCAGTCGCGGGCGCAGATCTCGAACGCCATCGTCGAGCTGTCGACGTCGTGGTACGAGCCGTCCTGGAGCGTCATTTTAACGCCGATGACCTCGTAGCCAGCGATCGGTCCCTTCACGAGCGACTGCCGGAAGCCCTTCTCGACCGAGGGGATGTACTCGTTCGGGATCCGGCCGCCGGTGACCTCGTTCTCGAACTCGAACGGCTCGGGAGCATCGGGCGGCAGCGGCTCCATGATCCCCTTCACGTGCGCGTACTGACCCGAGCCGCCGGTCTGCTTGCGGTGTTTGTAGTCGAACGGCACCGCTTTGGTGGGCGCCTCGCGATAGCTCACCTTCGGCATGCCGACGATGCACTCGACCTTGTATTCCCGCTTGATCCGCTCGGTATAGATCTCCAGGTGCAACTCGCCCATGCCCGAGATGATCGTCTCGGACGTCTCTTGGTCGACGTGCACGCGGAACGTCGGGTCTTCGCGCATGAAGCGGTTGAGCGCCTTCGAGAGCTTGTCGTAGTCGGCCCGTTTCACCGGCGAGATCGACAGGTCGATGACCGGCTCGGCGGCGTAAATGCTTTCGAGCGAGTAATTCGTTCCCTCGGAGCAGTAGGTATCGCCGGTCGCGCAGTCGACGCCCATGACCGCGACGATGTCGCCGGCGCTCGCGGCGTCGATGTCTTCGCGCTGGTCGGCGTGGACGCGCAGAATCCGGCTGATCCGGGTCCGCTTGCGTTGGCGGGTGTTCGTGTAGAACTCGCCCTTGCGCATCGTGCCCTGGTAAATTCGCATGTACGTGACCTGGCCGAACGGCTCCTCAACGAGCTTGAACGCCATCGCGACGCACGGCGCGTCGGGGTCCGGGACGAGCGGGACCTCGGCCATGCCGTTGTCGATGTCTTTCGCGAACACCTCGCGGTCGAGCGGGCTGGGCAAGTACGCGTTCACCGCGTCGAGCAAGAGCTGCACGCCCTTGTTCTTGTACGCCGAGCCGATCAGAACCGGGCAGAGCTGCTGCGCGATCGTTCCTTCGCGAATCGTCTGGTGGATCAGGTCGAGCGGCACGTCCTGCTCTTCAAGGAGCAGCTCCATGACGCGGTCCGAGACGAGCGAGAGCGCCTCGAGCATGCCCTGGCGGGCGCGCTCGGCCTCGTCGACCAAGTCGGCCGGAATCGGCTCGCGGCGGACGTCCTCGCCGTTGTCGCCGTCAAAATAGACCGCCTCGCGGTTGATCAGGTCGATTACGCCTTGGAAGTTCGACTCGGCGCCGATCGGAAGCTGGAGCGGGACCGTCGTCAGGCCCAGCTTTTGGCCGAGCTGCGTGATCACGCTCGACGGGTTCGAGCCGGTGCGGTCCATCTTATTGATGAACGCCAGCCGCGGCACGCCGTAACGCTTCATCTGCCGGTCGACCGTGATCGACTGCGACTGCACGCCCGCGACGGCGCACAACACCAAGATCGCGCCGTCGAGCACCCGCAACGAACGCTCGACCTCGACCGTGAAATCGACGTGACCGGGGGTGTCGATAATGTTGATCTTGTGATCTTCCCAGCGAACCGTCGTCGCCGCCGAGGTGATCGTGATCCCACGCTCCTTCTCGAGTTCCATGTGGTCCATGACCGCGCCTTCGCCGCGGACTTCCTTGATCAGGTGCGTCCGCCCCGAATAGAACAGGACCCGCTCGGTCAGCGTCGTCTTGCCCGAGTCGATGTGCGCCGAGATGCCGATATTTCGTACTTTGAGAAGGTTTTCCATGTCGGGGATCGTGGGTTCTCGTCGAGACGGAGCGGACGCCCGCCTGGACCTCGGGGTTCAGGAGCCTAATTTAAATCCACACTGCTGGTGAAACGCTCGACCGCGGGCTTTCCCGGCCCGTGGGCGACCCGCCGCGGTCGGCCCGTCGATGCGTTTCCCTCGACAATCCGTTCCAGGCGGGATCACAGGGCCAGCTTAACATAGTCCCGTGAACGGCATGCGCGGAATCCTTGTGGTTCCCGTGAACAAGGATGCGACAGTGTAACAAATGTACGCTAGCCGTCAAGAGCCTGCGTTCCGGAGTTCACCCAAGGGCGCAAGTCGCGGCCCGCTGTTTTTGGCGACCACACCGCTTTTTTACGCACTGCTTTCGTACGTCCGGTACGCACCGGCGGGTCGCGACGTCACGCTCCCGGCGGTTGGCTTCGGAAAGGCGGGCCGCTCGGGCTGTTGATCCAAGTCAGAGGCCGGTGCTTGAGCGAAGGTCGTACGCGGGCCGCCGTCCGTCAAAGCTCCGATCCGACCGAGCCGCGAAGTTGCCGGACGCGGCGGAGTCCCAGGCCAAGGGCAATCAGGCCGAAGAACGCGAGCGTGCCGGGCTCGGGCACGGGCGAGGGCGCGATGATCGGCGTGAGTAGAAAGACGTCTTGCTTGCCGGCCCACGAGCCGTCCGGGCCGACCCCGGTGGCGAGAATCTGACCGCGGTCATTGATGGCCACGCCCCCGGTGAGGAACCAGCCCGAGGTCGCGGGGATCACCGTGTTGAGGTCGGTGAGCGCCCCGTTTTGATAAAGAAACGCTCGGTTCAGAGATCCGTAAGGACCCGAGGACGAGACATAATCGCCGACCACCTGCCCCACCGAATTGATCCCCAGCGCGACGCCGCTTGCATTTCCCGCCAAGGCGCCCAAGTCGTTCATATGCCCGTTCTGGTACAGGAACGCGTGCAGCGAGTCGTAGCCGTGCCCGTTCGGAGCCCAGAACGAGCCGACGACTTCCCCGGAGTTGTTGATCGCGTAAGGGGTGGGCCCGGCCGCGGACGGGAGTCCAGTCAGCGTATGGCCGTTCTGGTAGAGGAACCCGGAGCCGCCGGTGACGAGGCCCGAGTTGCTGACGGCGGTCGGCCCGTTGTTTCCCAAGTTGGTGATCCGGCCGTTTTGGTAGATGTAGCCGTTACCCCCGGCGTTGCTGGAGGCGGTGCCGCCGGAGCTGCCGATGATCAAGCCTGTTTCATTGATGCCGACGGCCGAGTTGTAATGGTCGCCCGGGAACATCGGGATCTTGGTGACTTGCCCGCCGCTGTAGAGGATCGCCTGCGTCAGATTCCCGACAAAACCGCCCGCGCCTTCGCGCGGAGGGACGTAGCCGACGACCTGGTTGCCGATGATCTGGCCGGAGTCGTTGATGCCGGTCAGGTTGGTGTTCGCGCCCACGGCGGCGCTGAGGTTCGTGAACGTGCCGGCGGCCGGCCCGGAAGACTGGTAGAGGAACGGTGATCCGTTCGCCAGGTTGCCGACGACCTCGCCGGAATCATTCAGGCTGTAGGTCCCCGGCAACTGGATCTGACCGAGGTTGGTGAGGGTGTAGAGCGCGTCGGCGTGCAACCGGCCTCCGCAGAGGGCCGGCAGGGAGACGATCGCCAAGAAGAAGGCTCGTTGCAGACGACGGTGCGGGACGGACAAGGCTCTTCCTCCGTGAAGGGTATTGAGTCGAGGCGACCTCGGCTCGCTCGCGAGGCGCGGAACTTCCAGGAATCGATCCGAGCCGTCAAGGGCAAATGCCGATGAGTAGCGACGGCCGACGCGTGGTGCGCGCGTGGCGTCGGCGACTCCGGCGGGATAGGATGGCCAACAGCGGCCGTAGCGGATACTCGCCCGAGCGTCCGCCCCTCGATCGCGTTTCTTCCGAGAGAACGACGGGCGGCCGACCGATCGGGCGGAAGTGTTGCGGTTTGCGCCGGAGTCAAGATGAGCATTCGGACTCAACACGCGCGGGAGCCGAGCGGCTTCGCCGACGGTCGACCGGAATTCTCCGCCGATGTCGCTTGGCACACGCTCGACTGCAAAGAATCGGCGTTGCGACTTCGCAGCGACCCCGCGCACGGACTTTCCGAGGACGAGGCTTCCCGGAGGCTCGCGCGGTTCGGGTCGAACAGCATCGTCGAGCTTCCCGGTCGCTCGGCGGCCGCGATCCTGCGCGCGCAGTTCGAGAGCCTGCTTGTCGTGCTGCTGCTCGCGGCCGCGGGGCTTGCCTTCGCGGTCGGCGAGAATATCGAGGCGTTTGCCGTCCTGATCGTCATCGGGTTGAACGCCGCCATCGGCTTTCTGACGGAGTGGAAGGCGGAGCAGGCGCTGGTCGCGTTGCGGCGGCAGTCGGTGCCGACGGCTCAGGTGGTCCGCGGCGGGCTCGCGCGCGAGATCCCGGCGGCGGAGCTGGTGCCCGGCGACGTGGTGTTGCTGTCGGCGGGGATTCGCCTTCCGGCCGACGGTCGCGTCATCGAGGTCGCCAGGTTGCATGTCGAGGAGGCGACGTTGACGGGGGAATCGCGTGCGGTCGGCAAGCGCACGGAGCCGGTCCCCGACGTCAACACCCCGCTCGGCGATCGATCGTGCATGGCGTTCATGGGTACGACCGTCACCGACGGCCGCGGCCGATTGCTGGTCACCGCGACCGGAATGCGGACCGAGGTCGGCAAGATCGGCGTCATGATCGAGGAGGCCGGCATACGCGAGACTCCGCTCGAACGGAAGCTCGACCGCCTCGGCCGCTCGATCATGGCGATCGTGCTCGCGCTCTGCGCGGTGATCGTGATCGCGGGCCGGCTCCGCGGGAACAGCCTGCTGCGGATGTTCGAGGTCGGGATCTCGCTGGCGATCGCCGCGGTGCCGGAGGGTTTGCCGGCGGTCTCGACGATGACGCTGGCGGTCGGCATGCAGCGAATGGCGCGGATGCGGGCGTTGATCCGCCGACTGCCCGCCGTCGAGGCGCTCGGCTCGGTGACGGTCATTTGCACTGACAAGACCGGGACGCTGACGAAGAACGAGATGACCGTCCAGACCATCGTTCTGGATGGTCGTCGGGTCCAGGTCACGGGGAGCGGCTTCGCCGCGGCGGGCGAGTTCCGCGACCTCGACGGCCGGCGGATCGATCCCCTCGCCGACTCGCGCCTGGTCGAGGCGCTGCGGATCGGCGCGCTGTGCAACGACGCGCGCATCGACCGCGCGGACGGCGGCGAATCAATCCTCGGCGATCCGACCGAAGCGGCGTTGCTCGTCGCGGCCGAGAAAGCCGGCCTGACGCTCGCCGGCCCGACTCTCAGCCTCCCTCGCATCGACGAAGTGCCGTTCAACAGTCACACCCAGCGGATGGCGACGGTGCATCGCCGGCCGGGGGGCGGCGTCGTCGCGTTCGTGAAAGGCTCGCCGGGGACGTTGCTGCGGATGAGCGTCGCCTCTCTCGGTGCGTCCGGCGTCGAGCCGATGACGGCGGCGATCCGCGATCGTCATCTCGCCTCGAACCTCGAGCTCGCCGGGTCGGCGTTGCGGGTTCTGGGCCTGGCCTACCGCGCGCTGCCGGAGGGATACAGCCGCGCGGACCTCGATCGCGAGCTGGTTTTCGTCGGGCTCGCGGGCATGATCGACCCGCTCCGCGACGAGGCGAAAGCGGCCATCGCAACTTGCCGCGAAGCCGGAATTCGGACCGTCATGATCACCGGCGACCAGCCCCCCACGGCGGCGGAAATCGGCAGACAGCTCGGGCTCGATCACGACCGGTTCGGCAGGCCGCTCGCGGTCGTGCACGCGCGCGAGATCGAAGGGCTCGACGACGCGGGCCTCGACCGCATCGTCGCCGCGACCGGCGTCTTCGCCCGCGTCTCCGCCAAGCACAAGCTGCGAATCGTCGAGGCGCTCGAGCGGCGCGGCGAGGTCGTCGCCATGACCGGCGACGGCGTCAACGACGCCCCGGCCCTCAAACAAGCCGACATCGGCGTGGCGATGGGCATCAAAGGGACCGAAGCGGCGAAGGAAATCGCCGACATGATCATCACCGACGACAACTTCGCCACGATCGTCTCGGCCGTCGAACAAGGGCGGATCATCTATGCGAACATCCTCAAATTCATTCACTACCTGCTCTCGTGCAACTTCGCCGAGATCCTCACGGTGTTCGCCGCGATCCTGATCGGCCGGCCGCTGCCGCTCGGGGCGCTCCAGATCCTCTGGCTGAACATGCTCACCGACGTCTTCCCCGCCCTCGCTCTCGCGCTCGAGCCGTCGGCGCCGGACATGATGAAGCGTCCGCCGCGCGACCCGCGTGAAAGCCTTATCGGCGGGCAATTCCTCGGCCTCATCGCCTGGCAAGGCGCAATGCTCGCCGCGCTCACGCTGATCGCGTTCGAGATCGGCCTGCGGCGTTACGGCGACGGGCCCGACGGCATCCTCCGCGCGCGGACGATCGCGTTCCTGACCCTCGGCTTCGCGCAAGTCGTCCACGCGTTGAACGCGCGCTCGCAGCGCCGTTCCGTTTTTACGTCGCGGCTCTTCACGAACGAATGGCTTTGGGCCGCGGTCCTGACCTGCGTCGTGCTTCAAGTCGCCGCGATCTCGGCGCCGCCGTTGCGAGCCTTGCTGCACACGATCCCGCCCACGGCCTTTGACTGGGGGGTGATCTCCGCCTGCTCGCTGGCGCCGGTCGCGATCGTGGAGTTATCCAAGCTCGCGACCCGACGACGCGGCCGCGCCGCGGCGGCTCCGATCAAGGCCTGAGTCCCGCTTCTGAATCTCAACGCCCCGCCGCATCTCTCTCAGGAGGTTCGGCCGTCCCTGTGAAAGGAGTTTGGCATGCAACGGTTCCGGAGCCTCCTCGTTCTGATCGACGGCGACCCGTCGCGTCAGCCCGTCCTCACGCGGGCCGCTCGGATCGCCAAGCAAAACGGCGCCGCGGTTCGACTCGTCTCGGTCGTGGAAGACTTTCCCTGGTACGCGCGGCTCGTCCTGCCGAACGCGGAGGAGCTTCAGAGCGTCCTCGTCCAACAAAAGTCGGAAGCGCTCGCGGGGCTCGCCGCGCCGCTGCGCAACCAAGGGCTCGAGGTGACCACCGGCGTCCTCAGGGGACGCCGTTACCTCGAGCTGGTCCGCGAGGTGTTGAAGGGCAAGCACGACCTGCTCATGAAAGAGACTGAACCGAACCAGGACGTGTCGTTCGGCTCGACCGATATGAACCTGCTCCGCTGCTGCCCTTGTCCGCTCTGGCTGTTCAAGCCGCAACACGTGGACCAACCGTTCGCGCGGATCCTCGCGGCGGTCGACCCCGCTCCGCCGCCCGACGACGCGATCCAGCTTCACATCAAAGCGGAGCCGGCCCCGAGAGACGGAGCGCTCGACGCGAAAATCCTGGAGATCGCCGATTCGCTGGCGCGCCGGGAGGGAGCGGAGCTCCACGTCGTCCACGCTTGGTCGGCGATCGGCGAACGGCTGGTGCGCGGCGACTTGACGCTCGATCAAGAGCAGATCGAACGCTACGTCGACGACTCGCGCCACGAGGCCCAGACGGCGCTCAACCGTCTCTTGGAGAAGTTCCCGGACCATGCCGGCCGCACCGTCCACTTCCTGAAGGGCGACCCCGCGGACGTCATCGCGGACCAGACGGCGACCCTCCGAATCGACCTGATCGTGATGGGGACCGTCGCTCGCACAGGGATTCCCAGCCTCGTGATCGGGAACACCGCCGAGACCGTCCTGCAACGAGTCGATTGCTCCGTCCTGGCGATTAAACCCGACGGCTTCGTCTCGCCCGTGCAACCGCTCGAACCGTGACGAACGCCCACGACGCGACGCGGGTCCGCTCGCCGCTCCGTTGACGAGCGTCGCCGTCGTTGAAAGACTGAGGTTGAGGACGTCGCGACGCAGCGGACCGGCCGGCTCTGCTTGATTCTTCTCCCGCGACTCGATGTACCGCACGCGAGGCCGACTCTTGGAACGCCGAGCGATCTCGATCCGAGGCTTGGTGCAAGGAGTGGGCTTTCGTCCCTTCGTGCATCGACTGGCGACGCGGCTCGATCTGCGCGGATTCGTGCGGAATCAGACCGGCGGCGTGCTCGTCGAGGTCGAGGGGGACGACGTCGCGCTCGATCGTTTTCTCGACGAGCTGTCGACGCGACCGCCGCCGACGGCGGAGATCGACGCGGTCCGCTGGACGTCGCGACCGCCGCGCGGCGACCCTGGATTTCGAATCGAACCGAGCGACGTCGTCGGCGCGGGCGAGGTTGTGCTCGCGCCTGACGTCGCGGTCTGCGACGACTGCCTGGCGGAGCTGTTCGACCCGCGCGACCGCAGGTTCCGCTATCCCTTTCTAAGCTGCGCGCGCTGCGGCCCGCGGTTCACGATCATTCGCGGCGCGCCTTACGATCGCGAGCGCACGACGATGGCGTCGTTCCCGCTTTGCGGCGCGTGTCGCGCGGAGTATCACGATCCCGCTGACCGACGTTTTCACGCCGAGGCGACGGCATGCCCGGCGTGCGGCCCGCGTCTGAGCGCGCTCGATGATCAGGGGCGGACGACCGCGTGCGACGAACCCTTGGCGGCGGCCGTCGCGACGTTGCGTCGAGGCGGAATCGTCGCGATCAAAGGGCTGGGCGGATACCACTTGGCGTGCGTCGCGAGCGACGCGCGCGCGGTCGCCGAGCTGCGTTGTCGCAAGCGGCGCGACGCGAAGCCGTTCGCGATCATGGTGCGCGACACGGCGGCGGCGCGCCTGGTCGTCGCGATGAACTCCGTCGAGGAGGAGTTGCTGACCTCGCGGCGGCGTCCGATCGTCTTGCTGCGCAAGTTGAAAGGCGGCCGCGCGGCCGACGCCGTCGCGCCCGGCGCCCGCGACCTCGGCGTGATGCTGCCGTATACGCCCCTGCACGCGTTGTTGACGGCGGAGTTCGGATCGACGCCGTTGGTGATGACGAGCGGCAACCTGTCCGACGAGCCGATCGCGTACGAGGACGACGACGCGCGGGCGCGGCTCGCCGGCGTTGCCGACCTCATTTTGACGCACGACCGGCCGATCCGGATGCGTTGCGACGACTCGGTGACGCGCGTGGTCGCGGGTCGCGAGATGCCGGTCCGGCGTGCGCGCGGCGACGCGCCTCGACCACTCGAGCTGCCGATCGCGTGCGAGCGGCCCGTGTTCGCGGCGGGAGGTCAGATGAAGGCGACGTTCGCGCTCGGACGCGGCCGGGTCGCGGTCGTCAGTCATCATCTCGGCGACCTCGACCATTACGAGGCGTACCGGTCGTACGCCGAGACCGTCGCGCATTACGAGCGTCTGTTCGACGTGCGGCCCGAGGTCGCGGCGCACGATTTGCACCCCGACTACGCGTCCACTCGGTTCGCGATCGAGCGCCATCCAGGGCGGACGACCGCGGTACAGCATCATCACGCGCACGTCGCGAGCTGCATGGCGGAGCACGGTCTCGACGGCCCGGTGATCGGCGTCGCGTTCGACGGCAGCGGTTACGGAGCCGACGGCGCGGTTTGGGGAGGCGAGGTCCTGGTCGCGGATTACACGACGTTCCGCCGCGCGGCGCATCTGCGCTACGTCGCGATGCCGGGCGGCGAGCAGGCGATCCGCGAGCCTTGGCGGCAGGCGCTGGCGCATCTCGAAGACGCCGCGGCGGGGTGCGTGCCGGCGCTCTCGGGAATCGACGAGCGCGCGCGAGCGGCGGTGTCGCGTCAGGTTGAGCGCGGGTTCAACGCGCCGATGACCTCGAGCGTCGGCCGCTTGTTCGACGCCGTCGCGGCCATCGCGGGGGTCCGTACGCGCGTGGACTACGAGGGTCAAGCGGCGATCGAGCTCGAAGCGCTCGCGACCGACGCGGACGATGCCGGCGTCTATCCGTTCGCGATCGAGCCGGGCGCGTGCCGCGTGATCGACACGAGGCCGTTGATCGCCGCGGCGGCGGAGGACGCGCGCGCGGGCGCGGCGGCGGGCTTGATCGCGCGGCGGTTCCACGCAACGCTGGTGGAGATCGTCGCGGCGGTGTGCGCGCGGTCGGCGGCTGAAATCGGGTTGCGGACGGTCGTGCTGAGCGGCGGCGTGTTCATGAACGCGCTGCTGACGGCCGCGACCGTCGCGCGGCTGGAGCGCGCGGGTTTCCGCGTCTGTCTGCAACGGCGCGTGCCGACGAACGACGGCGGTCTGGCTCTCGGACAACTCGCCGTCGCGGCGGCGCGACTGGCCGCGGGCGAACTTTGAACTCAAGGAGCGGCCGATGTGTCTGGCGGTTCCGGGACGATTGGTGGAGACGTACCGCGAGCACGACGTGCCGATGGGACGCGTCGACTTCGGCGGGGTGTTCAAACGCGTCTGCCTACTGCATGTGCCCGAGGCGGTCGTCGACGACTACGTGCTCGTCCACGTCGGCTTCGCGTTGTCGACGATCGACGAGGACGAGGCGCGGCGGGTCTTCGCGTATCTCGAAGAGATGAACCGGCTCGACGAGTTGGAGGCCGGCTCGCCGTGAAATACCTCGACGAATATCGCGACGGCGCGGCCGCGGAACGACTCGTCGCGGCGATCGCGCGCACGATGACGCGGCCCTGGACGATCATGGAGGTCTGCGGCGGCCAGACGCACGCGATCGTCAAGTACGGCATCGACCGGCTCCTGCCGCGCGACCTCGAATTAGTGCACGGGCCGGGCTGCCCCGTGTGCGTGACGCCGCTCGCGACGATCGACCGGGCGCATGCGATCGCGTCGCGGCCCGAGGTTGTGTTTTGCTCGTTCGGAGACATGCTGCGCGTGCCGGGGTCGCGCGGCGACCTGCTGCAATTGAAGTCGCGCGGCGGCGACGTGCGGGTCGTCTATTCGCCGCTCGACGCGGTCAATCTGGCGGCGTCGAACCCCGCGCGCGAGGTCGTCTTTTTCGCGATCGGCTTCGAGACGACGGCCCCCGCGAACGCGACCGCGATCTGGACGGCGCGGCGGCGCGGCTTGACGAACTTCAGCGTCCTCGTCGCGCACGTGCTGGTGCCGCCGGCAATGGAGGCCGTGCTCGCCGCCCCGGAAAACCGCGTGCAGGGTTTCCTCGGCCCGGGGCACGTCTGCACCGTCGTCGGCTGCGACGACTACGCGGCGATCGCGCGTCGTCGCAACGTGCCGATCGTCATCACCGGCTTCGAGCCGCTCGACCTGCTCGACGGCGTGCTCCGGACCGTGAGGCGGTTGGAGGCGGGCCGCGCCGAGGTCGAAATCCAATACGCCCGCGCCGTTCGCGCCGCCGGGAATCGATCGTCGCAAGCGATGATCGACGAAGTCTTCGAAGTCTGCGACCGCAACTGGCGCGGCGTCGGCCTGATCCCGAACAGCGGTTACCGGCTGCGCGCGGCGTATCGCGACTTCGACGCCGAGACGCGGTTCGACGTGGCGGGCATCGAAACGCGCGAGTCGTCGGTCTGCATCAGCGGCGAGATTTTGAAAGGGAACAAGAAGCCGCGCGACTGCCCGGAGTTCGGCCGCGGATGCACGCCGCACAACCCGCTCGGCGCGACGATGGTCTCTTCGGAGGGAGCGTGCGCCGCTTATTTCGCCTACGGACGGCACCTCGACGCGATGCCGATCGGCGTCGACGCGGCGTCGACGGACGTCGCGCGGGAGTCCGTCCGATGAGCACGCCGCGATTGAATTCGAACGACGCTCCGGCGGCCGCGTGCCCGTTGCCGAACTCGCGTTACGAGGAGATCACGCTCGGCCACGGCGGCGGCGGGAAACTCACGGCCGACTTGATTCAACGCCTGTTCTTGCCCGCGTTCGGCAACGACGTGCTCAACGCGCTCGAAGACCAGGCGGTCGTCCGGCTGAACGCGGGGCCCGAGGCAACGTCGCCGCGGGTCGCGTTCACGACCGATTCGTTCGTGGTGCGACCGCTTTTTTTTCCGGGCGGCGATATCGGTCGACTCGCCGTGTTCGGGACCGTCAACGACCTCGCGATGGGGGGCGCGCGGCCCTTGTTTCTGTCCGCGGCGTTCATTCTCGAAGAGGGTCTGCCGATCGACGACCTGCGTCGGATCGCGGCCTCGATGCGCGCGGCCTGCGACGAAGCCGGCGTCACGCTCGTCAGCGGCGATACGAAGGTCGTCGACCGCGGCAAGGGCGACCAAGTGTTCATCACGACGTCGGGCCTTGGAGTCGTGCCGGAGGGTCGTTCGCTGTCGATCCGCGCGGCGAGGCCGGGCGACCGCGTCGTCGTCTCCGGAACCATCGGCGACCACGGCGTCGCAGTGATGTCGGTCCGCGAGGGAATCGAGTTCGAGACGGTGCTCGAGAGTGATTGCGCGCCGCTGACCGACCTGGTGCGCGTGATGCTCGACGCTTGCCCGTCGGTGCGCGCACTCCGCGACCCGACGCGCGGCGGGTTGGCAAGCGCGGTCAACGAGCTGGCCGAGGCGTCGCGCGTCGGGGTGAAGCTTGACGAAGGCTCGATCCCGGTGCGACGCGAGGTCCGCGGCGCGTGCGAGCTGCTCGGGCTCGACCCGTTGTACGTCGCAAACGAAGGCAAGCTGATCGCCGTCGTGCCGCCCGAGGACGTCGCGCGGCTCCTCGACGCGATGCGGGCGCACCCGCTCGGCCGCGACGCCGCGGTCGTCGGCCGCGTCGTTCACGAACACGCCGGAATGGTTACGATGACGTCGCGCGTCGGCGGCGAACGGATCGTCAGCCTCCTGTCCGGAGAGCAGTTGCCGCGCATCTGTTGAGCCGGGTCAAAAGGACGAGGCGACGGTCGAAACAATCGGAGTCAGGCGCATGCACGAGTTGGAGATCGCGCAGGAGATCGTCGCGATCGTGAACGACCACGCCGCCGGGGCGCGCGTCACGCGCGTTCTGATCGAGGTCGGCAAGCTCGCGGCGGTGCTGCCCGAATCGCTGCGTTTCTGCTTCGAGGTGTGCGTCGAGGGCACCTCGATCGAAGGCGCGCGGCTCGACATCCTTGAGTCGCCGGGGTTGGCGCGTTGCCGCGGGTGCGGCGCCGAGGTTGTGCTCGATCAGCCGGCGGGATTGTGCGCGTGCGGCGGCGCCGACCTCGAACTGCTCTCGGGCCGGCAACTGCAACTGAAGGAAATCGAGGTGATTTGATGTGCGCGACGTGCGGCTGCTCGGACAACTCGCGACCCAGGCTGACCGACCTCGAAACCGGCCTCGCCGTCCCGCTCGACGAGCCCGCCGAGCCTCCGCGCGCGGAGCACCTTCGTCACGAGCACGGTCAGGATCGCCCGCGCGTCGGCACGACGATCTCGATCGAGACGGCTGTGCTCGCGAAAAACGACCGTCTGGCCGATCTGAATCGCGGTTGGCTCGCGCGTCGCGCGATTCTCGCCTTGAACCTCGTGAGCTCGCCGGGATCGGGCAAGACGACGCTGCTCGAGCGCACGATCCGCGACCTCGCGGGCGCGTTGCCGATGAGCGTGATCGAGGGCGATCAGGAGACGCTGCACGACGCCGAGCGGATTCGCGCGGCGGGCTGTCGCGTGGTGCAGATCAACACCGGCGCGGGCTGTCATCTCGACGCCGCGATGCTCGGACGCGCGCTCGAACAGCTCAACCCGGCGGCGCGGTCGGTCGTGCTCGTCGAGAACGTCGGCAACCTCGTCTGCCCGGCGTTGTTCGACCTCGGCGAGCGCGCGAAGGTCGTGATCGTCTCGACGGCCGAGGGGGACGACAAGCCGCTCAAATATCCGCACATGTTCCGGGCCGGCACAATCGTGATTTTGAATAAGATCGACCTGCTGCCGTACGTGCCGTTCGACGAGGCGAAGTTCGATCGGCACGTGCGCGCGGTCAATCCGTCGCTGCGGGTCGTGCGCGTCTCGGCGACGCGCGGCGACGGCCTCTCGGAGTGGTACGACTGGCTGCGCGCGGCGGCCGCGGACGTTGACGCGACGGTCGCGCGGGCCGACTTATAAGCTCCCGGCCGCGCCGCCGAGGTCGAGGTCGGGCAGCATCGCGCCGTGCTCGATGAAGTTGCGATGCAGCTCAAAACAGCGCGTCAGATCGTGCCGGATATGCCCCGCGGGCGCGCGGCGGAGATAGTCGCGGAGGTAGTCGCGATACGCCGGGTGGGCGCAGCGGTCGATGATCGCGCGGGCGCGCTCGACCGGCCCGAGGCCGCGGAGGTCGGCCAGACCCTGCTCGGTCACGACGATCTGCACCGAGTGCTCGGCGTGATCGATGTGCGGGCACATCGGCACGATCGACGACACCCGCCCGCCGTGCAGGATCGACGGGCACATCACGATCGAAAGGAACGCGTTGCGCTCGAAATCGCCGCTGCCGCCGATGCCGTTCATCATCCGCGTGCCGCAGATGTGCGTGGAGTTCGCGTTGCCGTAGACGTCGACCTCGAGCACGGTGTTCATCGCGATCACGCCGAGCCGCCGGACGACCTCGGGGTGGTTCGACAGCTCTTGCGGTCGGAGCACGATCTTCGGCAGAAAGAAGTCGAGGTCGTCGTAGAGTTCGCGGAGCTTTCCGGTCGAGAGCGTGAGGCTCGTGGTGCTGGCCGCCGCGAGCCGGCCCGACCGCATGAGGTCGAGCGCGGCGTCCTGGAGGACCTCGGAATACATCGTGAGCGGCGGGATTTCCGAGTGCGCGCCCAGGCCCGTCATGACGGCGTTGGCGACGTTGCCGACCCCGCTTTGAAACGGCAGAAACTCGGGCGGGATGCGTCCCGCGGCGCGTTCGCGGAGCAGGAATTCGACGATGTGGCCGGCGATCCCCGTGCAGCTTTGCGTCGGCGCGCGGAACAGAGGGATGTCGTCGGGCTCGTCGTTGCGGACGATGCCGACGACCTTGCGCGGGTCGACCTCGGCGTACGGCTTGCCGATCCGATCGAGCGGGTGGTCGATGGCGATCGGCGTCCGATGCGGCGGCGGCGGCATCACCACGACGTCGGCGATTTCGGCGAGTCGCCGGCTCTGAAATCGATTCACCTCGATGATCACGCGCTCGGCGCAGCGGAGGAACGTCGGCGATGCGCCGATCGAGGTCGAGAGGAAAACGCGGCCGTCGCGCGTGACCTCGGTCGCTTCGATGACCGCGACGTCGATCTTGCCGAGAAATCCCTCCGCGAGCATTTGCGGGAAGTGCGAGAGGTGCATGTCGACGTAGTCGGTTTCGCCGCGGTTGATGCGCTCCCGCAGCGGCGCGGACGATTGATACGGAGCGCGCCAACGGACCGCCTCGGCCGCGGCGAGCGCGTCGTCGATGCTCGGGCCGGTCGACGCGCCGGTGAGGACGCCGACCCGAAACGGACGGCCCTCCGCGTGCAGACGCCGGGCGCGGACCGCCAGCGCCCGCGGCACGACTTTCGCCGCGCCCGCCGCCGTGAAGCCGCTGAAAGCGACCAGCGCGCCGTCGGCGATCGTCTCCGCCGCCTCCTCCGCCGTCAGTTCCGGATAATCCGAGGTGCCCGACATCGTCACAAGCTCCGTCCTTTTTCGATCACAGGCCAGTCAACGCAGGCGCACGGGTCGCGACGTCCGCGAGCGTCTCGACCGCGACGAGCGCGGCGTCGACTCCGCGGCGCGCGGTCGGCGACAACTGATCGCCGAATTTGAAATTGACCGCCGGCACGCTGATCAACCACGCTTCCGGCGTCGCGTCGAAGAGCGCGCGCGTCATCGACAGCAGCGCGCGCGGGCTGCTCGCGTGGGCGGAAAACGGGTCGGTCTCGGACGGCTCGATGCGATCGACCGCGATCGCACCCTCGACCGCGCCGCGTCGGGCGTCGACAAAGACGACGAGTCGCGCGGTCGCGATCGACGCCGACAGCTCCGGCACAAGCTGCGGGACCGCGAGCGCGACCACGCCCGGCCTGTGCCGACGCGCAACCTCGGCGGCGACGCAAAGTCCAACGGCGTCGTCCGACCGCAGCGGATTGCCGTAGCCGACGACGACGACCTCGGCGTGCTCGCGAATCAGAGCGGCGCGCATCGCTCAGTCTCTCCAGGTTTCGTCGAGCACGGAGCGGTCGGGACCGACGAGCTGAACGTGCAGCGGCATCGCGCCGACGGCGTGCGTCGAGCAGCTCAGGCACGGGTCAAACGCGCGGATGCCGGCTTCGAGTCGATTCAAGACGCCCTCGGGAATCGTCGGCCCGTGAATGTAATGCCGCGCGATCTGCACCATCGTCCGGTTCATCGCGAGGTTGTTCTGACCGGTCGCGATGATCAAATTGACGCGTCGGATCAAGCCGTGCTCGTCGATCTGATAATGATGGAACAGCGTCCCGCGCGGCGCTTCGCTGACGCCGACGGCTTCGAGCGCGTTCACGTCCGCCTTCGCGCGCAGGTGCGTCGAGAGCACGTCGGGGTCGTCGAGCAGACGCTCGATGTGCTCGATGCCGGCCAAGATCTCGATCAGCCGCGCGTAGTGATACCAAAACGACGACGTCACGACTCGTCCGCCGCGCGCGCGGTACGCCTTCAACTCGGCGTCCGCCAGCGGCGTGCCGATGTGCGAGCACACGTTCAGCCGCGCCAACGGTCCGACGCGATAAATGCCCTCGGGAAAACCGAGCGGGAGGTAATACGGCGACTTCAAGTACGAGTCGGGCTGGACCGCCTCGCCGAGGAACGTTCGATAGGCGTCGACGTCGAGGTTGTCGGCGACGATCCGGCCCTCCGAGTCGGTCAAGCGCAGCGCGCCGTCGTAAACCTCCCACGCGCCGTCGTCGCCGACGAGTCCGAGGAACAGCGTCGGGAACCGCCCGAAATGCTCCACCTCCTCTTGGAACTGATCGAGCAAGGCTTTGAATCGCGCGAGCGCCGCCGCGATCGTCGCCTTCGCCTCGGGAAGCCGCGCGCGGATGTGCTCGCGACCCGCCGCCGCGAGCGGTTCGCGAACGCCGCCCGGCACCGACCACGCGGGGTGAATCTTGCGTCCGCCGAGCAGCTCGATGACCTCCTGGCCGAACTGCCGGAGGCGAATGCCGCCGCGCGCAAGCTCAGGCTCGGCCGCGATCAAACCGAACACGTTGCGCCGGCTCGGGTCGCTGTCGAGGCCGAGCAAGAGGTCGGGCGCGCTGAGATGGAAGAAGCTGAGCGCGTGCGACTGCACGATCTGCGCGAGGTTCATCAACCGGCGCAGCTTCGCGGCCGCGGACGGGATCGCGACGGCGAGCAAGGCGTCGCCGGCCTTCGACGAAGCGATCAAATGGCTGACGGGGCAAATCCCGCAGACCCGCGCGGTGATGCTCGGCATCTCCCAGAACGGGCGGCCCGCGCAGAAGGTCTCGAAGCCGCGAAACTCGGCGACGTGGAACCGCGCGTCGACGACGTGCGAGTCGTCGTCGAGGTGAATCGTGATCTTGGCGTGCCCTTCGATCCGCGTCACCGGGTCGATCACGATGCGTCGAGTCATGGCCGCTCCCCCGCCTTTGCCGCGTTCGGCGTCGTTTCAACCGAACCTGATGTCCGCGCCGTCGAGATGCAAAGGCTCGCCCGCAAGCGCTTGTTCGAGGACCTTGCGGATTCTCGGAGCGGGCGGCGGGCACCCCGGTATGTA
>JAJYDB010000085.1 GCA_021777845.1 Planctomycetota bacterium
CCGTGGCTCGAATTCAACCGCGACGAGCTGCGCGCGGGCCGCTTGCCGCTCTGGAATCCCTACGCGGGCCGCGGCGTGCCGCACCTCGCGAACGGACAGAGCGCGGTGTTCGACCCGTTCCACGCGGTCGCGTATTTGGCGGCGGCGCCGGTGGCGCGCACGCAGTCCTGGATGGCCGCGGCGCGACTTTGGACAGCCGGCTGCGGGATGTTTCTGCTCGCGACGAGCTGGGGTTTCGGCGGCTGGGGACGCTGGTTCGCGGGCCTGGCGTGGCCGCTGTCGGGCTTCCCGATGTTGTGGCTGCTGTTCCCGGTGACGAGCGCCGCGATCTGGCTGCCGTGGCTGCTCTGGGCGAGCGACCGCGCGCTCGCACGGCCCTCGCCGCGCTCCATCGCCGTCGTCGCGCTCTGTGCGGGATGCACGCTGCTCGCAGGTCATGTCCAGACGAGCGCGCACGTGCTGCTCGCGGCCGGAATCTACGCGGCGTGGCGGATCGCGGCGCAATCGCGACGACGTGAGCCGTGCCTGCGAGGCGCGACCGCGTGGACGGCCGGCGTCGCGCTGGGGGTGGCTCTGGCGGCGATTGAGGTCGTGCCGCTGGCGGTCTATTTGACCAAAAGCCCGGTGTGGTCGGACCGCGCGGCTCGGAAGGCGTCGCCGCTGACGATCACGCGGCCGCGCGTGCTCGATGCCGCGTGCACCGCGCTGCCGTACGTGTTTGGATCGCAGCGTCGCGGGCAACCGAACATCGCGCGCGGCCTCGGCGTGCACAACCTCAACGAGTCCGCGGGCGGCTACGCGGGGGTGGCGACGTTGCTCTGGCTGGCGCCCCTCGGCGCGTGGGCGGGCCGGATCAACGGCGAAGATCGACTGCGGTTTCTCGTCGCGCTCGGGCTGTTCGGAGCCTGCGCCGCGTTCGACGTCCCGCCGGTCGCGAATCTGCTCCGCGCGCTCCCCGTGCTCGACGTCGCGGATAACCGCCGACTCACGCTCTGGCTGGGGTTTAGCCTCGTCTTGCTCGGTGGCGCGGGGCTCGACCGCATCGCCGAGACGCGTCTGCCGCGCGGCTGGATCGCGCTCTGGGCGTGCGCGGCCTGCGCGCTCTGCGCGGCGGCGATCACCCTCGAAACACAGGCCGGCGCGATCTCGTCGCGAGCCCGCGATCACTACGCGCGCGCCGCCGCCACAACCCCCGGCGCGGACCCCGAAGTCTACGCCGCGCGCGCCGACCGTCAAACCCGCGCAACCCTCGGATTTCTCCCGCGCTACTGGCGCGCAGGCGGCTGCGGCTTGTTCGCGATGGCGGCGCTGGCACTTGCGGCGCGGCGAGGATTCGCGACGCCGAGCGCTGTCCGCGCTGCTTTGCTCGCGGGCACCATCGCCGAACTGTTCGCGTTCGGATTCGACCTCAACCCGTCGATCAGCCCCGCCGACGACCGCCCCGTGCAGCCCGTCGTCGCGCGGCTCCGAACGCAGCTCAAGCCGCATGAACGCACGCTCGGACTCGGATCCGAGTTGCCCCCCAACGTGCTCATGCGTTATCGGCTCGCCGACGTCCGGAACTACGACTCGATCGAGCTGACCGGCACGCTCGATGCGCTCGAGCCCGTTTTCGAGCCGTCGCGCGAGCCTCGTTCGAGCCGCCGCGCGATCACTTGGGCGGGCGTTGCGCGGGCGCGAGCGGTCTTGGAAGCGTCGTGCGTCGCGGCCGTGGTCGCGGCCGAACCCCCGCCCGCCGGCGTCTTCGAGCACGTTGAACGCCTCGGCGACGTCTGGGTCGCGTGGCTCAACGCCGCGCCTCCGGTAAGCTGCGCGCACGGCGACGTCGCTCCTCTCGACGACGGCTCGCCCTGCCGTCGCCGCTTCAGCCTCGATCTCGAACACCCCCAAAACATCGTCGTGCGCGAAACCTTCGACCCCGGCCGACGCGCGTTCATCGACGGCCTCCCCGCGCCGATCACACCCGCCGAAGGCTTGTTTTCAGCCGTCGACGTCCCCGCCGGCGCGCATCGACTCACACTCGTTTACGACCCCGCCGAGGTGCGGGTCGCAGCCTGGATCTCAGTCGCTTCATGTGTTGCGATCGTTTGTTGCTTGACGGGCGCGTGCCCAATCCGATCTACTCGAATTGTCGGAACACGGCTTGGAACGATCCCGGCCGTCGAGTTAAGATCGGTTCATGATCTCCGCCGGTTGTTCGACCGGTTCGCTCATCAATCGAGAGGGATGGGACGCTGATGGTCCACTTCACGTGTGATCTCTGCGGGAAGGATCTGACCGCCGCTTGCGACGCGCGTTACGTCGTTCGCGTCGAGACGTATCCCGGATTCGACCCCAACGAACTCACCGAAGCCGACCTCGACGACGACCCCATGCAGGCCGTCGCCGACCTCGTCCAGCACGACCTCGACGCACACCCGCACGACCTCGACCAAGCCTCCGCGAAGACCTTCCGCTTCGACCTCTGCACGTCCTGCCACCGACGGTTTCTCAAGGATCCGCTCGGCAAGGATGCGCTCCGCGTCTTCGACTTCAGCGAGAATTGAAACGCGACGCTCTCGATTTGAGTCGTATGGAGAAGTCTGTACGTGTAGTTGCGTGTCGACCTCGACCGAGAAGCGGGCGCCGATCGACGAGCTTGGTCGCATCGACGGCAAGGACGGGTTGATCGCGGGGAGGATCGTGCGTCTGACGCCGACCGGACGAATGCCGTGCAGCGTCGCCTTCCGGATCGCGCGCAGCCTCGGTGACGACGCGGAGTCAACCGGCGGTTGCGAGGCCTATACCGACAAGATGCGCTTCCTGATGTCCGAACTTGCGTCGGGGCGACAGTCGTTTTCTCCCTACGCGTCCCTCTAACGCGGTCCGCTGCCCGCGAACGCGATGCGCTTCGTCGAGGAACCGCCGACGCTTGCAGTCGAGGTAAGAAGCGAGCACGATTACGGACCGCGAGCCGAGGCCGAAGCCGCCGAGAAGCGCTACGACTCTTTCGAAGCCGGCACGCTCGTCGTTTGGGATGTCGATCCTGTTGGTCGACGCATCCACGTCTATCGACAGACTGCCAACCTCGCCCGAGAAGTTTCCGGACGGCCAAATCGCCGACGCCGAACCCGCCGTACCGGGTTTGCGAATCGAGGTCGACCAGATCTTCCCCTGATTTCACCCCGCGCGTCCGAGTTACGCCGCCGCCGGCTTCGGCGGTCGAGACGCGTTTTGCCGCGGGTTGCCGAGAACGCCTTCAGGAATGAGACGATGAGCTCGAGTTCGCGCGCAAAGGTCGCTCGGCGGGGTGTGGGCGTAGAATAGCTTCGACTCAACTAATGAAATAAAAAACGATCCCTGGATATCGAGTGTTAACCAGGAACTAATGAAAGTGGTGGCCGTATCTTAAAAAAAGTTAAGGATCGCGAATATTCCGCGGTTTCGTTCGTAATCCCTTCTGCGGAGTGGATGTGCGACCGTGATTCAGGATATCTGATCCCATAGGTTGTATTCATCTCGCCGCTGCTACTTGGATCTTGAACGCACTCTGGGAGGATCGCAACGTGGAAAACCGAACCCTCTCTCGACGTCGTGCTCTTCAGATTGCTGGCTCCGCACTTCTGCTTCCCGCCGTCACCTCCGCCAGGAGCGCCTGGGCTGGCAGAGTCGAAGACCCGCTGACAAAGACGTACACTCAACTTCGAGGACTGGTGAAACCCGGACTCAACTGGACTGGAAAGGAGCTCAACGAGCTCCTCTTGAAATTGCCGCCTGAGGCCCACCTCAGCATCAGACAAGCACTCGATATCTCAAAGCCGCGTGACACGATCAAGAATCTGGTCGGGGACGCTCAGGCCCAGGCATTACAGATCTGCGATGAGCTCCAGTGGGCTTCCAACAATTACGCCGGCTACTACCTCGTCGCCGACAAGAAAAACGTGCCGTACCATGAGACTGTTCAGTGGGCGGCGCGAAAGGCTGATGTTGACGAGTCGATCGTGGGGACTCAGGTCACGATTGTCGTCGAGCATGAGTTACAAAAGAAGTTGTTTGCCGACATCTGGGGGGCGCTCAAGCCAGTGCAACGTCTGGAACTGCTGACAAAAATCGACACAGGAGACAAGATCGCCGACAAGATCGCAATCGCTGCCGGCTCGACGGCGGCCGCCATGAGCGCTCTTGTGGGAGCAGAGTACCTCGCCGGTTTTGCGTTCTACACGACGATGAGTTCGACGATTTGCATGCTCGCAGGATCCGTCGGCGTCACACTTCCGTTTGCGGCGTACGCAGGTACTTCAACACTTGTGGGCATCTTGACGGGGCCCATTGGTTGGGCGTGCATCGCAGGTATGGTTACAATCGGGGCGGCGGCCTGGTTGGCTCATGCGGGGCCCAGCCGTACCGATCCCAAGCACACTGTCGCCGCAGTGTGTCAGATTCACGCCTTGAAAGTGGCTATTCTCACGGCCAGCGGCGTGAACATCGATGATCTTGTCAAAATCAAAGACGAGTGAGTCGCACAAAAAAGGGGAAGGGGGTGGCTTGCCTCCCCCCTCCCTTTCTAATCCAGTTCGAGTGCGTCGCCGTCACTTCATCGCCAGAAAGACGACGTTCGTGATCACAGAGACGGCGAGCAGCATGCCGAGCGCCGCGATGACGTTGTTGCGCATATTCACGTAGGCCGCCATCTCGATCATCTGCTCTTCGGCGACGGGCGAAAGTTCATCGGCGCGATGCTCCGAATCGCCGTGCGCGAGCTCGGCGAGCGTCTCGGGCTTCTGGCCCGCGATCATCGGGCTCTCGCCTTGCAGCAGACACTTCAGGTCGAGGATCAAATCGTCGGGATTTCGATAGCGGTTCTCGCGATTCTTCGCCATCATCGTCTCGACGACCATGCCCAGGCCGCTCGAAAGCTTCGTGTTCAAGTGGTCGGGGGGCACGAGGATCACGTTCTTGTCGACATGCTTTTGCATCACCTGCGTGGGGTTGTCGCCGCCGTAGGGGACGTGACCCGTGACCATGTGATAGAGCGTCGCGCCCAGGCTGTAGATGTCGGCGCGAATGTCGACGTCGACCTGCCCGCGGACCTGCTCCGGGCTGATGTAATACGGCGTGCCGATCGCCATGCCCGCCTCCGACATCGCCCACTTTTCGTCGGCGGTCAGCCGCGCGAGGCCGAGGTCGGCGAGCTTGACGTTGCCGTCGCGGGTCAAAATCACGTTCTCGGGCTTGATGTCGCGGTGGATCAGGCCGCGGGCGTGCGCGTGTTTGAGCGCCTCGGTCACCGCGAGCGTGATCTTGATCGCCGTCTTTTCGTCAAAGATCCGCCCCTTGTCGAGCTCGTCCTTGATCGTCGACCCCTCGACGTACTCCATCACGAAATAATGATGCCCGTCGACTTCGCCCGCGTCGATCGCATTCACGATGTTGTTGTGCGACAGCTTCGCCGCGATCTTCGCCTCGCGCTCGAAGCGCTTGATGAACTCGCGATTCTTCGCCAGCGCATCAAGCAACACCTTCACCGCGACCACGCGGTCGACGCTCGTCTGCCTCGCCTTGTACACGACCCCCATCGACCCCTTGCCGACGCGCTCGAGCACCTGATAGCCCGGGATCTCGAACCGGCGGTTCGTGTCGTCGGATTCGCGCATCAGACGCGTCGATTGGCTCTCCGTCAGCACGCGGTTCGCGACCATGATCTCAAGCAGGCTCTTCGCGCTCTCGCCCTGGGCGATCAGCTTTGAACGCAGCGCCTTGCACGCCTCGATTTCCTGAGGCGTCGCTAGTCCGCGGCGCAGAATCGACTTCTCGAGGTTCGAATCGCTCAAACCCGAGAGTCCTTTGACGTCCTTGCCGGCGTTGCTTTTCGTCGAGGCGGACATCAGGCCGTCTCCCTTTGGAGCCGTCGCCGCGGTCGACGCCCGGTCCAAGCGCCGCGTCGCGGAGTCGCGAATTCGTTGGTAGAGTAGCCGTTGCGATGCGAACTTGAACAAACGTTGCGACTGGGCGGGATTCCGCCGTCGTCGCGATCGAGATTATTCCCGAGCCGAAATCAATCCGCAAGCATCCCCCGCTTGCCTCTCCGCATTCAATCAGAGCCCGAGTCCAGACAACTCCGCTCCGCGAGATTCATCGCCTACCGCGGACTTCCCCAAGGAGTTTAGAAGCAAGTCGCTCCCCACGACAAAACCGACCACGCCTACCGCGAAGATCCTACGCCGAAACGCGCAGGTTCGGAATCTTGACCCCAATTTTTTAGCAACCGCGCGGTCGAGTTCGCAAGGTCCAAATCTCCCAAGTTATTATACACGTCGACTTGAGCCGACGTCGTCCGCCGCGTTACCATTCATCTCTTATTGATGGACGTTACGGACGCCGCGGCGATTGGTGACAAGGCCGGCGCGCGTTCTTCGCGGTTTTGAATCCCTCAACGAGGCGGAACGGTGACGAAGATTGGTGTGATTCCGGGTGACGGCGTCGGTCCCGAGGTGATGCGCGAGTCGCTGGCTGTGCTCGCCGACGTCGCTTCGACACACGGCCGGCAGTACGAGTTGGTCCCCTTCGACTTGGGCGGCGAACGCTATTTAAAGACGGGCGAGGTGCTGCCGGACGCCGTTTTTGGCGACTTGGCGCGCTGCGACGTGATCCTGCTGGGTGCGGTCGGCCACCCCGGCGTCGCGCCGGGCGTCTTGGAGAAGGGGATCCTGCTCCGACTGCGGTTCGAGCTCGGCCAGTACATCAATTTGCGCCCGATCAAGCTCTATTCCGGCGTTGAGACGCCTATCAAAGCGAAAGGGCCTGACGACATCGACATGATCGTCGTCCGCGAGAACAACGAAGATCTCTACGTCGGCGTCGGCGGCATCACGCGCAAGGGAACCTCCGAAGAGGTGGCGCTCCAGACTTCGGTGAACACCCGTGCCGGCGTCGAGCGCTGTCTGCGGTTCGCGTTTGACCAAGCACGCGGCGGCGGCGGCCGAGCCAGGCCGTTCCGAGGGCTCTCCGCCGAGGAAGTCGGACGCGGACTTGTCGGCCAACTAACGCTTGTTGCAAAGACCAATGTGCTAACTTATGCGCATGATCTCTGGATGCGCGCATTTCTAGAGATCGCTCGTGAATATCCAGACGTGAAAACCGACTACCAGCACGTCGATGCATGCTGCATGCGGATGGTCGTCAGTCCGGAACGTTTCGACGTGATCGTGACCACGAATATGTTCGGGGACATCATCACCGACCTCGGCGCGGTGTTACAGGGTGGGATGGGCGTCGCGTCGTCGGGCAACCTGAACCCGTCGCGAACCACCCCCAGCATGTTCGAACCGGTCCACGGCTCGGCACCCGACATCGCGGGGCGGGGTATCGCGAATCCAACCGCGGCTGTGCTTTCTTTGGCGATGATGTTCGATCACCTCGGCCTTCCGGCGGCCGCGATCGACGTCCGTCAGGCCGTCGCCAAGGTCTTGGCGGCCGGGAAACCCCGCACGCCCGACCTGGGCGGTCAGGCCTCAACCGCCGACGTTGGTGCGGCGATCCGCGCGGCGTTGGGGGCGTCCTAAATCTACGCAACATCTGTTTCAGAAACGACATCCGTTGCGAAGAAGGAGGAGAGGCCATGCTCGACCGGCGCTCGATGCTCGCGGCGATCGCTCGGGCCGCTCTTGCTCTCTCGGCGCTCGCGCCGAATGCAAGCGCGCAGGACGGGAAACCGCGCGCCCGACGACAGGCGCAGTTAAAAAAAGCGGTAGCCGGCGCGGGCGGGTTGCGCTCGATCGACCCTTTGATCGAGGAGTCGATGCGAGCGGCGGGGGTGGTCGGAGCGTCGCTCGCCGTCGGCAAAGACGGGCGGCTTATTAAGGCGAGAGGCTATGGGTTGGCCGACTTTGAAAACAAGCGGCCGGCGACCCGCGCGACGCTCTTCAGCCTGGCGAGCGTCACGAAGTCGGTCTCCGCGATCACCGCATTACAACTCGTCGACGAGGGCAAGCTCGACATCGAAATCAAGCTGGTCGATCTCTTCCACGACCTCAAACCTGCTGGGATGACGCGTCCCGCGGACCCGCGATTTCATGCAATCACGGTGCATCACCTGATGTACCATGCGGCGGGTTTGCCGCACGATATCGCGCGCGGCCCCGGTGCGCGGATTGAGCAAGACGACGACGAAGATGACGAGTCGGACGACTTGATCCGCGTTTATCAAAACGCATTCGCGCGGCGGCTCGATTTCGACCCCGGCAGCGAGCACAGGTACTCGAACGCGGGCTTTCTGTTGCTTCGGCTGGTGATCGAAAAAATCGTCGGCCGGCCGTACGAGCCGTACGTCCGCGAGCACCTGCTCGCGCCGCTCGGAATCACGCGGACGATCCTCGAGCGATCGACACTGGTCCCCGGCGAGACGAGGCGTTACATTAACGGCCCCAAAGGGTTGCGTGAGGCGGGGCACAAGCCGAGCAACTGGCTGGCGACGCCTTCGGACATGGTCAAATTGATGGCGGCGCTCGATGGTATGCGAGGTCGGCCGTTGCTCTCGAAGCCGACGCGACGGCTGATGCTTGAGCCGCCTCCGCCGCCGGTCCGGCCGAACGAGCGGGGGGCGTACGTCGGGCTTGGTTGGGACGTGGTGCAGCGGGATCCGAACGGTTTTCGATACGGCAAGGACGGCGGCAAGGCGGGCGTGCGGGCCTGGCTAGAGCACCTGCCCGGCGGGGTAGACTGGTGCTTGATGTTCAACACGACACCCGGCGGCCGCAACGGCCAAGATAAACCGCCGGACCGGTTTCGACCGTGCGTCAACCGCGTCCGCGAGGCGCTCGAAGCGACCCGCGACTGGCCCGCGCGCGACCTGTTTGAGACGCCTTGAGCGCGACGCTCCGTTCGTTCTCGATTTTATGAAACGATGCCGGCATTGATTCACGCGGCGCGGTATCGTACAAATAGAGAGAGAGGTTATGTTCGCCGGAATCCGTCAAGTCAGGAGCGTATTCAATGCGCCCGTCAACGCGTCCTCGCCGTTTGCAGAGCGCTTTCACACTAATCGAGTTGCTGGTTGTGATCGCGATCATCGGCGTACTAGTGGCGCTCATCATGCCGGCGGTCCAGCAGGCCCGCGAGGCCGCGAATCGCACCAAGTGCCAAAATAATCTGAAGCAGCTCGGCCTGGCCGCGCAGCAATATCACGACGCGTTCAACAGTTTTCCGTCGGGCTGGTTTTGCGACGGGGTGAACGATCCGAACTGCGTTCCGCAGGCGGCCGCGAACTATATGTGGAACGGGATGACGGGCTTGTTTCTCAAAATCGAGCAGAACAACCTGTGGAATGAGATCAACTTTCAGCTCTCGCCGGCGTTTCCGGACAACATGACGAGCATTCGCCGCTCGGTGGACGCCTACGTGTGTCCCTCGAACCGGCGCGCGGCGGCTGTCGCGAACAATGCGACGACGAACGGATCGGCGTCGGCCTCGGCTTCGGCGTTGATCGGCCCGTCGGATTATCGAGGCAACATGGCCGCGGGCATGGTCTTCGGGTGCACCGACCCGACCAATATTAATTGCCTGGTGTTCAACAACGGCATCACGTTCCAAAATTCGACCGTGAATATGGCCGACATCACCGACGGTTCGTCGAACACGATGTTCATGGGCGAGACGCTCGTCGGTTCGTGGTCGAACGCGGTCGACTGCTGCGTCCGAACGAACATCGACCGTACCGTGAATAAGCCGATCCAGGTGAACGTGAACGGCACGATCACGAATTATTACACGTACTGGATGAGCAAGCACCCCGGCCTGGTGAACTTCACGCGTTGCGACGGCAGCGTTTCGTCGGTGACGAATCAGATCAACAAGCTGGTCTTGATCAAGCTGATGACGCGGAACGGCGGCGAGGCGATTTCGGCCGACGAGCAGCGTTAAAGCAAGCGTCGCGCGCGATCCTGAGTCGTGATCGCGCGGAGTGCTTGCCAAGGTTTCGATCAGACTCGGACGTGCTTCCAGCCGCCTTGCAGAAGGCGGACGGCGGAGAGTGCGCCTCGGATGTGCAGGTCTGCGAACATCGCGAGCCAGGCGCCTTCGAGACCCCAGCCGAGTCCGCCTTGCGCGACGGGGGTGGCGAACCAGTAAGTGAGCGGGATCCGCGCGCAGGCGTAACCAACCACGGTGAACGCGAGCGGCGTGCGAGTATCGCCCGCGCCGCGGAGTGCGCCGTTGACGACGTTCAGAGTCGCGAGCGCCGGCAATGCGAAAGCGACGATTCGCAGGACGGGCACGCCCGCGGCGGCGACGTGTGGTTGTCGACCGCCGAGGAAGAGGTCGAACATGACGTCGGCCCCGAGATAGACGAAGACGCCGAGCACGCCGACGACCCCGACCGCGAGCGCCCAGGCTGTCCGACCGGCGCGCGCGGCCAGATCCGGCCGGCTTGCGCCGAGATATTGGCCGACGAGGGTGCTCGCGGGGACCGAAAACGCATAAACCGTGAGGAAGGCGACGGCCTCGCAACGGATCGCGACGCCGTGCGCGGCGGTGGCGGTCGATCCGAGGCGGTTGATCAGCGCGAGAAACCAAAGTTGGCCGACGATGTTGGTCGCGCTTTCGCCCATCGCGGGCAGGCTGACGTGCATGATTCGCGCGGCCTCGGGGCGCTCGAACCGGAGTCGTTTCCAGCCTAATTTAAGGTTCGATCGGCCGAGCGTGAGGACGACGAGGATCACGGCGCCGCCGAGTCCCTCCGCGATCGCCGTGCCCGCGGCGACGCCGGGCAATCCGAGGCTCGGCATCGGTCCGACTCCGCGCGCGCAGGCCCAGGTGAGCGCGATATTGACGGCGTCGACCATGAAGAAGACGTACATGCCGGTGCGGGTGTCGGCCGCGCCTTGCAGGCAGGCGATGCCGGCGGTGGTCGCGGCGACGAGCGGGGTCGCGATCAGGACGATGCGGAGGAAGGTCGTCGCCTGCGCGTGCACGGAGCCTTGTAGATTAAGCATGCGCGTTAAAAAAGGGGCTGCCGGCCAGCCGATCGCGAGCGCGACGACTCCGAGGGCGAGCGCCATGAGCATCGCTTGACCGCAGGCCTTGTTGGCCGCGCCCCAATCCCCCGCGCCGACCGAGCGCGCGACGACCGCGGTCGCGCCGATCGAGACGATGGTCAGCAGGGTGTCGAGGAACCAGAGCAGATAGTTCGCGACGGTGACGGCGGCGAGCGCGTCTTCGTCGAGGTAGCGGCCGGTGACGACGGTATCCGAGAATCCGACGAGGAAGAAAGTCGCTTGGACCACGAGCACGGGCAGGCCGAGCCGCAGGACGCGCCGGGTCATCGAGCCGTGCGTGGTGTCGAGGTTGGGCGTGATCGCGGCGGGCATGTTCGAAGTGGTTTTCCGTCGATTCGGGAACGTCGCGACGCGGCATGTCCCGCCCGCGGGGTTATCCCTTATGATAGAGGGTAGGACAAGAGTGAGGTTCGCGGGAAGGGGGGCGGGTTTGTCGGCAACGATCCTGGATGGTCGCGCGCTCGCGGAGCGCATCAAGCTGGAGACGGCGGGCGAGGTTGCGGAGTTTGTCGCCGCGAGCGGCCGCGCGCCGGGATTGACGGTCGTGCTGGTCGGCGACGACCCGGCGAGCAAGGTCTACGTCCGCAACAAAGAGGCTGCGTGCAAGGCGTGCGGGATCCGCGGTCGCGTGCTCCGGCTGCCGTCGACAAGCGCGCAGGCCGAGCTGATCGCGGTGCTTGACGAACTGAACGCCGACGCGAGTGTCGACGGGATTCTCGTGCAACTGCCGCTGCCGGCGACGATCGACGAGCGAGCGGTGATCGATCGGATCAATCCTCTGAAGGACGTCGACGGGTTTCACGTCGACAACGTCGGCCGGCTGGCGATCGGGTCGCCGCGGTTCGCTCCCTGTACGCCGCTGGGGATTGTCGCGATGCTGCGCGACGCGGGGGTGACGACGCGCGGGGCGAGGGCGGTCGTGTTGGGGCGATCGATGACGGTCGGCAAGCCGCTGGCGCTCTTGCTGTTGCAGAAGGGCGAGGGCGGCGACGCGACGGTGACGGTCGCGCACTCGGCGAGCCGCGAGGTTGCGTCGATCGCGCGCGAGGCCGATATCTTGATCGCCGCGATCGGTCGGCCGGAGCTCGTCCGCGACGACTGGGTGAAGCCCGGCGCGGTCGTGGTGGACGTCGGCATTCATCGTCGCGACGACGGCACGTTGTGCGGCGACGTCCACTTTCCGACGGTCGCGGAGGTGGCGTCGCGGATCACCCCCGTGCCCGGCGGCGTCGGGCCGCTCACCGTCGCGATGCTGCTCAAAAACACCCTCGTCGCGGCGCGGCTCGCTCACGGAGGTTGAAGCGTTGATCCGGCCCGAGACGCTCAAAAAGTTCGACAAGATGCTCGCGCAGATGGACAAGCGCGACCGTCGGCTCGCGCGTCGCGGCGGGTCGTTTCGACCGACGCTGAGCATCGTGCTCGGGCTGGTCACGCTCGACCAATTGCTCGCGCGGTTTGTGCCGATGGTGTGGGAAACCGCTCTGCCCGGCGGCCTGCAACAGGCGTGGACGCTCCGCGGCTGGCCGGGGCTCGTTTGGGGGCTGGCGGTCTTGCGTTTTCGCTTCTTTCCGGTCAGCTTGGTCGCGATCGCGGTCGCCGCGATGTTCGTCTGGGTCGCCGCGCGGGTGCCGGCGTTTCGGATGCTCGTCTGGCTCGCGGGGATCGCGATCGTTGCCGCCGACGTCGCGGTCGTGGTGATCGTGATGCAGACCGCGACCCGCGCAACGATGCAGGCGGCCGGAATTCCGGGGTTTTGACGTTGTTGCGAGGCTGCTCGTACGTAAATCCGAGAGAGATAACGCGATGATTCGCTTCGGGATGTGCAACGAGCTTTACGTTGACTGGGATTTCGCCGACGTCTGCCGTTCGCTGCGCGCGATCGGTTACGAGGGGATCGAGGTCGCGCCGTTCACGCTCGCGGATCGGGTTGAAAACGTGAGTGCGGCGCGACGTCGCGAGCTGCGCGAGATCGTCGCGGGCGAGGGCTTGGTCATGATCGGGTTGCACTGGCTGCTCGCGAAAACGGAGGGGTTTCATCTGACCTCGCCCGACCTCGCGACGCGTCGACGCACCGGCGACTATCTGGCGGCTCTCGCCGAGGCGACGCGCGATCTTGGCGGCGCGCTGATGGTGCTCGGCTCGCCGAAGCAGCGCGACCTTTTGCCCGGCGTGACGTACGACCAAGCGTTTGGGTGGGCGTCCGAGGCGTTGTCGCGACTGACGACGACGCTCGACGCGACCGGCGTCGACCTCTGTTTGGAGCCGCTCGCGCCCTCCGAGACGAACTTTCTCAACACGTGCGCCGAGGCGAATCGGATGATCGCCGAGATCGGCCATCCGCGCATCAAGCTGCACATGGACGTGAAAGCGCAAAGCGGCGAGATCGGCGCGACGGTGCCGGAGTTGATTCGACGTCACGCGGCGCGCGCGGGGCATTTTCACGCGCAGGACGTCAACTTGCGTGGGCCCGGGATGGGCGACGTCGACTTCGGGCCGATCCTGCGGGCGCTCGTTGCATCGGGGTACGACCGCTGGGTGTCGGTCGAGGTGTTCGACTACGCGCCGGGGGCGGTCGAAACCGCGACGCAAAGCCTCGCGTGCCTACGGTCGGAGCTGCAAAAGGCGGCGGGGTCGGTTGCGGGTTGAGCCGCGGTTCAATCGCCGAGCAGTCGCAAGGCGTGGGGCAGGGCGTCGTGAAAGGGGCGGTCGACGCGGGCGGATTCGAGCGCGGCGGCGATGCGTCGCGGGGCGTCGATCGCGGGCGCGACGACCACGCGCGGCGGTCCGCCGCGGCCCGAGGGTTCGACGTCGATATGAATCTCGGGCGTGTCTGCCTCGTGACGGCTGAGGCGAAAGACGCGGGTCGCGCCGGTCGCGGGGTCGCGCGAATCGATTTGGATCGCGAGCAGGCTCGGCTCGATCAGGGTCGGGTCGGCCGCGTTGACAATTCGCGCGACGATCGCTCGGCCGTCGGATTCGAAGTCGGCGTCGAGGGTGCCGGGCGCGCGCCGAACCTTCCCGACAGGCGTCCAACCGAGCCGGCCCGCGAGCCACGCGACGATCCAAACCGCCTGCCGGGGCACGTCGGCGGCGTGGCGCGCGGCGGCGCGGACCTCGACGGCGACGATCTGGTCGAGCGCCTCGGGATGCGCGGCGGCGTCGAAGAACTGCGCGACCAACTCGCGAGGGCGGGTCAGTCCAAACCAGGCGGCGTCGTGGCACGAGGCCGTGTTCGCGACGTTGAGTCCCAGGCGCAGCGCGTCGGCGTCGGCGGGGTCGGGCAGGTCGAGCACCAGCCGCGAGCATTCGGACGCAAGCGTGCGGAAGACGTCGGCATTCGAGCGCGGGTCAAAGGTCCACCAGAGCACGAACGGCAGGTCGGGTTCGAGGAGAGGTCGGACCGCGCCGGGGACGAGTCCGAAACTATCGCGCGGCGCGTTCAAAACAATCCGCTCGGCACACACTTGCGTACGCCCGGGCGCGGGGAGTCGACACAACGCCGAGACCTCCGCGGTCAGCCCGCCGCCGTTCCTTTCCAGCCGTCGGACCACGATCAAACGGCACGGAAATCGTCGCACCACCTCGTCGATCGTCGCGTCGAGCGTGCCCCCTTCGGGCTCGCCGTCGCGAATCACCACGACGTTCGCGAGCACGATCCGGGTTACGTTCGGATTCTCTACCTCCGGACCCCCCGCCTGCTCGGCCGAAGGACCCCAGAGCCGCGTCAGAGCCGCCTCGATCTCGCGCGGGTCGACCGGTACGCCGGTCCCGCTCAAAAATCCGTCGGTTGCTTCGGTCCCGTTCATCGCGCGCTCGCGGCTGGTTGGAGTTTCGAGTCGACGTCGTTGCCGATCGCGACGTTTGGTCAGAGCCGCCGCCAGTGCGTGGAGGCGTCCGCGGCGAGTGCGTCGGCCTCGGCCGGGCCCCACGTCCCGGCATCGTAAACCGCGTTTGGAGTCGCCTCGGGACGCTGCCAGGCTTCGAGAATCGTCGTGCAAAACCGCCACGCCGACTCGACCGCGTCGGTCCTCGTGAACAACGTCGGGTCGCCGAGCATCACGTCGAGCAACAGCCGCTCGTAAGCCTCCGGCGGCGGCACCGCGAACGCCGTCCCGTACCGAAAATCCATCCGTACTTCTTGCAGACGCCGACGCGACGCCGGCACCTTCGCCTGAAACGCCAGGCTCGCGCCTTCGTTTGGCTGGATTCGCAGCACCAGCAAATTCGCCCCCGCGGATTCGCCCGCGTCCACTTCGAACATCGTCGTCGGCGGCTTCCGAAACTGGATCGCGATCTCGGTCGCGCGCTTCGGCAGCCGCTTGCCCGTCCGCAAAAAGAACGGCACGCCCGCCCAGCGCCAGTTGTCGAGCATCAACCGAATCGCGACGTAAGTCTCGGTCGCCGAATCGGGCCGGACTCCCTTTTCAGCGTGATAGCCGACGACCTCCGTCCCCTGAATCGACCCGGCGGCGTATTGCCCGCGGACGACGTTCGCGTAGACGTCGCGCGGACTCCAGCGCGGCAGCGCGTCGAGCACTTTCACGCGTTCGTTGCGGACCGCGTCCGCCGACAAATCCACCGGCGGCTCCATCGCGACCAGGCACAACAACTGCATCAGGTGATTCTGCACCATGTCCCGCAAGGCCCCGGAGCCGTCGTAATACGACCCGCGGTTCCCCGCCATCCCCAACTCCTCCGATACCGTGATCTGCACCGATGCGACATGACGTCGATTCCAGATCGGCTCGAAAATCGCGTTCCCGAACCGTAACGCCAGAATATTCTGGACCGTCTCCTTGCCAAGGTAATGGTCGATCCGATACACCTGGCATTCGCTCAAAACGTGGCCCAACTCACGGTTTAGCTCACGTGCGCTGGCCAAATCGTGCCCGAACGGCTTCTCGATCACCACCCGACTCCACGGACTCGGCGGGTCGGTCGGATGGATCAGCCCCGCGCGGCCCAAGTTGGCGATAATCGTCGCGAAATACTCGGGCGCCACCGCCAAATAAAAGAGTCTGTTGCCCCGCGTGCCGCGCACGGCGTCGAGCGCCTCGAGTCGCGTGCGCAGCGCGTCATAGCCCGCCGGGTCGTCGAACGTCCCGCCCGAAAACGCCAGCAGCGGCGCGAAGCTCGGCCAGAATTCGTCGAATCCAGGACCGATCGCCGCCGGCAACGTCTGGGCGAACTCGCGACGCAGCGTCTCGTCGTTCCAATCCCGCCGCGCATATCCGACGATCGCGCATTCGGCGGGTAAGTGTCCGTCCCGGGCCAAGTTATAGAGAGCCGGCATGAGCTTTCGGTGCGTGAGGTCGCCCGTTGCTCCAAACAACACGACCGCGCACGGCTCGGGCACGCGCGTTCGCGGCAAGCCCTCGCGCAGGGGGTTCGACTCGCTCGCGCCGGTATCCGTCGTCAACATCATCATTCGCTCGCAATCGGTCCGCGTTCCAGAAGCGGCATTCTATTCGACCTACCCCGACATCGACAACTCGGCTCGTCGAGGTTCGCGGTGTCCTCCAAGTTGCGGAAAGAGCGCGACGTCGTCGAGCGACGGCTTTCGTCGCGATCACGACCGAAAGGCGGGGTGCGGGTCGTGCGCGACGGTCTGGGGGCGATCGATCGCGAAGGAGGCGAGCGAGATCGGCGGCGTGCGGTCGAGGACGAGGTCGGCGACGACTTCGGCGGTTCCGGTCGAGAGTTGCAGCCCCGCGCGGCCGTGTCCGGCGGCGACGAAGAGATTCTCGAAGCCGGGCGCGCGGCCGATGTAGGGTCGGTCGTCGGCGCTGCCGGGTCGCAGGCCGGCCCAGGCGCGGACGAAGTCGGCGGCGGCGAGCGCAGGACAAACTCGGAGCGCGGCGTCGAGCAACCCGCGGACGCCGAGCGCGGTTGTTTTAGCATCGAAGCCGGTGTGCTCCTCGGTTGCGCCCACGAGGATGCGGCCGTCGTCGCGCGGGACAAGATAATGGCGTCCGTGCTCGACGATCCGCGAGAGGCGGGGGCGTGTCGAGCGCAAGAGCGCGATCTGACCTTTCACGGGCGCGACCGCGATCGCGACGCCGGCGCGGCCGAGCAGGTCGCCGCTCCACGCGCCGGAGGCGACGACCACCGCGCCGCAGGCGATCGGTCCGTGCTCGGTGCGGACCGCAAGGACGCGGCCGTCGCGGGTCTCGAAGCCGCGCGCCCCGCGATGCGGCTCGACCCGGACTCCGGCACGCTCGACGGCGACCAGCAGCGCGTCGAGGTGCCAAGGGTTTCTGATCTGCGCGCGGTCGGGCAGAAACCAGCCCGAGAACAGGTTGGGCGCGAGCAGCGGCTCGATGTGGCAAAAGTCGGCCGCGTCCAGGTGCTCAAACGCGACCCCTTCGGCACGCCAGATTTCGGCGGCCGCGCGTAGATCCTCGGCCTCGCGCGCGTCGGCGGCGAGGTCGACGCCGCCGTTGCGTCGGTAGCCGTTGTCGATGCCGGTTTCTTCGCGCAGCCGCTCGGACCACTCGGCGTGCAGGCAAGCGCTCCACGACCGCAAATGTGCGAGCGGCGACGTCGTCGCGATGCGCCTGTACGCCGGAATCATGCCCGCGCCCGACCACGACGCCTCGCGACCGATCTCGCGTTGGTCGAGAATCGTCACTCGCGCGCCGGCGCGCGCCAGCGTCCAGGCCGATGCCAGGCCGATCACTCCGCCGCCGACGATAACCACTTCACACGCTGCCATCCGCGTCCGTTTCGCCTCCGCGCCTCGTCGACCGCGACGCATTCCCGCGCCGCCGCGCCGCTCGACACGTCGCGGATTGTCCGCCGCATGGTCACGGTTCGGACGTTTTACTTCTCGTTCCGCCGCCACTGCGCCGGTTTCACCCGGTACATCTCCCGCGACTCGGCGCAGAGCAGCAAGTCGTCGCCGTCCCAGCAGATCCCCTCGACCCCCTGCGCCTTAAACCTTAGCTCGCCGACCTTCCGCCAGCGCGGCGAGGTGAAGCTCGCCGGCTCGTAGACTCGCAAAACGCCATACGAACAGACCGCCAGCCGCCGGCCGTTCGCGGTAATGTCCGCGCCCGTCACCGGCTCGACGAAGTCGGGCAAGCTGCCGACGCGGATCGGGTCGACCGGTCTGAACAGCGTCGCGGGCGGGTTGAACTCGATCCGAAACAGCTCGGATTCGCGTCCGTCGGGTGTTTTCGAGATCATCACCACGCGCGTTTCGGCGTCGACGAACAGGG
>JAJYDB010000086.1 GCA_021777845.1 Planctomycetota bacterium
TCATACGACCCGAACGTCACCCAAGCGGCTGCAGGTACGCCAAGCAAACCGAGTTTGACACCCGAACAGCAGAAACAGTTGGACGAATACAATGCCTCGATGGAATATTATAATGAATATAAAAAGAATTATGAGGCAGCACTTAACGACTACAACAGTAAGAAGCCTACAATCAACGTCGGTTACCCCTGGGGTGCACAATACCAGATGAACAATGCAAATAAGCGTCGAGCACTCCGTAAGTATTGGTATAAGCAAAATGGGGTGCCGTATTACAATGATGTGGTCAAAGGGTATAATAGAAATGTTAAGTTGTGGAACGCACTTGAGAAGAGCCTTCGCAAGCAGCCTGGTGTTAAACCTCCTCAACTCCCTGCGTATCCCACCAAGCCCCTCGAAACTGCCTCTCCGCCCCCCTATCCGCCATATGATACGCCCGACGGGCGGTTGCCATACGCAAATCCCTTTACTCAGAAACCGTTTGGTGGCTGGAGGCCTCCTGACCCTACGCCTCGACTCGCACTTTGACCACTCCTCACATCGCCAATGGCTGACACGAACGCAGGGAGGGCTTTGACGTGGCCACAGCGACTTCAAGATCTATACACGACCCGAGTTTTTTCACGATCCTCGTCATCGCAGCAGCATGCGTCGCATGTTGGAGCCTTCCATCGAGATCCCGGGGTCAAGACCATCGACTTGAGCAAGAGCAAGCGATTGACAAGATCCTGAAAACAGGGGGGGCGATCGAACGGGACGAGACCCGACCTGGAAAACCCGTGAGATCCCTCCATCTCACCTCTTTCAAGGACGACTTCCTGCTGAAACAACTCGGAGCGTGGGAAACTCTCGTGTCCCTGGATCTTGCGCGCGCTCCTGTCGACGGCAAGGCACTCGCGTGCCTTGACAAAATGACAAACCTGCGATCGCTGTCGTTCGGATTTTCGACTATCACGGACGCAGATGCGGCTCAATTCAAGACGCCCGCGAGCCTTCGTGTCGCCGACTTCTTAGGGACTCACATCACGGGTACCTCGCTGAGATGTCTACGGAATTCGCGGCAGCTTACAGTCCTCTTACTCGGAAACTGTCGAGGGGTTCGGAATGCCGGACTCGAACAATTGAAAGTTCTTACGGAGCTACAGACTGTAGACCTCTCGGGCACGCGAGTCCATGACGCCGGAATGACACATCTGCGATCGTTGATCAATCTCCGGGCTCTGTCGCTTGATGATACGGAAATCACCGACGCCGGACTGGAGAATCTCTCGGCGCTCTTAAACCTCGAAGACTTGTGTCTCTCAAATACTCAACTCCACGATGTCGGAATGAAGTATCTGCGACTGTTGGCCAATCTTCAGACACTCTCGCTTGATGGTACGGGAATCACCGACGCCGGACTGGACGATCTCTTGGGTTTGGAGAAACTCGAGGAGTTGAGTCTCACGAAAACGCAGGTCACCGACGCTGGGATGGCTCGTTTGAAAGCAATGAAGCAGCTCGATACGTTGTGTCTTTCAGAGACTCGCGTCACCGACGCCGGTTTGACGGCACTTCGTGATTTGCCGAAACTCGAAATATTGGAACTCGATGAGTCTCAATTGACCGAGGTAGGTCTACGAAACCTTCGAGCATTACCCCACCTCAAGGAAATTTACCCGATTGGTCCGCATGTGAACGCGGATTTCGCCAGAAAGATGAAAGCGGAGTTGCCAGGTGTGGAAATCGACTTGTTCCTGAGAGAGTTCCCTCGTTACAATCCACCAACGGGAGTTCCCGGCGCGGATTCACCAAAGTGATGGTCGCGGACGTATTTATGTGAGATACGGGTCTGTTTCAGAGGCGAGAACCGGGGTTGCTCCATCGGTAAGAGCCGTCGCTTCTCGTTCTTTCGTCAATTTTCGGAATGGTCCCGGTCACCGACCCCACGGTCACGTCACGACCAACCAGTACCACGGCGACAACCGGCCGACGGTCGTCACCGACCCGCTCGGCAACAAGACGACGACGGTCTACGACGCCGTGGGCGAGGCGACGCAGGTCACCGACCCGATGGGCCGCGTCACCACCACGACCTACACGGCGCGGGACAGTGTCTACACCGTTACCGACCCGCTCGGCAACACGACGACGTACGCTTACACCGCGAGGGACCAACTCGCGGGCGTCTCGAACCCCGAGGCCGCGATCCAACTCCGCAAGACCTCCGAGACGAACTCCGAACCGTTGTCGCTGCGGATCCGCCCCGGCACGCCGCGCCGCCGGACCACCTCCTTCAAAACGCCCCGCACATCGTCCGCCCTCATCTGTCGCCGCGCCTCCAGCGCGAGACATTCACGCGTATGCTCATCGATCAGCGTCAGCCATTTGAGGCTCCGGCCGTCGTCGGTGCGGTCGAACACGACGTCCCAAGCCCACACGTCGTTGATCCCGCCCGACCGACACACGTGGCAGCCGTTGCGGTCCTGGCCGTGCGGCGTCCGACGCGCAGGCGCTCGACGCCGACCCTTCAAGGACGGCCCGGCGGCTCGCCACGCGCGCCGGACCGCCTTCAAGTTGACCGGCCAACCCTCGCGGCGGAGCAAGGCCCAGGTCCTGCGGTAGCCGAATCGCGGGTGCGACGCGGCCAACTCCTCGATGTGCCGCGTCAAGGCTTCGCGAGGCGCTCGACGCCGCGGGTGATACCGCTGACTCGACCGCGCGAGGCCCAACGCGCGACACGCCCGCCGCTCCGAGACGTGAAACGCCTCGCGGACCTCGACGACGATTTGTCGACGACGGGCGGAGTTCATGGCTTTTTTTTCAGAGCCTCCTGGAGCATGCGCCGATCCATGGCGAGCTCGGCGACGAGCAACTTGAGGCGTTCGTTCTCGGCCTCGAGCTCGAAGTGGCGCACCGCCTCGGCGGCAACCGGATCCTCAAGGCGCGACTTCCATCGATAGTACGTGGACTGGCCGACGCCGACCTTGCGCAAGGCCTGCCCGACCGTCAATCCGGCCTGCACGTCTGCCTGCACCTGCCGAACCAGCAACGCAATCTGATCGGAGGTCCGTCGCTTCTGCATGAGTCGCTCCCCGGCCTACGCCAGTTGTACGACTCCCATTATGCCTGGACCAGTTTTCGGGGGGCAGCGCACCCTCGCGGCCAACCCGCGATGCAGTTCCGCCGCACTGCAATCCCCGTCGGCGAGGCGCGAGTCGATCCATTCTCGATGCTCCTCCCACTGCGATGCGCGGCCCCGAGTCCCGCGCTCATCGGTCCACGCCGTACTCGCGAGATACCGTCGCACGGTGCACCGCGCCAGGCCCAACTCTTGAGCAATTCGACGTGCCGAGATACCTCCGTGACGCAGTTCGTGAACCTGCTTGAACCGCTCGACATGACGCCGGCGTTTCGCTTCCCGAGCCTGTTGCCGAGGCGAGATCGGCGCGGCTTCGGCCTCCGTCTGCGAACTCTGCGGCGCGGCCTGCGTGGGGCTCTCAGCCGGGTGAACACGGTCGGTGGGCGGATCTGATTCAACCGACTTCAGCGCCTCCGCAACGGCTCCGACATGCCGATCGAACAACCGCTCGATCGCCTCGCGCAGGTTCTTCAAGAGATGCCAACGATCGATCACTTGTCGAGCCTGCGGCGCGGCCTCGCTCGCCGCTCGCGCGTACGACGGCCATCGATCCCGCGTGATGACTTCGACGCCGGGGTGCTGTTCCAGCCACTTCTTGACGGTGTCGGCGTCGCGATCGGGGAGCAGGTCCACGACGCGGCCGCGCTCGAGATCCACTACGATCGTGCCGTAGCGTTGCCCTTTGCGCAAGGCCCAATCTTCAATGCCTACGAAGAGTCCGATTGACCCGTGGCGTCCGCATTGCCTCACCTTCGGGGCGCGGCCTCGTTTTCGTCTCAACACCTGCGTTTCGACCGTCGTCGCGAGTCGCCCATTCCGGGCTCGCCGCAGGGTATTAAAGCCCCTGCAGGATGGCTGACCAAGTCCGGGCATGGCGATAACCTATCCTCACTGCATGGTGATAAAGCATCTCATGGTCAACTGATCATTGGATCTCAGTAGTAATGGATGTTTTGCAGATTGATTTATTCGGCACGTTGTAAGGCGTTTCTATACAAGCACTTGCGGATTTCAGGCGCCCCTGAGTTGCATTTCTTTGCCGCACGCGTGTAGCATATGCGGATGACTCGTGGCGTCATCGCATATTGATATTAAGTCTCGCGAGAGATTTTGTGGAACCAAGCTCACGGAGATGTCAAAAGAAAAATCTATACGATGTATAGTCGTCGGCTTGCTACCATCGGAGCAGCCGTCAGGCTTATGCGGCGGACGGACCTGTTCCTTGACCCACTCGACGCATTCATGGACAACCCGGCGACCGCGAGCGTCAAGATGAAGTCGAAGGCGAGAGCGGAACCTGAAATCTCGAACGCGAAGGGTCGAGGACCAATGTTGTCGACAGCAATCCCGCCACTGACCGCTGCTAGTTGTATCCGCATAGAAGAGTTGGTATCCTTGCCGCCCTAATTTATGCTGGCGAGAGAATAACAAGCGAAGCGATTCGTGCCGGGGCTCAGGATTGATCGACCTGCAAAGAATACTCATGAAGTCGAACGGAACTGATTTCGTCACGCTTGGCGAAGTCGTTCGTGAACTCGAAGAGCCGCTCCATCGCGTGGAATACGTGATCCGCTTGCGCGGCATCAAGCCGCTCGCGACCCTGAGCAACGTACGTGTCTTCGTCATCGGAGATGACGTAAGCGTCGCAGCTGCGCTGCGCGACATCAAAGCCCACCGACAATCGGTCGACCTCGCGAGAGCGAGTGCCCGACCAACGAAAAACGCCCCGGCGATTGCAGTCGCCGAGGCGTCGAGTGTGATTCTCCATCACGTTGGCCGCTAGTAACGGCCACAGTCCCAATCAACCCCACCCCTTGGAGGGACCAATATGACTGTGGGCTGATTCTTCACTCTGCAGCCCATCACGTCAATCCCCAACAACACAATTATTACGTTCTCTGCTTGAAAGTCATGTTCTGACTTTCCTGCAAGACGACATTGACACGCGCCGCGGGAACTCCGCGCGCCGCGGCCGCGGCCTCACGCCTTCAGTCATCACATTCCTCGAACGTAATTTCGCAGGACGTGTTTTTCTCACGCCTGTTTCAAGGAGGCATGAACATTATGGCCGGATTTCATATCGATCCATTGTTGAATGCGAGTGACGTGATAAGGATTCTCAAGGTCTCTCGTTCCACGTTGGACCGTATGCTCGCAGCCGGTGGATTTCCGCGCCCCGACCTGGTGATCAGGCGACGCTTGAAATGGAAGCCCGCAACCGTGCAGAGCTACATCGACAACAACTTCAAACCCGGCGAGGGTCGCACAAATTGAGCACGAACCCGTGCCGCAACAACGACGCTCAATCATCAACAAAAGCACTTCTTCATGAGGATACTGGCATGTGTATGACTCGGCATGAAGCTCGGGTTCTGAGCAGCTTGTTGAGCGGCACGACGTTCAACGGCGAATTCGCGGCGCGTGTTGAGCAGATGTCACCGCGATTTCGTTGCCTGGCGGAAAGACTGAACGAGACGGAACTCGATGCGAGACGGGACGTTTTTTACGAATTCCTCAGAACTCGCGACGACCGGGAAGCCGTTATCGAGGCGGTCGAAAACGCGGACCCGACGCAACTCGACGACCCGCCGGCGGATGATGATCCCGCCGACGACTGGCCGCCTCCGCGATTGCGGAGCGTGCCGGCCGTGGAGCCTTTCCCGCTGTCCGTGCTGCCGGATTCGGTGCGAAAGTACGCCGAGGCCGTCGCCGCGGCCATCGGCTGCCCGATCGACTTTGTGTGCCTTTCGATCATCATCACGATCGGGGCGGCGATCGGACGGAGTGCGTCGTTGCAGTTGAAGCCGGGTTATTCTGTGACGCCCGCGCTCTACGGGGTCAATGTCGGCGCACCGACGGCCGGGAAGTCGCCCGCGATGCGAGCCGTCGTCGATCCGATGAGGGACATCGACCGTCGCCTGCATGATGAATATCGCACCGAGAAGGAAGCCTTCGACGCTGCGACCCGTCAAGTGACGAAGGGTGAGGCGGAGCCGAAATCTCCGCCGAAGCCAGTAATCAAGTCGGCGGTCATCTCTGATTCGACGACCGAAGCCGTTGCGCGGCACTTGCAGCTCAACCCGCGCGGGTTGTTTGCAGTGTATGACGAAGGAATGTCCTGGCTGAACTCGTTCGACGCGTACCGTTCGGGCAAGGGCGGAGATCGGCAATTCTACCTGTCCGCGCTCAACGGCGAACCGATCCGAGTCGACCGCAAAGGCAACCCCGACGGAGAGCCGCTGCGCGTGTCGCATCCTTTCCTTGCGATCGTGGCGAACGTCACACCGGATCTGTTGGCCTCGTTCCGCGAAGCGCGAGAACGAGCCGACGGCTTCGTGGAGCGCATCTTGTTCGTGTTTCCCGACCCCGTGCCGAAACGTCCGTGGAACGAGGTCGGAATCCCCGAGGAGCTGCAATCCTGCTGGAATGCGCTCATCAAGCGGTTGTACGCGCGGCCTATGTTGCCGGGAACCGAGGGGTGTGAGGTTCCCGCGACCGTCAAGATGACGCCGGAAGCGAAGACGGAGTGGATCTCGTGGTTCAACGAGGTGGTCGACGAATCGAACTCGCCTGATTACGACGCGCTCGATGCGTCGGCCGACGGCAAGCTGGAAGCCTACGCGGGCCGATTCGTGCTGATCCTGCACCTGCTCCGACTTGAAACCGATCCGTCCCACGCCTTCGTCGGCACGGCCATTCCCGACGTCGATGTGACGACCGTACGCGATGCGATCAAGCTTTGGAGCTATTTTCGGTCGCACGGCCGACGCGCCCGCTGCGTGATGTGCGGCGGAGCCGACAACCCGGACGCAAGACGTGTCGTCGACTGGCTGGTCGATTCGGAGCGAGAGCATTTCACGGTCAAGCAATTGACCGATAACTTTCGCTGGTTCTCCGATCGCGAGAACGGACACCGCGAGGCGCTGAAATGGCTGGAGTCGCGCGACGTCATCAAGGCGATCGATCCACCGGAACGACAGAAGGGCATGCCGGGGCGGAAACCATCCCCCGCCTACCTCGTCAATCCTCACCTCATCGGGCGCTCGCAGAATTCGCGAAATACGCAGAATTCGGACCGAACGGGCATTTAGCGAATTGTGCGTATTCTGCGAGCGCCGGGAGAGGACCGGAATCGAGCCTGATTCGAGGAACCGTGCACAATGGGATTCAGGACGCGAGCAGATTGGGCGACAATCAAGGATTCGATCGACCTCGCGAGTGTCGCGACCGACCTGCTTGGACCCCCGCCGGGACGAGCGGGAAGTCGCGGCTTGTGGTGGCGCTGCCCGTTTCATGTTGATCGCAATCCGTCGTTTCGCGTCTACCCCGAAAGGCGGAAATGGCGCTGTTACGGTTGTGGAGAGCACGGCGACGCGGCGGCGCTCGTGATGAAACGGAAGGGCATAAGATTCCCGGAGGCCGTGACCTTCCTGGCGGGAGGGTCGTCGTCGGAACGTGCACCGGCTACAACACCGAGTACCGCGCGAGACGGGAGAGTTCCGAAGCCGCCCCCGATGCCCTCGGAAGAATGGATTGCCGACGCTGTCAAAAACATCGAAGAGGCTGAGTCGAGGCTATGGAGCAGCCGGGGCGTTAAGGCATTGGACTACCTGCGCGGTCGCGGTTTGACCGACGCGACAATTCAACGCGCGAGGCTCGGGTTGATCCTGCAGGCACAGCCGACGGGCGTCTTGATTCCTTGGTTCGATGAGACGGGGCGGCCGACGTTGCTCAATGTGCGTCGTCTCAACGGGGAACAGCCAAAGTATCTGGCGCTGCCCGGAAGCCGCCGAGGCGGGCTTTATCCTGCCCGCCGAGCAATTCGGGTCGGGCTGCCCGCGATCGTCGTTGAAGGCGAATTCGACGCGCTCCTGCTCGGGCAGGAACTCGACGGCCTGGCCTCGGTCGTGACGAGCGGCTCGGCTTCGACCAACATCGTCGACCGGGGCGCGTTCCTACCGGCGCCCAAGCGCTTCGCCGCGCACGATGCGGATCACGCCGGCGACGCAGCGGCCGAGCAACTCATGAGGACGTTTCGCAGATTCCAGCGCGTTCGCCCGCCTGGGGCGTTCAAGGATTGGTCGGAGGCTTACGCGGGGGGCGTGAACCTGCGTCGCTGGTGGCTCGAAGTCCTCGATGGAATCGAGAATCCGGCGTTGTTCACCTGGGATGAATTGAAGCGGCAACGCTGAGGACCCGCCCTTAATGACCCCGCCGACGGAATTGAGGTTGTCATGGGAGACGTTCTCGACGTTTACTCGCGCGGCGAACAACCCACCGCGTGAAAGGAACTCGGATGAATGTTGACATACTTTACGGCTTGCTTCATACTACAAATCAAGCAGAGGGGATGCTCGACGATGTTGGACCCGATCGACTTGTGCGAAATGGAAAACGACCCGACCGGCAATGCTCGGCATGCCGCCGCATACGGTTTAACCATCGGAGAATCCGAGGCCGTGCTGTTTGACGAAGCGCGGTCCGAAGACGTGAGTGATTCAAGTGGGCTTCCCAGTGTCTTCGGCTCGACGCAATCCGAGCGGCACATTGCCGTTGTTTACGACACCATCGACCGCGACTCCCTTGTGATGCTTACTGTGTCTATCCTCGAATCCGAACCGCGCCGGAGGAATTCATGTGCGCCCGCGTTCGCAAGGTAAATGAGCCCGACCTGACGCCCGAGCAACGCTCACGCGTCAAGGCCGCGCGAACGAAGCTGAGCGACCTCGCGTTGCGAGTCGAGGAAACATCCATTCGCGGGCGTTTCCAAGCCGAACGCCCGACCCTGGATGCTTTGGTCGCGTCGGGGAAGAACGACGGGCCTTTTCTGCACGGCGACTTCCTGGCGCTGATGGACGCCTTAGTCGCGCTCAAGCTGCGTCGCGAGCGGCTGGGGCTGTCGCTGGCCGAGGTCTCGAAGCGCACCGGCATTGACACCGGCATGCTGTCGCGACTCGAAAACGGCAAGATCACGAATCCGACGATCACGACCTTGATGCGCTTCGCGGACGCACTCGGTGCGACGGTCAAATTGGTTATCGAGTGAACATACCGGAGGCATTGACCACGATGGCATCGACCCGAAAACGCGGAAAGAATCACTACTACTCATTCACTGATGCCGACGGGCGGCGCGTTCATCGACGCGGCTGCTCCAACAAGCGGGTGACGGAGGAAATGGCCCGCGAGGCTGAATCGAGAGTGGCTCGGATTAAAGCGGGGTTGGTTGATTCGAAGGCAGAAAGAATGGCCGAGGCGGGCCGACGGCCGATCCGCGAGCACCTGAAGGACTTCATCGACTCGATGGTGAACGGGGGTCGCAATGCGCAACACGTCGCGCAGACGCGGACCTACATCGAGCGAGTTCTCACTTACGGCAGGGTTGAGCGACTGCCGGAGCTCATTCCGTCGGCGATCACGACCGCGCTCGGTACGTTGAAAGAGACCGGGCTGTCGGCGCGATCGCTGGCGGCGCACGTCGTGGCGGCGAAATCGTTCTCACACTGGGCATGGCGTGACGGCCGGACCGTCGATTATTCGCTCGTGGGGGCGACAACTCCCAAGACGCAACACGACCGCCGTCGTGTCCGCCGTCCGCTTTCCGAAACCGAGTTGAGAGCGCTGCTCGAAGCGACGCGGACCGCACCCGCGTGGCGGGGAATGACCGGGCTTGATCGCGCCATGCTTTACCTCGTCGCGAGCATGACCGGCTTGCGACGGACCGAGCTGGGAAGTCTGACGCCGGAATCGTTCCGACTTGACGACGAAGTGCCGACGATCGTCTGCGCGGCCGCGTACACGAAAAACGGCAAGCAAGCTGAGCAACCAATCCCGCCGCCGACCGCCGCGGCGTTGCGCGGCTGGCTCGCGTGCAAACCACATGGACGCCCGGTTTTCGCGTTGACGAAGAGAACCGCACTCATGCTCAAGCTCGACCTGAGTCGAGTCGGCATCGCGGCGGAGGACGACCAGGGACAGCACGTCGATATGCATTCGCTGCGGCACGGATACATATCAACGCTGGCAAAGGCGGGCGTGCCGATGAAGACGCTGCAATCGCTCGCGCGCCATTCCGACCCTAAGCTGACGATGAACGTCTATTCGCACCTGACCCTTCACGACACCGCCGCCGCACTCGACGCACTTCCCGACTTGAGTCGGCCGATCGAACCACGAGCGGCGCGAGCAACCGGGACCGACGGGGTTCATATCAACAACGGCTTTGGCGCATATTTGGCGCACGCGGGGGACGTTCCGGGACGTTCTGTGACGGATACTGACGTGAACGCTCAAGAGGATCAAGCGTCCTTGATAGGTCGCAAATCCCTTAAAATGTCGGGGTTTGACGCCTCTGGACGTTGTCTGACGCAAGAAGAGGGCAGGGTGGGTGACGGGATTCGAACCCGCGATGTCCAGATCCACAATCTGGTGCCTTAACCGCTAGGCCACACCCACCATCGGTCGGCTCGGCCAAGATGCCGAACCGCTTCAAACATACGTGCCGAGGCCGCGAGCGTCAAGCGCCGTGCCCAAGTCGCGCCGTCGTGCCGCCGCTCAATCGACAAACACGAACTCATTGAGGTTCACAAGCACGTGGGCGAGATCAGCCAACGCGGTTCGCAAGGACGCCGCATCCTCAGCTCTGTCAGCTTTATCGCCTTCTCGGCTTAACCTAGCTTGACTGTCCAAAAAACTAGTCGCGCGGTTCAACTCGGCGGGAGTAGGGTCGCGCGCCAGGACCAATCGATAGATCGTTCCCACAAGCGCTCGCGGGTTCGATCGGTCGGGCGCCGCCGTCGAGTCGATCGCCCTTGAGGCCAAGGATCGACACCATTCGAGCACCAAATCCGAGTTCAGCAACATCAAGGCCTGCGGGGCGTTCACCGAAACGTTGCGCTCGGAACAGGTGATGTTCGTATCAGGAAAGTCAAAGGCGTCGAAGAGCGGGTATTTCAGGTTCCGCCGGACAAAAACGTAGATGCTGCGGCGGTTACGCTCGGCCTCGGACTGCGACCGCGGCCAACCCGCGCGGGTCTGTACCCCGGGAGGCAGGTCGGGAAAAACGCTCGGCCCGCCCATTGCTAAATTAAGCTTGCCCGCAACCGCAAGCAGCGCGTCGCGGACCATTTCGGCGTCGATTCGCCGTCGCTCGCACCGCGACCAAAGGCTGTTGTCAGGATCGACCTGCATGCTCTTCGAAGAGGCCCCGCTGGATTGACGGTAGGTCGCGCTCGTCACGATCAACCGGTGGATCGCCTTCAAGCTCCATCCGCTTCTGATCAGCTCGGTCGCGAGCCAGTCGAGCAGTTCGGGGTGGGTCGGCTCCGCACCCTGCGTGCCGAAGTCGCTCGAAGTGGCGACGAGTCCGCGTCCGAAGTGGTTTTGCCAGAGGCGGTTGACGATCACCCTTGAGGTCAGCGGATGATCCGGCCGCGTAAGCCACTCTGCGAACGCAACCCGAGGCGAGGGCGGAGTTTCGGACTCGCTCCGCGTCGCGTTTCGAGACCAATCCATCCCGGCGTCGATCGCCGCGAAGATCGACGGGATGCCCGCCTGGATCACCTCGCCCGGGTTGAAGAAATTCCCTTTACGCATCAGTCGGACCGGCGGCACTTTGCCGCGTGCGTCGGCCATTCCACTGGCGGCGGCCAACGCGGGCGGTTCGTCTTGCTTGAGTTCTTTCATCAGTCGCGAACGCTCGGACCAGATCTTGCGGTCGTCGCGCGACAGAGCCGACTCCATTTTGGAAGCCGGCACCGCCAACGCGGACGCGAACTTCGCAAGTAAATCTTCCTGAAACGCCGAGCGCTCGATGGGATCGGTCGCGAAGGCCCGTCTCGCCTCTTCAGGCAACTTTTTGAGCGCTGAGGCGAGCAACTTCGTTTTATATGGCTTCTCGATTTGATCGAGGGTCCGCTTCAGAACCTGCTCCCGCGCTTTCACCTCGGCCCCGACGGTCGCATACACGGCGCGCTCGATCGGCGAAGCGAGCGGGAAATCATCGCGGGCGTCGATCGATCCGTACACAGCTTGCAGACGATAGTAATCTTTCTGACTGAGCGGGTCATACTTGTGATCGTGGCACCTGGCACACGCCAAAGTAAGCCCCATAAACACCGATGAGGTGGTATCGGTGACGTCGTCAAGCATGAGCTGCCGGTTCAGGCCCGGCACCATGTTGTTGTCCTCGAACGGATAGTTCCGATTAAAGCCTGTCGCAACAAAGGCTTCGGGATCGTTCGGGAACAATTCGTCGCCGGCGACCTGCAACCTCACGAACTGGTCGTAAGGCATGTCTTGGTTGAGGGCGCGGATGACCCAGTCGCGATATCGCCAGGCGTTCGGGCGCGTGACGTCGGATTTAAATCCGTCGGACTCGGCGAATCGCGCCAGATCGAGCCAGACGCGCGCCCAGCGCTCGCCGAAACGCGGCGAGGCAAGGAATTGGTCGACGAGCCGTTCGTAGGCGTCGGGTCGGCTGTCGAGGACGAAGGCTTTGACTTCCTCGGCGGTCGGGGGTAGACCGATCAAGTCGAACGAGAGTCGACGGATGAGCGTGGCGCGGTCGGCCTCGGGCGAGGGTTTGAGTTCGGCGGCTTCGATTTGATCTAAGACGAAGGCATCAATGGGGTTGCGGACCCATTTCAGATCCGCGGGGGAGGGGGGCGTAGGGCGTTGTGGTGGGATGAACGACCAGTGTTTGCGCTGCTCGGCGGACCAACGACGGTCGGGGGTTTTGGATTCTTCGGCCAGGACCAAGGCGGGCACGAGGCACGCGACGGAGGTCGCGCACACCCAGAGCAGGACTACACGCCGGCGTTGGTCTTCGCGACGGACGGATCCGATCATGCCGCGAACTCCTTGGTCGGAAGCGCGAATGAAAACCTCGGCAAGCCGGGATTGGAGAAGCGATCGAAAACGCCGGGAGGAGGCGTTGTCCGGAAGGCTGGATATTCTCCAAAGCTCAAACAATATCGTAATCGGCGGCGAGGGGGCGGTCGAGTCATTTTTCCTTTTTACCGCTGGAAACGAACTTGTTCGGTGTGCCTTCGAGCGGTCCGCCCGTCTCAGGTCGCCAGAGCGCGAGGTCTTCGATCTTACGCGCGAGGGAGAAATCCTTGTCGGTGATTCCGCCCGCGGAGTGCGTTTTGAGCTTCACCCAGACTTTGCCCCAGGTGACGCTTAAGTCGGCGTGATGCCAGGCGGCCTCGCACAAGAAGCCGATCGCGTTCACGAGCATGAGCGTCGTCGGCCAGCCGTCGGTGTTGAACTTGCGGCGCAACCAGCCGTCGTCGAGGGACCAGTCGTCGAGGCCGAGCGCGGCGAGGCGTTCGGGGATCGCGGCGAGGTCATAGGTCGTCGATTGGTCCGGCATGTCGTCCTCCCAAGCGAGGCAGAGGAAGCTCGCGCGAATCGTCGAAATCCGAATTGCCGAACAGCGGCAACTCGGGATAGGTCACGCGGATTCCCTCGACGCGCGCGAAGGGCGTCAGCGCGTGGCGCTCGACTTTACCTGCGGCGATGATATCCAAGACGCTCCAGCCGCGGACGATGAGCGCGTCGGCGATGAGGCGTCGATGGCACTGCCAGGGCAGGGCTTCGGCGCACATGATCGCGGTGCGGCGTGATATCGCGAGCGCCGCGAGGTCGTCGAGCGCGTGTACGAAGGGCGGCGTCGAGGCGTAGTCGGCATAGGCGTTGAAAGCTTCGACCCGCCAGGCGTGGTTCGGCGAGCGCGCGGCCTCGTCCTTTTTGCGCTCGCGACGGCCCCCGAGCGCCTCGAAATGCCGATATTCAACCCCGGCGCCTTCGAGGAAACGCGTGAATTCGTCGCGATTGAAATGCGGATGCCTCCGCGACATCGGGTACTTGCGGACATCAACGACGAGCGCGACCGACGACTCGGCGAGCAACGCCAGGAAGTCGTCGGCCGTGCGTGTCGAGTGGCCGATCGTCCAGATTACTTTTGAAGGCGTTCCGCTTGCTCCGGTCGTCAGAAGTCATCTCCTTTCGTCTTCAACTTGATGCGCGCGAGGTACATGTCGGCGGTGATGTACAGCGTCGATCCGTCGCCGCCCCAGCCGCAATTCGCGGTCGCCTCGCCGGTGAGAATCGTGCCCAAGTGGTTGCCTTCCGAGTCGATCACGAGGATGCCGCCTGGTCCGCTGGCGAACAGGTTCCCTTGGCTGTCAACCTTCATGCCGTCAGGCAAACCCTTGCGCTTTTTCCCGAGTTCCGTGACGTCCTTAAAAACGCGTCCCGGACCGAGCGAGCCGTCCTCGCGAACTGGGAAGGCCTTCCAAATCGCGAGCTTCGGATCCGAATTCGCGACGTAGAGCGTCTTCTCGTCGGGCGAGAACGCGATGCCGTTCGGAAAGGTCATTTCCTTAGTGAGGAGGCTGAGCTTGCCGTCCTTCGAGAGCCGGTAGACGCCGTTGAAATCGAGCTCTTTACCGATTTCGTGCTGGTCGCCGAGCAGTCCGTAAGGAGGGTCGGTGAAGTAGAGGTCGCCGTTGGACTTGTAGGCGGCGTCGTTCGGGCTGTTGAAGCGCTTGCCCTCGAAGCGATCGGCGAGCGTCCTAAAGGTGCCGTCGGCCTCGAGCCGCGCGACGCGACGATCGCCGTGTTGGCACAAGACGAGCCGTCCTTGGGGGTCGAAAACGAGGCCGTTCGAGCCCGGCTCGCCGTTCCGAGGCGTCGTACCGGTGTATCCGCTCGGCTTCAGAAAAACGCTGACCGTGCTGCCGGGCTTGAACTTAAAGACGGTGTTCATCGGGACGTCGGAGAACAGCAGATAGCCGTTCTTCTTGTCCCATGCGGGTCCTTCGGACCAGTCGTAGCCTTCGGCGAGCTTTTCCAACACGGCGTTGGGCGGGATCAAGCGGTCGAGGTCGGGGTCGAGTCGTTCGATCGAACCGAAGGTGGGATAAACGGGCTCGTCGGCGGCCGAGGCACGGCCGATGTCGCTCGAGAACGCCCCGAGCGTCATCAGCGCGATCGCAAACAGCCGGCTCGCGCGGCTGAGAATTCGTCCCGAAGGAAATCGAAGCATGGCGAGAGTCTCCCTGGTGTTCGCGGAGAGCGAAGCGGACACGATCGAGTGCGGATCGCGACGCCTGCGTTCGAGGGTAGCGCCTCGGAGGAGCCTGGGCAATGCCCTGTCGCCTTAACGATCAAAATGTCGGCCCCCAAAAAAAAAGCCCCGAGGCCGGCAAAGGCTTCGGGGCGGGGGGGGAAGTCGAGGCAAGCGGGGGGTCTTGCCTGTGGGGGGATCGTTGCGCAAGTGGAGTTGAAATTCACTCCACTCGCGTATTAATTAGTACGAGTCGGCGGAGAGGACTTCGCCGCCCGCGGGAGTGACCAAGCCGCGCAAGGTCACGACGTTGACGCTGTCCTTCAAGAACCTGACCGAGCCGTCGCCCAGGAGGACGTTGACGCCGCCGGGGTGGAAGGAGAAGAGTTCGTCGTTCGCACCGGCGTTGTTGCCCGCGGTGATCCCGTTGCTCGCGAACGGCGTCAGCTCTTTCATCGGACGATACTTATTGTTGGGTTGACCCGAGACGCCGTAGGCTTCGTCAGGCTCGGCCCAGCGCCAGTAGCGTCGGTAGGGGGCCAGTCCGCCCGCGGGGCCTTGACCCAGAATCGAGCGCGGCGTCACGCCGTCTCCATTGTAGTAACCTTCGGTGTAGGGGCTGAGGAAGGTCGCGTCGCGACCGGCGTCCTCGCCGATCATGATCGTGTTGCTCGTGCCGTCGATCACCTCGGCAATGCGCGTGCCGCCTTGCTTCAGAAGCCCGTTCGAGCGCGAGGATTTGTCGCGATAAGGCGTGGCGAGTGTCGAGCCCAAGCCGTTCATCGCGCCGGTGGGCGAGATGTCGGTGTAGGCCGTCGCTCCGTAGTCGTTAACGCCGTATCCGCCGGTGATCGAGGTGTTGGGATCGTTCGGGTCGACGCCGTCGCGCCCGCCCATCGTCGATCGCACGGCCGAGGGACAGATGTAAACGTTGATCACGGCGGAGGCCGCGGTCAGGTTCATCCCGGACGCTTCATTGTAGTCCACCGCGAAGTTCATCGCGTTGAACACGTTCGAGCCGTCGATGTAGTTCAGGACGCGCGCCAGCGCACTGTAGCCGCCGTCCACAAACTGTGTCTTTGGGGGAATTTGACTGAAATTCGTCGACTCGCCGCTCGGCGGAAACATGCCGACTCCACTCTCGTAATTGAAGAGAGCGAGCCCGATTTGCTTCAAGTTGTTGGTGCACTGGGCGCGTCGCGCGGCCTCGCGAGCCGACTGCACGGCGGGCAGCAAAAGAGCGATCAAGACGGCGATGATCGCGATCACCACCAGCAGTTCGATCAGCGTAAAGCCCGACTTGCGACGCCGCGAGGCGACGCCGCTGCAAGGTTGCGAAACTGAAAGTTCACACATAACAGTCACGGAGAGTTTACCTCGGAGGGGGGGATATCGGGTGTAACTCCACAATTTCGCACGCGCGAAACAGGAGCGCCCGATCGAGTCGCATCAAGTCACTTCAAACGGAACGGTTCAAGTTGATTCGCCTCGGGTTTCACCGTCGCGGTCAGCCCTGACGTATCTTCGTCGGTGTACTTGTCGAGGAACGGCGGCTTGCCCTTCGCACCGCCCCTCGTCCTCATTTTGGCTTTGGCTTCCTCGACGGTGAGTGCGGGAGGGTCGATGCACACGCGGTATTCATCCGCGGGGGCTCCTTTTCCCGAACCGGCCGTTTCGAGCTCGAAGCTGCCGTCGGATTGGATCACCCCGACCGCAACGTTTTCGATGTGCTTCGTCGAGATAAAACGAACCTTGCCCCCGACAAGCGGCTTGCCGTTGGCCAACTCGACCTTGCCCTTCACATCGAAGGTCCGCAACGACCGCGGCGCATCGGCATCGGCACATCCGACGACGGACACGAGCGCGAATAACACCCGTCTCGGAAACCAACCGGCTCTCAACATGGCAATCGCCTCGCAGGAACAACCCCTCGACCGCACGCGACAAGACGTCGCGTCGCGGGGCGGGTATTCACTCGCCCAGAGTCTAAAGAAAATCTTATCTGTGACGCCGTCGCAGGAAGCGAAGAATCGATGAATACGTATGGAAGATTGAGAGAATAGAACGCCATCTTAAACAGCAAGGTGCAATAAGCGCCATACAAGGCCATATTTTACGGTCACTGGCATAATAATTCGCCGACCACTCCTCTCCGTCCAGAGTTTGGCCAACGCAGACGACCGACCTCGCGAGGCCCGGTGTAAACTCGGCTTTACGAAGCAGAGATACGTTTCATAGCTGTTTGGGGATGTGTCGAGGGCGCGCGGTGCGATTTGCGGACGACCGTCGCTTTACGGGCGAGCCCTCTCGTGTCTTGTGTTTGGATGGGTCGCGACGGTTTCGAGGAGCGACGTCAGTCGTCGTTGGCGGAGTCGTCTTCGAGTGGGACGTCGAAGCCGGCGGCGGGTGGGGTGCGGGGCGGGGCCGGGGTGTTGTCGTTGATGAGCCTGGCGGTCGCGCCTCGGCGTCCGAGCATGCGGACGTTCCCCTCGCCGACGACTTCCTCGAGCGCCGCGATCAGTCCTTCGTCGCGTCGGACGCGGTGCGACGGCGACGCTCGATACACGACGCGTTTGAAGTTCTGGATGCCGACGAGTTCGAGATAAAGGTCGAGGTCGCCTTGATGGACGCGGACGGCGCGTTCGAGCCGCGCGAGATCCTCGTCGCGGTGCCGCGCTTTGTGGATGCGGACGACAACGCCGCGCGAGAGCTCGGCCAGACCGCGCTCGAAGGGGATGACCTTGTTTACGACGAGCTCCGCGGGGTCGCGGCGGCGGTCGATGGTGCCCTTCACGAAGCCGACGAGGTCGTTTTTGACGAGCGCCTCATACTTCGAGAATTCCTCCGGCCAGAGCATCGCGGGCATCGTGCCGGTGAGGTCTTCAAAGCTGAATTTGGCCATGCGCGTGAGCCCCGAACGGCTCTTCTGCACGTTCCGAACCACGACCGACGAGATCAAACCGCCGAGGATGACCTCGGCTTTTTCGGGAAGCTCGGCGAGGTCGGCCACCTGGTGCGTCGAGAGTGCCTG
>JAJYDB010000087.1 GCA_021777845.1 Planctomycetota bacterium
CTGACGTTCCGCCGCCCGGCCGCTTTCTTTGGCAAACTTTCTCAAATCGTCAAAGATTATGGCGGGCGTGGGGGGTGGTCTGGACAAAGGTGCGCTTAGGCGGGTAATCTTGGAGGGCTCGAATGGGATCCGCCCCGTTGCCTGCCGGTTCGACGGTACTCGACGCACACTCAGAGTTGAGGGACACCCCAGGGATGGCCGCGACCGACATCGTGATTCGAGGCGCGTGCGAACACAACTTGCGCGACGTCTCGCTCCGCCTGCCGCGCGGGCGTTTGATTTGTTTTACGGGGGTCTCGGGGTCGGGCAAAAGCTCGCTCGCGTTCGACACCCTTTATGCTGAAGGTCAAAGGCGTTACGTCGAGAGTCTGTCGAGCTATGCGCGGCAGTTCTTGGGTCAGTTGCCGAAGCCGAAGGTGGAGCGGATCGACGGGTTGTCGCCATCGATTTCGATCCAGCAGAAGACCGGCGGTCGGAACCCGCGGAGCACGGTCGGGACGATCACGGAGATCAACGACTATCTGCGCGTTCTGTTCGCGAGGGTGGGGACGGGGCACTGTCCGCGGTGCGACCGGCCGATTGCGGCGCAGACGCGCGAGCAGATTACGGCGCGGGTGGCGGCGTTGGAGGAGGGGACTGCGTTTTTGTTGCTGGCGCCGGTGGCGCGTGGCCAGAAGGGGGAATACAAGGACCTTTTCGCCGAGCTGAGTCGCGCGGGATACGTGCGGGCGCGGGTGAACGGCGAGGTGGTCGCGCTCACCGACGACCTGCGGCTCGACCGGCAGATCAAGCACAATATCGAGGTGGTGGTCGATCGTTTGAAGGCCGGGCCGGCGATGCGCGCGCGGTTGGCGGAGGCGGTCGAGGCGGGGTTGAAGCTGGGCGACGGGACGGTGATCGCGGCGGTGGAGGGTCGTCCGGACCTGTTGTTGTCGTCGCGGTACGCGTGCGCGGCGTGCGGGGTGTCGTTCGACCCGCCGAGCCCGCAGTTGTTCAGCTTTAATAGTCCGCAGGGGATGTGTTTGGAGTGTGACGGTTTGGGCGAGCGGCTCGACGTCGACGCGGACCTGGTGGTGCCGGACGCGTCGTTGTCGGTGTGGAAGGGGGCGATCGAGCCGTTGGGGGCGGTGAGCGGGATTGGTCGCTGGCGTAAACATATTTTCGAGGCTGTCGCGTCGAGTTTCGAGGCGGAGCCCGGCGGTCCGGCGAAGGGGACGATGTTGAAGGGTCCGTGGCGCGACCTCGACCCGCGTTGGCGGAAGATTTGGCTGTATGGTTCGGGTGCGCGGCCGATCGTGTGTCGATGGAAGAGTCGCGGGGGGGGTTGGTCGCACGTCGAGACGTGGTCGGGGGCGGCGACGGACTTGCTGACGCGTTACAAGGCGTCGAGCGGGCCTGCGCGGTCGCGGATCGAGAAGTATTTGCGGACGACGACGTGTCCGGCGTGCGGTGGGACGCGGCTCAACGAGCGGGCGCGGTCGGTGCGGGTCGGCGGCAAGACGCTTGTCGAGCTGGGGTCGCGGCCGATCGGCGAGACGCTGCGGTTTTTCGACGCGCTCGCGGGGGAGCCGGGGGCGACGGCGGTCGGGCTCGACGCGCTGTCGAGGATGATCGCGGACGAGTTGTTGAAGGAGATTCGCGGCCGGCTGGGGTTTTTGATGAACGTCGGCCTGGATTATTTGTCGCTCGACCGCGCGGCGCCGACGCTTTCCGGGGGTGAGGCGCAGCGGATCAGGCTGGCGGGTCAGGTGGGTGCGGGGCTGGTGGGCGTGCTCTACATTTTGGACGAGCCGTCGATCGGTCTGCATCCGCGCGACAACGAGCGTTTGCTCGCGACGTTGCAGAAGCTTCGCGACGCGGGCAACACCGTGGTCGTGGTCGAGCACGACGAAGAGACGATGCGCGCGGCGGACCACATCGTCGACTTCGGTCCGGGGCCGGGGGTGAAGGGGGGCGAGGTGGTCGCCGAGGGGACGATCGACGTCGTCTCCGCGTCCGAGCGGAGCCTGACGGGCGCTTATTTGTCGGGCCGGGGGTCGATCGCGGTGCCCGCCGCGCGACGACCCGCCGGCGCGCGCCGCCTACGGATCGTCGGGGCGAGACATCATAATTTGAAGGACGTCGACGTCGAGATCCCGCTCGGTTTGTTCGTGTGCGTGACGGGGGTGTCGGGCTCGGGCAAGAGCTCGTTGATCGCCGATATTCTCCGCGACGTCTTGGCCCGCGACCTGAACGGAGCGAGCACCGAGCCGGGCGCGCACGAGCGTATCGAGGGGGTGGACCAGCTCGACAAGATCATCGACATCGATCAGTCGCCGATCGGCCGGACGCCGCGGTCGAATCCGGCGACGTACATCAAGTTGTTCGACTTGATTCGAGATTTGTACACGAAATTACCCGATGCGAAGGCGCGGGGCTACAAGAACGGTCGGTTCAGCTTCAACGTGGCGGGGGGTCGTTGCGAGGCGTGCCAGGGGAACGGTTCGAACAAGCTGGAGATGGACTTTTTGGCGGACGTGTGGGTGACGTGTCCGGTGTGCGAGGGTCGCCGGTTCAACCGCGAGACGTTGCACGTGCGTTTCAAGGGGAAGAGCATCAACGACGTGCTGAACATGGACGTGCAGGAGGCGCTCGAGCATTTCGCGAACGTGCCGAAGGCGGCGGGGATGTTGCGGACGCTGCACGACGTGGGTCTTGATTATTTGAAGTTGGGGCAGCCGTCGCCGACGCTTTCGGGGGGTGAGGCGCAGCGGATCAAGCTGGCGCGCGAGTTGGTGAAGCGCGGGACGGGGAGGACGTTGTATTTGCTCGACGAGCCGACGACGGGGCTGCACTTCGACGACGTGCGGAAGTTGTTGGACGTGGTGCGGGGGTTCACGGAGCGCGGCAACACGGTGGTGGTGATCGAGCACAACCTCGACGTGATCAAGACCGCGGATTGGCTCATCGACTTGGGTCCTGAGGGGGGCGAGGCGGGGGGTCGCGTGGTGGCGGTCGGGACTCCCGAGCAGGTGGCGCGGGTGGCGGCGAGCCACACGGGTCGGGCGTTGCGGAAGGTGTTGCAGGGGTTCGCGGAGCCGGCGGGGACGGCGAAAAAGGGGGGTCGGAGGGCGAAGACGAGGTCGTCGGAGCAGGGCTTGACGACGATCTCGATTCGCGGGGCGCGGCAGCACAATTTGAAGGGGGTCGACCTCGACCTGCCGCGCGAAAAGATGACGGTGTGCAGCGGACCGTCGGGGTCGGGGAAGACGTCGCTGGCGATCGACACGCTTTATGCCGAGGGTCAGCGGCGGTACGTCGAGAGTCTGTCGAGCTATGCGCGGCAGTTCCTGGCGCCGCTGCAAAAGCCGAAGGCGGAGCGGATCAGCGGGCTCTCGCCGGCGATTTGCATCGAGCAGAAGACGACGTCGAAGAGCCCGCGCTCGACGGTCGGGACGGTGACCGAGATTTACGATTATCTGCGGATTTTGCTGGCCAGGCTTGGCCGGCCGTACTGTCCGACGTGCGGGACGCCGATCGGGGCGCAGACCGCCGACGAGATCGTCGAGAAGATCTTGCATCTGCCCGAGGGGACGAAGATTTATGTGATGGCGCCGGTCGATCGGCAGGAAGGCGAGTCGTACGACGTGTTGTGGGACACGCTGCGCGGCTCGGGATTCGCGCGGGTGCGGGTCGACGGGAAGTCGTACAATTTGGACGCGCCGCCGGTCTTGAGCGTGCGGCGGAAGCACGCGGTCGAGGTGGTGATCGACCGGACCGTGGTGCGGCGCGCGACGCGGTCGCGGCTGGCGGATTCGGTCGAGGCGGCGCTTGATTTGGGCAAAGGGGTGGTGTTGACGGGACGGGTGGGCGAGGGGGGGGGCGAAGACGCGGTCGGGCATGTCGATCGTTACAGCCGGCATCGGTCGTGCGAGACGTGCCTGCGGGCGTTCGAGGAGTTGTCGCCGCACCATTTTTCGTTCAACAGCCCGCTCGGCTGGTGCCCGATGTGCCAGGGTTTGGGGGTGCAGCACGGGGCTGATCCCGCCGAGCTGGTGCCCGACGGCGGTTTGAGTCTGCGCGGCGGCGCGGTCGCGGCGTGGCCGCGGTTCGCGAGCAATCCGATGTTCGCGCGGATGATCGAGGCGTTGGCGGCGCGGCTCGGGATCGACCTTGACCTTCCCTTCGAGCAGCTCGAGTCGCGGCAGCGCCGCTTGATTTTGCACGGGACCGGCCCGCTCTGGGTCGAGGCGCCGCCGACGCGCGACGCGGCGGGGTTCTCGTTTCAATACAAGGGGCTGTTCCCGGCGATCGAGGAGGCGTCGCGGGTGTCGTTCGTGTATCGGTTCAAGCTGCGGGGGATGGTCGACGACGTGGCGTGCTCGGCGTGCATGGGGGGTCGTCTGCGCGACGACGCGGCGGCGGTGCGGTTCCACGGCTTCACGATCGAGCAGATTTGCAACTGGCCGCTCGGTCGCGCGCACGAGTTCTTCGCGAAGCTGAAGCTCGCGGGGGACGAGAAGCACATCGCGGGGGACCTGGTGCGCGAGATCCGCGACCGCCTGCGGTTTTTGGTCGACGTCGGGCTCGACTATTTAACTCTGGCGCGCGGCACGCCGACGCTCTCGGGGGGCGAGAGCCAGCGGATTCGGCTCGCGAGCCAGATCGGCAGCGGCTTGACCGGCGTTTTGTATGTGCTCGACGAGCCGACGATCGGGCTGCACCCGCGCGACAACGCGCGTCTGCTGGGGGCGCTTCGGCATTTGCGCGACCTCGGGAATACGCTGGTGGTGGTCGAGCACGACCGCGAGGTGATCGAGTCGGCGGATTATTTGGTGGACTTCGGGCCGGGCTCGGGCGACGGCGGCGGGCGGGTGACCGCGGCGGGCGCGCCCGCGAAGGTGCGGAAGTCGAAGGAGTCGCTGACGGGCCGCTATTTGGAGGGGTCGCTGTCGATCGCGATCCCCTCGAACCGGCGTGCGACGGCGACGGCGGCGGAGTCGCTGGTCGTCCGCGTCGCGAAGCAGCACAACCTGAAGGGGATCGACGCGCGGTTCCCGCTCGGTGCGTTGACGGTGGTGACGGGGGTGTCGGGGTCGGGCAAGAGCTCGCTCGTCGACGACATTGTGTGGAAGGCGGCGTCGAAGCGGCTGCACAGGTCGCAGGAGAACCCCGGGGCGCACCAGTCGATCGAGGGTTTGGAGCGGCTCGACAAGGTGATCCGCGTCGATCAGTCGCCGATCGGGGCGTCGCCGAACTCGACGCCGGTGACGTACTCGGGGGCGTTCGACGCGATCCGCGAACTGTTCGCGAAGCTGCCCGAGTCGAAGGTCCGCGGCTTCGGCGCGCGACGCTTCAGCTTCAACCAGGCGGGGGGCCGCTGCGAGGTCTGCGAGGGAGCCGGGCAGAAGAAAATCGAGATGCACTTTCTGCCCGACGTCTGGGTGACGTGCGACGCCTGCGGCGGGTCGCGCTACGAGTCCGAGACGCTCGTGCCGAAATATCGAGCGAAGTCGATCGCCGAGGTGCTCGCAATGTCGGTCGACGCGGCGCTCGAGTTGTTCGCGAGCGTGCCGAAGATCAAGAAGATCCTGCGGACGCTGTCGGACGTCGGTCTGGGCTACGTCGCGCTCGGACAGTCGGCGGCGACGCTCTCGGGCGGCGAGGCGCAGCGCGTCAAACTCTCCGCCGAGCTGGCGCGGCCCGACACCGGCCGTACGCTTTATCTGCTCGACGAGCCGACGACCGGGCTGCACGTCGACGACGTCCGCAAGCTGCTCGAAGTCCTGCATCGGCTGGTCGATTTGGGAAACACCGTGATCGTGATCGAGCACAACCTCGACGTGATCAAGTCGGCGGATTGGGTGCTGGACCTCGGTCCCGAGGCGGGCGCGGCGGGGGGCGAGGTGGTCGTCGCGGGGACGCCCGAAACGGTCGCCGCCGAGCCTCGGAGCCTGACCGGAGCGATCTTGCGCGGCGTGCTCGCGGCGGGTCCGTACGTCGAGCGGGTCCGCTTCGACCCGAAGGCCGCGGCGAAGGCGCTCATCGAGGAGGCGCGCGCCGCGGCGCGCGGCGAGATCAAGACCGAGGCGCTCGCGCCCTGGGAGCTCGACGGACGTCGATGGCACACGCGGGACCGGTCGGCGCGGAACGGCCGCCCGGTGCGCTGGGACGGCGCGATCCTCGACCTCGTGGTCGATCGCGTCGCCAAACTGGGCGAATTCGCGCCCGCCGACTGGTCGAAGCGCGCCGTCGTGACGGTCGCGACCGCAAGCGGCGAACGCGCGTTCCTCCGCGCCGACACCGGCGGCGAGTGGACCCTCACGCTCCGCTTTTTGGTCGCGCGACGCACGTTTCAGGCCGATAAACTGGCGGCGAAGCTCAAATTAAAGCCGTTCGAGGAGTTCGAGACGCCGATCTTTTCCGACGCGCCGCGGGTCGCGATCAACCACGACCGCAAACGGCACGCCGACGAGGTTGTGATCGCGTGTTACGGGCTCGACGAGCTGAAAACGAAGGCGTTCGACGACTTCCTCGCCCGCGCCGTCGAGGCGTTTCAGCGGATCGAGACGAGCGCCGAACTCCGCACCGCCGACGAGCTGCTCTGATCGACCGAGCGTCTTCAAAAAAAAAAGAGACAGCGCCGCGGGACGGCCCGCGGCGCTGGTCGCGATCGACGCGCGGTCGGCCTCAGACCGACTCGGGCATCGTGAACGGCGCGCGGTAGTCGCGGCTCAGGAGGGCGTTGGCGGCCTGGTCGTTGCCGAAGGTTTCGGCCTTCGGGTCGAACTCGAGCGCGCGGCCGGTTTGATACGCGATGTTGCCGAGGTGGCAGAGCGCGCTCGATCGGTGGCACTCCAAAATGTCGGCGTGCAGATCTTCCTGCTTGCGCGACTTCACCGCCGCGATGAAGTTGCCGAAGTGGTCGCCGGAGTTTTCGCGACCGCTCGGGCCGGGCTCGCTCTTGTGGCCGAGGAAGGTCGCCCAGCTCGAGCCGTTGACCGTCATATACCCCTTCGAGCCGTAAAAAATGTTGCCGATCTTGATGCCGGCGTCGGCGTTGGTGGGCAGGCCGCGGACCTCGAACTGGAGCAGGCAGTTGTCGTATTTGAACGTGCACATCTGCGTGTTCGGGGTCTGGCCGTCGTCGGAGTAGCCGTAGCGGCCGCCGCTCGACTCGATTTTGGTCGGCCACTCGTCTTTGCCGAGGCCCCAGCGCGCGACGTCCATTTGGTGGATGCCCTGGTTGCCGAGGTCGCCGTTGCCGTAATCCCAGTTCCAGTGCCACTCGTAGTGGAAACGGTTCGGGTTGAAGGGGCGTTCGGCGGCGGGCCCGAGCCAGATGTTGTAGTCGACGCCCGCGGGCGCTTTGCCGTCGGGCTTGTGGCCGATCGAGCCGCGCGGCTTGTAGCACAGCCCCTTCGCCATGTAGATCTCGCCGATCACCCCCGCGCGGAGCTGCGCGACGGCCTCGATCACGCCGCTGATGCTGCGGTTTTGCGTGCCCGCCTGCACGATCCGACCGTATTTGCGCGCCGCCTCGACGATCTTGCGACCCTCGATAAACGTGTGGCTGACGGGCTTCTCGACGTAAACGTCCTTCCCCGCCTGGCAGGCCCAAACCGCCGCGAGCGCGTGCCAATGGTTCGGCGTCGCGATCGAAACGGCGTCGATATTCTTGTCGTCGAAGACGCGGCGGAGGTCTTGCACGGTCGCCGGGGTGCGGCCCGAGCGCAACAGCGCGTGCTTGACGCGGAGGTCGAACAGCCGCGTGTCGATATCGCACAAGGTCGCCAGGTCAACGTCCTTGCGCTGCGCGAACGCGTCGATGTGCGCGACGCCGCGGCCGTTGATGCCGATCACCGCGAGGCGAATGCGGTCGTTCGGACCGGCGGCGCGCGACGATCGACCGTGCACCGCGAGCGCGGCCGCGCCGGCCCCGGCGCTCGCCATAAAGGTCCGGCGATTGACTCCCGAATCTCGACGTGACGACATGCTTCGCTCCTCTTAAGTCGAACGGGTGAAAGAGTTTTCGGCGGAACGATCGAACCGCGCGGCGTTCTGGGCGCGGCGCAGGCGGTCGCGCGCGACGAACATCAGGACGTGCCCCGCCAATAGGAACAGGACGCCGACGCCGACCCCCGCGAGGCAGATCGTCTGCACCTTCACGCCGGCGCAGAGAGCGGTCGGCGGCGTGCGCACAAAGAGCAGCGCGCCGACAAGTTCGACGCCGAGGCCGATCCAGCGCAACGTTTGACCGAGCTTGAGCATCGGCACGCTCTGGGGTCAGGGGCGGGAGGGTGGAACGTCGGGGAGGCCGACTGCTGCAACGATAACCGGGCGGGAGCGGTTCCGCCAGAGTGGAGGGGTCGTCGCAGCGGCGGGGTTGGTCGGCGGCGGACGTCGCGGCGGGACTCGCGGGCCGCGGGGGGCGTTGTTATAAAGGAGTTGAGTCGAGGCGGACGCGGGATTTGCCGGTCGTCGGACGCGGGTCTGCGGAGGAATGGTCGCGATGTCCGAATCCGAAACCGAACGAGCCTCCGCGGATGGTCCGGGAAGCGACCTGCCGCGTTTTTTGGCGAGAATCCAGGCGGGGGACGAGTCGGCGGCGGTCGAGCTGCTGCGTCGATACGAGGCCGAGGTCCGGCTGGTGGTGCGTCGCCAACTGCCCAGACTGCTGCGTTCGCGGTTCGACTCGGTCGACTTTTTGCAGAGCGTCTGGGGCAGTTTTTTTCGACGGGTGCGGACGGGACCCTCGGAATTCGAGGATTCGCGGCATCTTGTCGCCTTTCTGGCCCGCGCCGCGAAAAATAAGGTAATCGACGAGTATCGACGCGCGGCCAGTCAGAAACAGGACATGCATCGCGAGGAAGGCTTGTGGTCGGAGGAAGGACGCGCGCGCGACTTGCCCGATACGATCGACTCGCCGAGCGAGGTGGCGCAGGCGCGCGAGGCCTTCGGTCAGTTGGCGGATTTGCTGCCCGAGGAGCGTCGCGAGATCCTGGTGCTGAAGGCGGAGGGGCTCTCGAGCCGCGATATCGGCGAGCGGTTGGGGATCAGCGAGCGGACGGTGCAGCGGGTGCTGGAGGATCTGCGTCGGCGTGCGCCGTTTGACCTTTGAGGGGTGATCGAGGATGAGCCTGACGGTCGCGGGTCAGACCTGGGAGGACGCGTCGTCGCCCGCGGCGTTGCAGCTTTCGCGACGTTTCGAGGCCGCGTGGCGCGACGCGTGCGCGCGGTCGGCACGTCTGCCCCTCCCCGAGAATTTCCTCCACGCCGGCGCCGCCGCCGGTTCGGGCGCGGGGACGCTGCTGGCGCTGCTGCGCAGCGAGCTCGGCCTGCGTCGCGAAGCGGGCGAGCGGCCCGTGCTCGAAAGCTATCTTGCTCGCTACCCCAATCTGAGCGAAGAGGCTTACACAGCCTTGATTTACGAGGAGTTCTGCCTGCGCGAGGAGGCGGGCGAAGCGCCCGACGCCGAGGAATATCTGGCGCGCTTCGGCGCGGTGTCGTCGCGTCTGCGGCGGGTGTTTGATATCCACCGGCTGATGGGTCGCGACGAGACCACGGTGTCGTTCGGGCCGCGGGCGGCGTCCACGACGCCGTTCCCGGCGGTCGGCCAAACGATCGCGGGGTTTGGGCTGGTTGAGGAGTTGGGGCGAGGTGCGTTTGGACGGGTGTTTTTGGCGCGGGAGCGCGAGCTTGCGGACCGTTTGGTCGCGCTCAAGGTGACGCGCGCGGGCTCGCGCGAGCCGCGTACGTTGGCGCGGCTGCAACACACGCACATCGTGCCTGTTTATTCGTATCGGACCGATCCGACGACCGGCCTGCACCTGCTCTGCATGCCGTTTTTTGGACGGGTGACGCTGGCGAGGCTGCTCGCGGAGCCGCGGGTGAAGACGGCGCGGGCGGGTCACGAGGTGTTGGCGACGCTCGACGCGATGTGCGGCGCGGACACCGGGGTCGAGCCGGGGTTGGAGGCGGCGGAGGGTCGTCGCGAACTGGCGCGGCGCGACTTCGCGCGGGCGTTGGCGTGGTGGGGGGCGCGGATGGCGGAGGCGCTCGCGCACGCGCACCAGCGCGGCGTCCTGCACCGCGACGTGAAGCCTTCGAACGTGCTGGTGACGCCCGACGGCATGCCGATGCTCCTCGACTTCAACCTCGCGCGCGAGCGAGTTCTCGACCCCGGCGACGACGCGGTGCTCGGCGGGACGCTCGACTACATGGCCCCCGAGCACATCGACGCGCTGGCGCGCGGCGTCGGCGACGACGTCGACGCGCGGGCCGATATTTACGGCCTCGGCGTCCTGCTGTACGAGGCGCTCACGAACGCGCGGCCGTTCGAGACCCCGCGGCAAGGGCTCTCGATCGCCGAGGTCCTCAGCCGCGCCGCCGGCGAGCGCCGCCACGGCCCCCCGTGCCTGCGCGCCACCCATCCCGAGATCCCCGCGGCGCTCGAAGCGGTGATTCGGCGCTGCCTCGAACCCGACCCCGCGCGCCGTTACAACTCCGCCGGCGACCTCGCCCACGACCTCGACGCCGTCGCCGACGACCAGCCGCTTAAATTCGCGAACGAGCCTATTTTAAGCCGCGCGGGACGTCGGTTGCGGCGGAACCGGCGTCCGCTCGCGATGACGATCCTGGCGGCGCTGGCCGGGGCGGGGTTGATCACGGCGGGGGTCCGCGACCGGCTCGAGCTGGACCAGCGTCGCGGCGAGGCGTCGAAGCTGATCGAGGAGGGGGGGGCGTCGATCGAGCACGGCGACTACGTGACGGCGCTGGCGCAGTTCGACTCGGCGTCGCGACTCGCGGCGCACCGACGTCGGATGAGCGACCTGAGCGTCGCCGCGCGCGGTTTGTACCACTCGACCAAGGCGATGAAGCAGGCGCGCGACGACGCGAACGCGTTGTTCGCGACCGCCGAGCCGCTGCGGTTTCGGCTCGCGGGCTTTGGCGGCGACCTCGCGACCGCCGAGCGCACGCTGGCGCGCGTGCTCGCGCCGTTCCACGTCCTGACGCGCGACGATTGGACGACGCTCCCCGACATGGCGCTGCTCGACCCGTCGGTCCGCGATCGGCTCGTCCGCGAGGTCAACGAGCTGCTCTATCTGAATGCGTTCGCGCTCGCGACCCGCGGTCTGGGCGACGCGGACTTCGCGGCGGTCGGCGCGAACGGCGGCGGCGCGGCGCCGAGCGCGAAGCTCGACGATGCGTTGTTGCGTCGCGAGGACGACCTGCGTCGCGCGGGCGAGCTCAGTCGGCGGGCGCTCTGGTTCGCGACGCCGGTCGAGCCCTGGGCGCGGCTCGCGCGGCGGCTGCGGGTCCCGCGCGTCGACGAAATCCTCGCCGAACGCGCCCGTCGCGAGCGGTTCGCGACCGCGCTCCCCGAACACTCGAAGCCCGTCGCCCCCTCGACCGCCGACCTCGCGCTCGCGAGCTTCGAAGAAGGGCTGCTCTCGGCGCTCGAGAAGGATCGACCGCGCGCGATCGACGCCTTCGAAGCCGCCGCGCGCCGCGAACCCGGCCGCTATTGGTATCACTTTTACCTCGCCTATCAGCACGAGCTCGAAGGCCGACTGAACTCCGCCTGGGAGCACTACAGCGAGGCCTTCGTGCTTCGTCCCAACTCTCCCTGGGTGCGGTTTTGCCGGGCGCGGATCGAACGCGCGCGCGGCGATCTCGCCGAGGCCGAGGCCGACTTCACCAGCGCGATCGACGACTTCACGCACCTCGACGAAGGGGCGCGCGACCGCGAATCCGAGCTGCAATCGTGGCTCGAACTGGGCCTCGTCCGGCAAAAACGCGGACGCTGGGCCGCGGCGCGCGACGCCTACGCGCGGGTCGCGCTCGCGCCCAACTCGCCCCAGGCTCGGGCCGCGCGGCTGAACGAGGCTCAAATCGACGTCGCCACCGGCGCGCATGCCGAGGCTCTGACGCATTACGGCGCCCTGCTCGCGGAGCGGCCCGGCGATCGCTTGGCGCGTCTTGGCCGCGCGATGCTGCTGATGAGCACGGGTCGGACCGGCGACGCGCTCGTCGATCTCGACACGCTCGTGCGCGACCGCCGCGCGTCCGCGGTCCGCAACGAACGCGGCGCGCGCGAGGCGCTCGCCGAGGTCCTGACGTATCGCGCGCAAGCTCTGCTGACGCTCGGCCGCGCGCAAGCCGGCTGGGACGACATCGACGCCGCGGCGCGTCTGCAATTCACGCCCGAACGCGGCCGGCTCCGCCTCCGCGCCGAGCTCGCGGCGGGGCGTTACGAGACGCTCGACCTGACGCGGCCCGACGCTGTCCGCGACCTCCCGATCGCCGGCCCGACGCTCGCCGACGACCTCGAAAAAGGGGTCGCGCGGCTCGATGAACTGTCGCGAGCGAACGGCCCCGAGGGCTTTCGGGCGCTCCTGAATCGCGCCGTCTTGCTCACGGCGCTGGGACGCTCGAACGCCCCGGCCGAAGCGCGTCGAGCCCTCGTGATCGCGCCGTTCTCAGTGCGGGCGCGACTCGTCCACGCCTGGGCGCTGTTCTGGGCGGGCGCGCTCGACGACGCCGCGCGCGCCGTCAACGACGCGCTCCCGCTCGCCCCCGAGGACGTCGAGCTGCTCGAACTCCGCGGACGACTCCGGCTCGCCGCCGGAAACGCCTCCGAGGCCATCGCCGACCTCGACCGCGCCGTCCGCGACGGCAACGCCTCCGCCTCCGCCCGCGCCGCCCGCGCCGAGACCCTCATGACCCTCGGCCGCGACTCCGAAGCCGTCCTCGAATGGACCCGCATCCTGCTCCGCGACCCCGTCAACGCCGAGGCGCTCCACAATCGCGCGCGGGCGCGCATCGCGCGCGGTCAGATCGACGCCGCGCTCGGCGACCTCGACCAGGCGTCGGCCTGGGCCACGCCCGGCAGCGGTCTGCCCACGCGACTGCTCGCGACCTACGCCCTTTGTTTTTCGAGCCGGCCCCGCCGCTGCCTGGGACGTCTCCCCACGCTCGCGAACCAAGTCGCCGCCGACCTCGCGCTCCGCGCCGCCTCGACCCCCGCCGCGCTCAAGGCGCGTCGGATCGCCGCTCGCCGCGACCAACAAAGCTCGTCGCCGCCCAAATCAGGCACGACGCAGCGCGATTAGACCGCGAGATCGCTGTTGCGGCCCTGTCTGCGACGCCGGCCGCGCGGCCGCGGCACGGATCGAAACGCGTTCGCGACGTCGGGCAGCACCAGCCCGAGACTAAACGCAAACGCCAGCGCGAACCCGGCGGTCAGCGGCGCACGCCGACGACTCTGGATCGCCGCGCCGTCGCGGTCGACCGCGACCCCCAGCCCGATCGCCGCGTCCACAGTGACCGCGCCCGCCGCGACACCCGCGTCCTCGCTCGCGTCGTTCGCGATCGGCGCGAACGTCGCCGGAACCTCCGAGGCGTCCGCGACCGCCGCGGCGTCACGCTCGAATCCGACCAGCCGCGCCCCCGCGAGCGGCGCGCCGCCGAGCCCGCGCGGGTCGTTCAACACATTCTCGCCGTCGGCCAAATAACGCTCGACTTGGTCGAGATCCCCGGCCGCCAGTTGAATGTCGATCGCGAGCGCGTCGGCCGACACGCGGTCGAGGTTGCCCGCGACGTCCACGCGTCCATCCACGAGCGGCGTCGGGTTTTCGCTCGCCAAAAATCCGCCCAAAGGCGCGGCCGAACGCATCGGCAGCGGTCCCACCGCCACCGACTGGATCACGTTGCCGCCGCCGATCGTGATCACCAGCGTGCTTTGAGCCGCCCCCGCCTCGTCCGCCGTCGTCTCGACGCCAATCGCGATCGACAGCTCCGAAGTCGACGTCGACGCCCCCGCCGACCCGCTCGACCCCGCCGCGACATCCAACGACGTCACCGAGTCCGACGACGTCGACGACCCCTGGCCCGCCGCCGAATCCGCCGGCACGAACCCCCACTCGCCGCCGAGAATCGTCAATGTCGACGCCCCGGACCCCGCCGCCGCCGTCGTCGCCGCCGAGGTCGCGGCCGACGTCGCAAGCAGTGTCTGGATATCGAGATACATCGTCGACGCAGCCGGCCTCATCGTCCCCTGGAAGTGCAGGTTGGCGTTGAATCTCGTCCCTTTGACGTAGCCGCTCCAGAGCGTCTGCCCGCCGTTGCCGACTAGGTTGACCTTGAATCCCTCCGGCGACGGCACCCCGGCGGGCGACTGCAAGCTCACGCCCAGCGTGATCATCGACGTGCCGCCGTCGAACGGCACGTCAAACACGGCGGGGTCGCCGACCTGCACCGGCGCGACGTATTGAAGCTGCTGCAACTCGCGCGGCGCCTCACCCGCCGGCGACGGCCCCATCCCGCTCGGCGGCGCGGCGTTCGGCGGCACCTCCGCGGGCATCGGCTCGACCACCTGCGGCGGCGCGACCGGCCCGTAGACCACGTTCGAGATCGCCGGCGCGGTCATATTAGGCGAAGTGCCCGGATACGACGGCGCCCCGCCCGCGGCAATGAGCAGCCCCGGTGTCGCCTCGGCCGAGATCAAGCCGTCGCCCGCGCGCGCCGTCGTACGATTCGCCGAGGAGTCCGCGACGGAGTTCGCGACGTCATTCGCGTTCGCGTTCGCGTCGGTCGCGGAGTTCCCTGGGAGGGTCGGGTCGACGACGGTCGTGCTCGCGTCCGCCGCATTATTTAAGCGGGCGAGAGCTTGGAGGATGACCGCCGGCGGCGGCGTTGGAAAAGCGCCGAGGCGGCTCATGTCGAGCAGGAAGTTGAGGTCGCCGGGTTTGCCGTCGAGCAGCAGGCGGGGCTCGAGCGACTCGCACCCGAGCGGGCGGCGCGCACGCCTCCCGGACCCTCCCGAGGGTCGCGACGTTCTACAATCGTGCCGGCGTTTCCTTGTAGGCAACGATGCACCTATCCGCCGTTGTCGAGTGACAAATCGTCACGGACGGACACCCGCGGCTCCCGCCGTTCGCGCACGATCAGCCGTCGTGCCTGGATTTCCGTCCCTCCTTGTCATACGAAATCAGCGACGTCGACGCGACAGCTCGTCGTCATTTTTTCTCAAGCAGCCGCGTCGGCGCGCCGAGGGGGCGCGAGCGCGGCCGCGGGTCACGAAATCTTAGGCGTGCCGCGCGGGGGTCGCCGGGTCGTGGTCGCGCGGGGTCGAGGCGGTGTTGATCGGGGGCGTCGCTTGATAAAATCGAGCGGCCGCGAGCTTGACAGCGCACGGCGCGACTATTAATTCTATGTAGTGACTCGCGCGAGACGCACGAGCCGGCGCTTGGGTCGGCGAAGCAGTGCGATCTGGGATAAAGAGCGGAGCGTCGCCGAGGAAAGCGGCGCGTCGCGGCGCGGTTGCGAGAGGCCTGATCGTCCGCGGGAGGACGCCATCGACAAGAATCATCGCGTGAACGAGCAGATTCGCATTTCACCGGTGCGGGTCATTAATGCCGAGGGTGTCGTGCTGGGAGTGATGCCGACGGGGAAGGCGATGGAAATCGCCCGCGAGAACGGGCTCGACTTGGTCGAAGTCGCCCCGAACGACCGACCGCCGGTGTGCAAAATCATGGACTTCGGCAAGTTTAAGTACGACCAAAAGAAGAAGGTCACGAAACAAAAGCAGCATCAGGTCCACATCAAGGAGATTCGCGTCCGACCGAAGACCGGCGATCACGACATCGACGTCAAGGTTCGGCATGCGCGCGACTTCCTCGAGCACAAGGACAAGGTGTTGATCAACGTGCTCTTCCGCGGTCGCGAGCTGGCGCACATTGACGAAGGCCGCCGCGTGATGAACGAGGTGCTGCAAGCCCTCGACGACGTCGCGAAGGTGGAAAAGTCGCCCTCGATGGAGGGTAAAAAGATGACCGCGCTGGTGGCGCCGCGTTTACCTTGAGGTCGTTGGGCACTTAGATTGAGACGGGTTCGTCGCGCGGGGCGCGACGGGGATCGCGGGCGTCGTCGTCGCGGACGGCGGCGCTCGGGGATTCGTAATTTTCGCGCGATTGCCCTTGGAACGCCGGCCGGCGTTGTGTTACTCTCTTCGACTCGGCTGCGACGGACCTTGAACGGTCGCCGCGCGATCAGCAGCCTCGACCGACGTCGCGCCTCCGACCACCCGCGGAAACTTGGACCGGAAATCGACTCCCATGCCGAAGATGAAGACCCACAAGGGCATTAAAAAGCGGTTCAAGGTCACGGCCAACGGCAAGGTGATGCACAAGCCTTGCGGCTCTTCGCACTTGAACAGCCACAAGAGCGGCAAGCAGATTCGACGCTTGCGGAAGAAGAAGTCGCTGCGGGTGCTGGCCGAGGCGAAGCGTCTGCGGCAGGCGCTCCGGAAGCGCGAGAGCGTGAATCCGATCAAGGTGGAGGCCGGGAAGATCGCCGCCGCGATGATTTACGAGGTGGGCGAGGCGATCATTTTGGAGCCGCCCGCCGAGTGATCGCCGCGGGCGATCCAGAGCAAACAGCGCCGGAGGGTCGTCGCGGAGGCGTCGATCGCTTGCGGTCGACGAACCAATGTCGCGACACAATCGAGCAATTTGAGAGCGGAACATGCGAGCGAGAAAAGGATCGGCGCGGCGGAAAGCCAAGAATCGGCTTTTCCATAAGGTTGAGGGATTTGTCGGCGGTCGTCGCCGGCTCTTGAAGTCGGCGAAGGAGACGTTGCTCCGCGCCGGTAAATTCGCGTTCCGCGATCGTCGCGCGAAGAAGCGCGACTTCCGTCGTTTGTTCATCACGCGTCTGAGCGCCGCGGCCGAGATGCGCGGCCTGCGTTACAGCCGTTTGATTTACGGGCTGCGGCTCGCGGAGATCGGCCTGGACCGCAAGAGTCTTTCCGAGATCGCGATTCACGACGCGGCGACGTTCGACAAGATTATCGCGATCGTGTCCGAACATTTGGCGAAGGCCGACGCGGATCTCGCCGCGCGGCAGGTCGCGCGGACAGCCTAAACGACGTCCCCTTTTTGGCGCGGGGACGTTCACATGACGGCAACAGACCTGCTGGCGTCGGCACTCGGGGATCTCGAAGCGCTGGAGCGGGATGGACTTGCGGCGTTGCGCGACAGTCGCGACGCGGAGTCGGTCGAGGCCGCGCGGATTGAGTATCTTGGTCAAAAGCAAGGTCGCCTGAAGGCGGCGCAGGAGCGTCTGAAGGCGCTCGACCCCGCGGGGAAGCGCGTTTACGGACAGCGTTTCAACGCGACGAAGGGGGCGCTCGAGGCGGCCTGGACCGAGGCGAAGGCGCGCGCGGAGCGTCCGGCGGCGGCCGGCGCGGCGGCGGACGCGCTCGACGTCACGTTGCCCGGGCGCAAGACCAGGCTCGGGCATCGGCACCCGCTCACGCAGACCGCCGACGAGCTGATCGACCTGTTCGGTCGGTTCGGGTTCGAGGCGGCGCGCGGGCCTGAGGTTGAGGACGTCTTCCACAACTTCGAGGCGCTGAACATTCCGCCTTCGCACCCGGCGCGCGACACGCTCGAGAATTTCTATCTCTCGGACGCGCTGATGTTGCGCAGTCAGACGAGTCCGATTCAGATTCGGGTGATGGAGGCGCGTCGTCCGCCGGTCCGGGTGATCGCGATCGGTCGGGTTTATCGGCCCGACACGGTGGACGCGACGCACTCGTTCATGTTCCATCAGATTGAAGGGCTGATGGTGGACGTCGGCGTGACGATGGCGGATTTGAAGACGGTTTTGCGACTTTTCGCCGAGAGTTACCTGGGCACGGACGTGAAGATTCGGTTCCGGCCGTCGTTCTTTCCGTTCACCGAGCCGAGCGTCGAGGTCGACATGCTCTGGCACGGAGGCGAGCGATGGGTTGAAATGGGGGGCGCGGGGATGGTCGACCCGAACGTCCTGCGCGCCGTGGGCTACGACCCCGAGGAAGTGACCGGCTTCGCGTTCGGCCTGGGGATCGAGCGGCTGTGCATGCGGCGGCATGCGATCGACGATATCCGTCTTTTGTATCAGAACGACACCCGTTTTCTGTCGCAGTTTTAAGTTTTAGACGTCGGGAGCGGTCGACGGATGCGCGGCCGGCCCGCGGCGGCGTATTCGGCAAGACGGCGAGCGGAGATTGAGGGCGACGAGTCGGCCGCGGCCGGACTCCGAGCCGGACACCTTTTGACGAGGCGACCATGACAGTCACCGATCTGACGCGCGTGATCGTGACGCGGGGCGAGACCTCGAGCACCGCCTGCGTCCATCACCGAGATTTCCCCGAGATCCGCGCCGACGGCGAGACGCCCGCGGTCGCGGCGGA
>JAJYDB010000088.1 GCA_021777845.1 Planctomycetota bacterium
AATCGTGGAACTCACGAAACAATATTCCTTTTTGGCGAACAACACCGGCGGCTTGGTCGAGGCGGCAATTGCGACCGCTGCGCTCTATCTCGCGATGAGCCTCCCGCTCGCATGGTTCTCGCGCCGGTCCGAACGACGGCTCGGCGTCGCGACCGGAATGAGAGGTGTGCCGACATGAGCATCATTGCGGCGACGGATTTAGTGAAGCATCGCGGCGATCTGCCGGTGCTGCGCGGCGTGACGCTCCGCGTCGAGGCGGGCGAGGTCGCGGCGATCATCGGGGCGTCCGGCGGGGGCAAGAGCACCTTTCTGCGCTGCCTCAACGGGCTCGACGAGATCGACGGCGGGTCGCTGTCGGTCGACGGCGTCCACGTCGATTCCAAAGACTCCGCGCGTGCGCGGACCGCCGCGTATCGACTGATCCGGATTCGCGCGGGCATGGTCTTTCAATCGTTCAACCTGTTTCCGCACCGGAGCGTGCTCGAGAACGTGATCGAAGCGCCGATCCATGTACTCGGCATCGATCGCGACGAAGCCGTCGAGCGTGCGCGCGGTTTGCTCGAGCGCGTCGGGATGCTCTCTAAAATCAACGCCGAGCCCCGGACTCTCTCCGGCGGCGAACAGCAACGCGTCGCAATCGCGCGGGCGCTCGCAATGCGGCCCCGCGCCATGCTCTTCGACGAGCCGACCAGCGCCCTCGACCCGCGCATGACCGCCGAAGTCCTCGACGTCATCGACGGACTTGCCCGCGAAGGATTAACAATGCTCGTCGTCACCCACGCGATGCACTTCGCCAGGCGGCTGGCCCATACCGTCCACGTCTTCAGCGACGGACGCGTCGTCGAAACCGGAGCTCCCCAGCAGATTCTCGAAGCACCCGCACACGAGGCCACGCGACGTCTCCTGAGCGAGTCGCGCGTCGCCTGATCTTTGGGTCGAGGAATTCGGGAACAAATTGCCCCAAGCTTCGCAAATTTTGCCGGCGCGTGTATCATAAATTATCGAATAGGGGTCTGACCCATACGACCGCCTTCCCCACCGCTGAAGGAGACAACCATGCGACCACGCGGCTTTTCGAGCACGTTGACAGCCTTCGCCTTGCTTGGATCCCTCGCCGGGGCGGCCCAGGCTCAATACGGCTACCCCGGCGGCTACGGCGGCTTCGGCTGGGGCGGCTGGGGCGCCACCACAGTGCAGGGCGATATCGCTCGCGGCCTCGGCATGTTCAACATGGGAACCGGCGTCGGAAACCTCTACAACGCAGAGGCAAACGCCGTCAACACCCAAACCACGATGGCCTGGAACCAGGCCGTCTGGAACACCCAGACCATCATTAACAACCAATACGCCTACCTCATGCAGCGACGCAAGGGCCAGGTGGATCGCGCTCTCGCACAAACTTACGACCGCCTCAAGAATCGCCCCGAAATGCGCGACATCGAGAACGGCAGCGCACTCAACGTGCAGCTCGACATCCTGACCAACCCCAGCGTCTCCGGCTCGGTCTACCGTACCATCAAGACCCCGGTACCTAAGGAAGTCGTGCGCGGCATCCCGTTCCAGCTCGCGTCGGAAGGCCTGACGATGTGCCTGGCGCGGCTCACCGGCGAAGATCTCAAGCTCCCGCTGGCGCTGCGTGATTCGGCTTACGCCACCGAACGCGACGCCGCGCACAAAGCGATCGACGCAGCACTTAAGGAAGACCTCGAAGGCGATCTCTCCAGCGAGTCCGTCAACAAAGTGTCGAATGCGATCGCCGCGCTGACACGCAAGTTTCAGGCCACCTGCGACCAGAACAGTCCCGACTACATCCCGGCGATGAACTTTTTGAAAGCGGCGTCGGGCGTTACCAAAATGCTCCGCAGCGAGCGGATGCGCGAGGTCATGGCCGAAGTCGAAAAGTGCCCCGGCGCGACTCTGGGCGAGTTGATCGGCTTCATGCAGGCGTTCAACCTCCGGTTCGGCGTCGCCAAGACCCCGCGTCAGCAACAAATCTATCAACAGCTTTTGCCCATCTTGACCGAGGCGGTCAACGGCGGGCCCGTCGCTCCAGCCGCTGCCGCCGCCGAGAAGAATGCGAAGACCGCCGCCGAACAAGGCGAGATCGCGAGCAACAAAGCCGGCGACAAGCTCGGCAGCGCCGCCAGCGACTTCTTCAAGGGCATGGGCTGGGAACACGTTGACTCACAGGCCAAGCCCCGGGCACCGGCGCCTCCCAAGCCCCAAAACTGACGCCGCTCCGCATCGATTTCCTCTCAAATCCCAAGCCGGCGCGCCAACTTAGTTTGGCTCGCCGGTTTTTTTTTGCGATCATCGTCGCACCGCACATCAAGACCGCTGGGACCATTGACACTGACCAAATCCCTTTCAGAATCGTTCTGAGCGAGACTTCCGATTGCCGCGAATCTGCCGATTGGAAAAAAATAAAGGTTGTAACGATCCGGACCGATTGAACGGATGACGGGATTTCGCGTATTAGGTTCCAGCCTCGCGACACAAACGTCTCCGCTACGCGTAGAATCACAGAACGATTGCATGATATCGGTTTTTCGGTCGTGTTTGGCCTCGATCGAGCTTGCGGAATGGTGTAGCTTCGTTTCTAGGCCAGACATGTCGTAGGCTGATTTCAGAGGAATTGCAGGAACCGATCGCGGTCGGCGGCAGGATCCGCGACGCGACCCTGGTGCGATTCCTGAAGTTATTGCCCAGGTGAGGTTTACGACGGAGGATGCGAGTTGGGGCAAGCCCGAGTTCAGGCCAAGGCACGGCGTTCGTACCGGCCCACGGTGGAGGCGCTTGAAGCGCTGCGCATGCTATCGAGCATGTCGGCGGGCTTGCCGACCGTCCCTGTTCAACACGACTGGATGGCCGCCGCACCGGTCGCGACCGACCCGACGCCCGGAACTTCGCTGACCGTCGGCACAACCTGGGACGCAGCGCTTGCCGACTCGACGCTGAATGAAATCCTTGGCCCGTCGACAACCGAGACGGACGCCGAGTCAGTTTCCGCGGGCCTCGCCCAGCTTAATAAATACCTCGGCCGCGCCTGGAGCCGAGCCGGAATCTCCGTGCAGCAGCAAGACGACTGCACCCAAGCCGTCTACGCGGCATTGCTCCAATCGCTCGGTCGCGATCGTTTCGACAGCCTCCTGTCCGAAATCGGCCAGTTCGGCATTCCCAACATCCTCAGCCGCGAGACCGCCGACGGACCAACGTTCTTTCGAGCGATCGACACCATTAAAAAGCGTGCGCAGCGCGAGCGCAGCTTCCAATCGCTCGACGGTATTGACGCCGCGGCCTCAATCACCGCCAACGCGGCGGGAACAAGCCACAACGGCGCCGACCAGTGGCGCGGCGCACTCCTCGAAGCCATGGGCCAAACCCTGAGCACGCGCGAGGCGCAGCTCATTCACGCCACACTCCAAGGTCAAACGCCCTCCGAAATCGCGGCCGTCTGGGGCGTCGCGCCCAAGACAATCAGCAACGAGAAGACCAGGGCCATCCAAAAACTCCGAACGGCCCTCATCGCCGACCTGGCCGACTAACAACCCTCATTTCCGCTTCGACCCGCCTTTTTTCTTAGGCGTCGGCGCGTCGGCCTTCTTCGTCGCGGCGGCGGGAGCCTCGTCGGCGACGGCTGGGACGACCGCCTCGTCCTCAACCCCGTGCTGGGGCTCGCGTTCCCCAAAAATCTTCTCGAAGTTCGGGAATCCGTACTTTCTCACAATCGGACCGCTCATGGAAAACGTCTCCCAAGATCGACTCGCAGCCGCGAACACGGATGCATCGTCTACCCGCTCAAACGGCGGCTGACCTACTAAGAATGTCCTCCGCGATCGGCTCGTTTGTCAAGGTTTGAGGCCGGGCGCGACGTTCGTGACGCCCCGATCGCACCCCTCAACGAGGTCCAACCTCGAGCGCTCGCCGATAGACATCAAGATACCGATCGATATTGCGGTCCATCCCGAAGAACTCCTCAGCCACAGGTCGCGACGCGGCTGAAAGACTACTTGCAAGTTCTTGGTTGGTCAGAACTTCGACGATTCCGTCCGCTATTGCGGCGGGGTTCGCCGCGGTAAGTCGCCCCGCGCCTGTCGCACCCAGAATCCTAGTGTAATCACCAAAGTCGGTGGCCACGATCGGCCGGCCGGCCGCCAGATATACCGCGATCTTGCTCTGAACGGAATAGTTCTCGCGACACTCAAGTCGCGGGTGGACAAGGACATCGGCGCGGCGAGTTAATGCCACCACTTGCTCGGGGGTTTGGCCGGCGAGGACGACAAGTCGATCGCCGTACCGACCGAGCCGTTCGCGGTACGCGACGCCGGCATCGGCGGGTCCACCGACGAGCACGCAACGCGCTTCAGGGACGCGCTCGAAGATCGTTGGCAGCGCGTCGATCAGAATCGGTACTCCCTGATTCGGGTGCACGATACTGCCCACGTACATGACGACCTTGTGCTCCGGCCCGATCGACTCGATCCCCTCCGAGACGCTGGGCCGGCTGTACTCATCCAGGTCGATCCCTGGGTAGATGACGGAGACGCGTTCCTCGGGTACCCCTTTCTCGCGGACGAGGACGTCGCGAACCGGCTCGCCGAGCGCGATCACCGCGGCGGCGTGGCGACAAACGGAAGCCTCAAAACGCTTTGTGACCTGAAACTTGAAGCCGCGGCCGAGGCGGTCGCGCTCAACTTCATCGCCCAGCAGCGAGTGCACCTCGTAAACCATCGGCAGTCGCATCAGTCGGCAAGCGAGCAGAGCCCTCGTTGCACCGCCGTAATGTTGAGCGTGCACGAGATCGATCGCGTGCCTGCGCGCCGCTTTCATCAGACCGTCGATCCATCGAATCGGCGGCAAGGTATACGACGGCGTTCCTTCAAATTCGCCGATTTCGCCGCGGCCTAAAGGAGGACGCGCGCGCAAGTGGGCGAGCACCACCTCGAAGTTCCGTTTCCGGAGCGCCCGGATGATCTTGATCGGCAGCATCGCCGTGCCGTCGTATTCACCCGGGATTGGAAACGACGTCACCATCAAAATCCGCATCGTGCGTAGGGTCTCCCGTCCCTGATCTCGACGGCCCGAGCGTCGCCGCATCGGCGTGCGTCCGGACCGCTCCTCTCGGCCACTTTAATCGGCCTTCGGCACAAGCCAGATGTTGCGGTACTGCACAGGGTTACCGTGATCCTGCAACATGATCGGGCCGGGTTTCGAGGGGTCGCCGCCGAGGCCTGAGACGGTGTTGTCGATCGGGATCGGAACGCCCTTGTGGATGCTCAGACCGTTCTGGATCACGCTGATTCTTGCCGGGGCCACCTTCTTACCGCCCTCAAATTCCGGAGCTCGAAAGTCAATGTCGTAGCACTGCCAAACGGTCGGAGCCTTGCATGCGTTCACGAGCGGAGTCGCGACCTTGTAGATGCCCCCGCAGTCGTTGTCTTGGCTTTTAAGTCCGTAGCTGTCAAGCACTTGCACTTCGTATCGACCTTGCAGATAGACGCCGCTGTTGCCGCGTCCCTGGCCGGTCGCTTTCGGCATGTAAGGGACTCGAAACTCAACGTGCAGCATAAAATGGCCGTCAAAGTGCTGTTTTGTGGCCATATCGCCTCCTCGCACCTGGACAACTCCGTCCGGGAGGAGCGTCCAGAGCGGCGTCTTGTCGGGATGATGAGCCTGCACCCATTTGTCGAGCGAACGGCCGTCAAAGAGCACGATCGCCCCCGGCGGCGGCGGGACCGAGGGACAATCGCGGGCGTCCTCGGGTTTCTGAAACTTGAAGTCGCCAAGATCGCCGTAAGGCTTTGCGGCATCGTCGGCATGCGCCGCAACAGCCCCGATCATCAGGACGCCGAGGAGGGTCGACAGGATCATGCGGCGAGTCATAGCCGGCTCCGGAATCTGAATCGAAGTTCAATCTCAGGCTGCGCTAGTCGCTCGAGTGCAACTCACGGACGTGCTATCGTCACTTTGCGCCGGCCCCGCGTCAATCCCGCCGCGACGAGGGTGGTTCAGCCTCGCGGCGAGCGCGTGGAGCGGACGAGACATCCGTCATATCCCCACACGTGGTCAATCGCCCGGGGCTGGATTGCTCGCCGCGACCTCGGCCGGCATCCGATACTAGTAAGCAGAAGCAAAACGACTCCTCGACGAGCATCGACACATTGCCGTCCCGGCGTTGAAGTGTTGAAATGCCTCCCTTGGAGTGCGGATGACGGGCGAAGTCGCGCACGTTCCCTGTACATAAGGATGGTAAGCAACCAGACGCACGCGGGCGAGGATCCAGCACGTCCCTAGTTCGAGAGTTCCGATGGGGAAAAATCCGGCGGTTCCTCTTCTGATCGAGCGCGACGTAAGTGCAAGCCCTGCTTAGTCCGCGGCTGGTTCGCGGCGGGCCTTTTTGCGCCGGCTCGAAGGTGCGGGCGAGAGAAACCAGTTGGCGAAGTTTCGCCACGTGGTTAAGTTCATTCGGTCCGACGGCGAGCGGTTCGGGCCGTCTTCGGCCAGCCGATCCAGGATCCGGAGGAGTGAAAGTCGAATATGCCTTCCCCAACCCGACTTGAGCGTGTTCGAGGTTGCCTGCTCGGACTCGCGATCGGAGACGCCCTTGGTGCTCCGCTTGAAGGGCTGAGTTCGCAGCAAATCCGTAGTCACTATGATGTTGTGAACCATTATGTGGACGGCTCTCAGGCGTGGCGGAAGAAGCCCAATCGCTGGCGTCTGCCGGGCCTCTACACCGACGACACCCAGCAGGCCTTAGCGCTCGCCGAGGTTCTGCTCGAGTGCGGCACGATCGACATCAATCGGCTCGCGACTCTTTACTTAGACATGGCCTGTCCGCCGGGCGACTACTTAGGCGTTCATCGTGGAATTGGCCGCAGCTTCCGAAAGGTGATCGACGAACTTCAGGCGGGTACCTCGCCGCTTGAGACCGGTCAGAGCTCGGCGGGGATCGGTGCCGCGATGCGGATCGCGCCGGTCGCGATTTACCTCGGCGACGATCAAGAGGCTCTCTTTCGTGCGGTGCTCGATTCGAGCCTGATGACTCATCGCGACGTCCGCAGTTTGGCGGGGGCGCTGGCGGTGGCCCACGCGGCGAGGCGGTTGCTGGACGGCGAAGAGAGGACGCCTTCGTTCTTGTTGCGTTTGGCGGGCGACGTCGCTCGCGACGAAAAGCGCATCGCCCGCGACGCGCGCAGTTCGAGCGTAGTTTCCCTGCGTCCCTATGGCCGGAGCCTCTCGACGGCTCTTGCGCACGCCGAGTCGTTGCTCGAACTGCCTCGCACCCAAGCACTTGGGTCGTTGGTGGAGGAGGCGAACCGGCACGGAGCGAATCCGCTCTGCAAGCGCGCGACCATGGGTTTCCCGCCCGCTTGCATTCCAACCTGCCTGCATGTCCTGCTCACGACCGACACGTTCGAAGAAGCGCTGGTCGAAATCGTCAACCTGGGCGGGGATGCCGACTCTGCGGGAGCGATCCTTGGGGCGCTGGCAGGCGCGCATTACGGGGTTGACGCGATTCCGAAACGTTGGCTCGCCGACCTCAAGAATCACGACGCGCTCGACGCCTGGGCGCGAGCGCTCGCGCAGAGGTCGAAATCCGGCCTGAAAATTCCGGATCTCGTGGAGCGCGAGCGCGAGTTGAGCGGCGCGGAGAACGATTGCCGGCGGGAATTGAAGGCGCGTTCGCAAAACGGCGACGACTTGGGTGCGAATCGCTATTTCTGACCGCGGCGGACCCGGCTTGAATCAATCCGGCGGACCTTCCCGACGCGGCACGCATGGGCTAGATTTGAATGGAAGGGGCGTCTGCGGGCGGAGTCCATGGTTGCTTCTGCCGTGCCGCAATTGATGGGCCGGCATTCGCGCGGGTGCCGCGGGTTCGGAGAAGGCGTCGTTCTTGAGAGTCGAACGATGGAGAGTGCGGAAATCGAGAAAATTCGACGCTTGCTCGACGAGGCGGAAGGCTATTTGATGCTGAACCTGCCCGCGCGGGCGCTCGACCTGATCGAACGTCGGGACGATTGGGGAACGCTTGAATTTGAAGCAAGGTTCCTCTCGGGCGAGGCACTGCGGCAACTTGGCCATTATCGCGAGGCGATCAAACCGCTCGAACAGGCTGAACGCCTGCAACCCGGGCACGTCGCGGTCGCGATCTCTCTCGGCTGGTGTTACAAGCGCGCAAACAGACTGGCGCAGGCGGTCGACGCGCTGGAGCGCGCCGCGCGCGCTCACCCCGACGAACCTCTGCCGCATTATAATTTGGCCTGTTATTGGAGCCTCGCGGGCAATCCCTCGCGCGCCCTCGTCGAACTCGACAACGCGCTCGCGCTCGATCCCGAACTGCTCGCAAGGGTCGCATGCGAATCAGACTTTGACCCGATTCGATCGCACCCCGACTTCAAACGCCTCACAGCCGCCCGCGCGACGCCATCGACTTGATCCCTTGGCCGAGCCGCGCGACGAGCGGCTCCTTGGCATTAACACGCAAATCATCATGACAACCGGCGACGATTGCGTGATCTTCGTTGACGTTGACACGCAGCGCGATTTTCTCGACCCCGAGGGCGCGCTTTACGTCCCCGATTCGGTCGCGATTCGGCCAAATCTGGCGCGACTGACCGCGTATGCCCGCAACCGCGCCATCCCGGTGATCGCGACCGCGTGCGCTCACCTGCCGGGCGATCCCGAGCTCAAGGCGTTTCCTCCGCATTGCATGGTCGGCACGCGCGGTCAGACGCGGATCGACGAAACTTCGCGTCCCGACAGCCGGATACTTGGACCCGACGCGTTGTTCGCGGAGCCTCGGCTGCCGGCGCATCTGACCGTCGAAAAACGCGAGTACGACGTCTTCAGTCATCCAAGTATGAACTGGACCGTCGAGACGGCAACTGTGCACTCGGACGCGATTTTTGTCGTTTACGGCGTTGCGACCGACTACTGTGTAGGATGCGCCGCGCGCGGATTATTGGAGCGCGGGTGCCGTGTTTTGCTCGTGGTCGACGCGATTCGAGGCATCGACCAAGAGCGCGAGACCGAGGTTTTGACCGATCTTGTCTCCCGAGGCGCAACGCTCGCATTAACCGCGGCGGTGTGCGACGACTCCGACACCCGGCATCGACCGAGCCTTCACGATGCAGGATAAATACCGCAAGCGGCGTCTGGCCCCGACGGGCGGCGATCGGACGCGTCGGCAAATCGCGGTCGAGGCCGCGCGTAGGCTTGTCGCCGCGCTCGACGAAATCGAGGCCGCAGACCCCGTCGAGGCGCTCCGAGACGTTTCGACAACCGTCTACTACAACGCGAAACGACGCGCCGCCGCGGTGCTCGGACATCACGTTCGACCCGGCGACTTGCCCTCCGACGAGGAAGTGCGCGCCGAAATTTTGACCTACTCACGTCATCGATCAAGTACGCCTGCGACGACGCTCGATCATCTCGAGCCGGCCCCCGACGCGCTGCCGCTCGGCCCGCTCGCGGCGCACCTTGAGCGGTTCGCGCTCTACAAATTGCGTCTCGAGCCGCTCGAGCGCGTGAAGCAAAACCCGCGCACGCATCCCGAAGGCGACGCCTTGTATCACAGCCTGCAAGTGTTCGAGCGGGCGCGTGCAGTCCGGCCGTACGACGAGGAATTCTTGCTCGCGGCGCTGCTGCACGACGTCGGCAAAGCGATCGAGCCGAAGGATCACGTCGCGGCCTCGGTGGAGGCGTTGCGCGGCGCGGTCACCGAGCGCACGCTCTGGCTCGTCGCGCACCACGCCGAGGCGCACGCGCACCGTCAAAAGACATTGGCGGCCGATAAACGCCGCGATTTCGAGGCATCCGAGTATTTTGAGGACGCCGCGCTGCTGCGCGAGCTCGACGAGGCGGCGCGCGAGCCCGGCGCGATCGTGCCGAGCGTCGACGAGGCTCTGAATTACATCCGCGCGCTCGACGCCGAGACCTTTCTCGACGCGTGAAGCCCGATCGGACGCTTCCAAATCGAGTCGCCGTCGCGCTTGCCGGTCGACCGCCCCATCGCACCGTTGAACGTTGCGAGCGTGAGTTCGAGCAGGCCCAGCGCAAGCGCGCCCTTGACGATCAGGACGCCGCTTGCCGCGATCCAATACAGACCGCGATGAGGGAAGTAATCCATCGTAATCCACCCTAACGACGCCACCGAGCCGAGCGGTGAAAACGCCGCCAAACTTTCGGATCTCCAATGGTGCTCACAGTAGTAAGTCACATCACTTATAGGCGACGTTTGAACGAAAGAGATGACGGTTTCGACGCCGACGGGCCACACAATCGCAGCGGCGAGGTAAATCACGACGCAGACCGCGATGGCGCGCCCACCGCGTTTGACCCAAGTCGCCAGGGCGACACCCATCGAGGCAATCAAAGCGCCGTCGGCGAGCACGAGGGCCGTCGTCAGCGCCGGCGCGATAAACCGGTCGCGCGTTTGGATCAGAGTCGGCAGCGTTTTGTACATGGTGCGCGGGTATTGAAATCCTCCCGGAACGGCCGCGACGGCGAGAAACAACGACCCCGCCAACACCATCGCCGCGAGCGGCAGACAGCCGCGAAACACGCCCAGCCACTTCGCGACGACGATCGCGCGCGTCGTGAGCGGCGTCGTCATCAAGACGTCGAGGCTGCCGCGGTTGCGCTCTTCCGAAAGGCTCGTCGACGCCGCGACTGAGAGCAGCAAAAAGCCGATTCCCGTCCCCAACAGCAGCGTTGGTAAAATCAAGCATTGGTTCACGCCGATACGCGTTGCATCGACGATCGACCATACAAAAAAGAAGAAATAGCCGGCCCAGAACAAGGTCCAAACAATCCGCCCCACCCGCGAGGGACGCAGTCGGTTCCACTCGCGCCACAACACGGGATTTGCATCCAACGACGGAGCCGGCAGCAAGCCGCCGCAGGAATCCTCCACACGTCGCACGCGCGCGTAAAACCCCGTCTCGCGCCGCTTCAACACCGCTTCGATCACCGTCCGCCGCAGCCTTCGAATCGTGAACAACACCGCAAGTGCCGAGAGCGCGATCAACGTGCTTGAAAAGATCAGAACGTGCGTCCAATCCACGATCCCCGGCGCGCCGTACGGGTTGTACGCCAATTGGATCGGATGAGTCGCGGCGAGCCACCCCGGCCATGCCCCCGTGATTCCAGAATAAACCGGCAGCGACAGCAGCCAGACAATCCAAACCGCATAAACAGCCATCACGACTTCATGCGCCTTATTCGCAAACACGGCGACGAAGAACGCGAGCGCGCACCCGAGCACGCCGACGCTTGTGATCACGCACAGCGCCGCGACAACCGCGTTCGGGTCGATACCGCCGAGCAGCGACGCCCACGCCAGCACCGGAGCGCCCGCGAAAACTAGAATGAACAGCGAGATCAAACGCGTCGCGAACTTCTCGAGCACGATCTCGACGTCAGAGAGGTCGGTCGTCATCAGATGCGAGAGCACGCCGCGCGCGCGGTCGACGCAAATCGTCCCCGCGGTCAAGGCCGGACCCGCGAGCATCACCAGGATCAGTTCAAGCGGCACGAGCACATGAAAAAACGCCTCGCCGAGCTGCGCTGAAATCCGTGCCGGAGCCACGCCCGCGACCTGAGCCCGCTGTTGGTCCATCACGCTGTACCATGCGCAGACGAGGCCGACCATCAGGCCAAGCGCGAACACCACCCGCGCCGCGTACTGCTGCCAACGACGCGCGAGTAAAATCATCTCGTATTGAAAAACCGGCCCCGGCCCGCGTCGGATACGCATCGCGTCATTGCTCCGCGGCGACCTTCAACCCCACGCCGACGCTCGCTGCGACCCTTCGTTTATCAACCACGATTACGACGTTTGTCAAGGGCGCGGCGGCGCCGCCCAAAAGCCGCGACGCGCGCGGCTTCTCCGCGTCCGCGCGATCAGGTAAGGTGGAGTGCGTTGTGGTTCGCGGCATCTCAATTCGGAGCGACGCCATTCTATGAACAAGCGATTGACTCTTTTTTTTGACATCGGCGGCGTCATTCTCAACAACGGCTGGGATACGCCGCTCAGGCAGGCCGCGGCCGCCGCGTTCGGGCTCGACTACACCGAGTTCCAAGCGCGACACGAAATGCTCAAAACCCCCTTTGAAACCGGGAAAATGAGCATCGAACAGTACATTCAGAAGGCCGTCTTTTTTCACCCCCGAGCTTTTACGCTTGAGGACTTCAAAGCGCACATGTTCGAGCACTCGAGGGTGCTCGGAGAGACGCTCGAATTCGTGCGCGCGCTCGCCTCGAAGGGCGACTGCCGGCTCTACACACTCAACAACGAGTCGCGCGAGCTTCACGAGTATCGCGTCAAAAAGTTCGGGCTCGACTCGCTTTTTCGAGGCTTTCTGACTTCCTGCTACCTCGGCCAGGCCAAGCCCGACGAACGCATCTACCTGAACGCTCTCGGCATCGCCTCCTGCGCAGGGGCCGACGCGCTCTTCATCGACGACCGCGCGCTCAACGTCGAGGCCGCGCTGGCGCTCGGGCTGAACGCGCTCCGCTTCCAAAACCTCGACGGTCTTCGCGCGGCACTCAAGGAATACGGCGTCGAGGCTTGAACCCGCCTCGGACGCGATTCAATCACCCGATCGACTCAATCCGGCCTTAACGCTCGCTTGCGGGTTGCCAATTGAGCTTGCGACCGCGCGAAAGCGCTTTCGGAACGCCGTTGGGATAATCCTCCTTCAAGATCGAACGAATCGCCTCGATCCGCGTTTCCGGCAACGGGTGCGTTGCGAGCATCTCCGGCGTCCGTCCCCCGGCCGACGCCTCCTTCAAAACCTTCATCACATCGAGCATCGCCGTCGGGTTGTATCCCGCCTGCGCCATGTATTTCATGCCTAGCATGTCGGCTTCGGACTCGTCGTCGCGGCTGAACTTCAACTGCGACATCTGATTCACCATTGAGGCCACCATCGAGGCCGTTCGACCGCCGTCGTCGCCGCCCGAGGCCCCCACGCCCACCGCCACGCTCAATAACTGGCCGAGCTGACCCTTCGCCATGTGCTCGGCCGCGTGCCGATTCACCACGTGGCCGACCTCGTGACCCAGCACACCCGCGATTTCAGACTCGTCCGATAACTTCGTCAACAATCCCAACGTGATGAACACCTGGCCGCCAGGCAGCGCAAATGCGTTCACCGTCTTCGGATCCCGCAACAGATGAAAGTGAAAATTGTCCATGTAAGGACTTCGAGCGGCGTCGCTTTTGTTCACGATCCGCCGGCCAACTTCGGCCACCAGCGCGGCGCGACGGTCGGTCTCCGGGTCAATCGATCCCCCCATCTCCGCGGACATCTTCGGCGCCGCCTGCAAGCCCAGCGACTTCTCCTGATCCACCGACATCGCAATGTGCTGCTTCTTCCCCGTCACAGGGTTCACTTGCGTCTGCGACATGTACAACGTTATCCCTATCAGCGCAATGATTCCTCCCAGAATCATGCGTCCGTCAATTCCGCGGCTCGGATAATATTGACCCGACTCGTCGTACGGCATGGCTCGCTCCCCCTCTCGCAATTCGACGAAGGTTCCCAACCTCGAAATTGTACGCGAATCGGCCCGATTTCAGTCGATTTCCACCCGACCAGGCCCGAATCATCCCCGAGCAGCCGAAGACCGGCCTTGCGACAAGGGGGCGCATGGATAAAATGGGTAGACCTTTGGGGTCGAGTTCCGATTGGAGCGATTTCGTGCGGATCGGCTATTTCGAATGTTTCAGCGGGATCTCGGGTGATATGACCCTAGGCGCTTTGGTCGATGCGGGCGTGGACCCCGCCGCGCTCCAAACCGCCGTCGCAAGCCTCGGCTTGCCTTGTTCGCTCCAATTCGAGACGGTCCGCCGCGCCGGCTTCCGCGCTACCTACGCGCGTGTCGAGGCCCCCCACGAACACGCTCATCGCCACCTGCATCATATCGAGGCGATGATCGATAACAGTTCGCTTACGCCCCGACAGAACGAACTTGCGAGGCGAATTTTTAGGCGTCTTGGCGAAGCGGAAGCCGCTGTTCACGGTATCGATATTCAAAAGATTCACTTTCACGAGGTTGGCGCCGTCGACTCGATCGTCGACATCGTCGGCGCGGCGGTCGGACTCGACCTGCTCGGAGTCGATCGCTTCGAGTCGAGCCCGCTGCCGACGGGTCGCGGCTCGGTGCGCGCGGCGCATGGTCTGATGCCGATCCCCGCCCCCGGCACGGCCGAACTCCTGAAGGGTGTTCCACTTGCGGCTTCGGCGATTGAGATGGAACTAACGACGCCGACCGGCGCCGCGATTGTGACCACCGTCGCCGAGAGCTTTGGGCCGCTCCCGGCGCTCACGATCGAGGCAATCGGACTTGGTGCCGGCACGCGTGATATCCCCGGACAGGCCAACATCTTGCGCCTGTTCGTCGGCCGGATTTCGGAACCCGCCGCGAGCGACCGCGTTTGGGTGCTCGAGACGAACCTCGACGACCTTCCGGGCGAGGTCGTCGGCTATGCGACCACGCGACTGCTCGCCGCGGGAGCGCTCGACGCTTACGTGACGCCGATCTTCATGAAGAAGAATCGACCCGGCGTGATGGTCAGCGTCCTGTGCGACGAGGATAAAATCCCCGTTCTGGAGGAAATTCTCTTCCGCGAAACGACGACTTTGGGTATCCGTCGCTATGCGGTTAGTCGTCATAAACTCAAGCGGCGCGCCGCCGAAGTCGAAACCAGTTTCGGACCCATCAAAGGGAAGCTGGGGTGGATCGAGGGACGCCCCGCGACCTTCAGCCCGGAGTTTGACGACTGCGCCCGCGCCGCGGCGACCCACGGCGTACCTCTGCGCGAAGTTCAGGACGCCGCCCTCGCGGCTTACCTAGCCGGGTCTCCCGACGCCTCCCCCGGGGCAGAGGCCCTCGACCGCTGATTCTACGTAAGGCTTTGCAATTGCGTGAGTTCGGGAATGGATTCCCGCTTAACCCCTCCCCAACGGATTTGGTCGGCGGCCGTTCACGAAGGTTTCAACTCAACCGCCGTGGACGGCGCAGGGTGGACGCATGAGCCAGACGCAGCGAACGATCCTCATGCTTTACGCGGCGGTCATCGCGATCTGGCCGCTGCGCAGTTTGATTCTTGCGATTATCGGACGTACCTTACCGCGACTGACGTCCGATTCTCCGAAAGCGATCGGCCCGGATCTACCGTTCGTGACCGCATTGATCCCGGCCAAGGACGAAGAAGCCGCGCTTGCGGAATGTCTCGACTCGGTTCGTGCTCAGACGTATCCCAACCTCGAAATCTTGGTGGTTGACGACCGCAGTTCGGACGGGACCGGCGATATCGCTCGCGCCGCGGCTGCCGAGGATCCGCGCGTGCGTCTGCTCTCGATCGAGGAGCTGCCCCCGGGTTGGACCGGCAAGACGCACGCTTTGCACAAGGCCGCGGCGATGGCGCAGGGCGAGTGGCTCTGGTTTCTCGATGCCGATACCCGACACTCGCCGGACAACCTCCGCATCGTGCTTAATTACGCGCTTCGCGAGAAAGCCGACCTCGTCAGCCTGCTCGCCGACCTGCGTTGCGAGAGCTTCTGGGAACAGGTGGTGCAACCGGTCGCGGCTGTCGTCCTGATGCAGTCGTACCCGCTCTTCCGTGTAAACAACAACCGCGACCGACTGGCGTTTGCAAACGGGCAGTACATTCTCATCCGACGCGACGCGTACGACGCCGCGGGGGGACACGCCGGCGTCCGTGAACGCTTCGTCGAGGACATCGCGATCGCGCAACGCGTGAAAGCGCTCGGGCACTCGATCCGCGTCGCGCTCGCCACCGGGATCGGCTCGACGCGCATGTACACGTCTCTGCCCCAGATCGTGCGCGGCTGGAGCCGAATCCTTTACGACGCCAACAACCGCAACCCTTGGAAGCTCCTTCTCGGCGTCCTCGACCCGCTGATCTTCTCGCAATCCGGACAGCTTGCGTTCATCGTCGCTCTCGGAATGCTCTTGTTTGGAGTCTCCACTCCGTTCGCGACCGCGCTGCTCGGTCTTTCTCTACTCCACTTTTTGCTGAATTGGGAAGTGATGCGCCGGGTCTACAGAATGTCCGACCCCGCGTCGCGTCACGCGCATTATTTCCCGTTCGGCAACCTGGTTGTGCAGTGGTCGCTGGTGCGGGCGATCTCGATGTGCCTCACCGGGCGCGTCGTGTGGCGCGGCACCTCGTACGTCCGACCCGTCGCGCCGAAACGTTCGCGACGCGCGACGGTGACCCGCGTCTAAACGGCCAATTCCGCACGCAACGGAACGCTCCCGCCCAAATTCTTGAGCCGGGCGCGTCGTGTTCGAGGTCCCGTCGAGTTGCTGGACGGAACGAAGCCGACCGCGGCTTTTCCCAAACAGGGCCGGGATTTACAGCGACTTTGCGTGTCGCAAAGGGCGCTCGTCCAGGGGCGGAGTCATTGGTCGACGTTCGGTTCGAGGTCGACTTTGACGGGTTGTCGCGTACGATTTACGTCGTGATTGCTTAGAATACGCGCCGCACCAGACGTTAAAACCACAATTCCCGGGCGATGTTCCACGATGGCGATGATCGAAGCGGAGGGGCTCTGCAAGACCTATCGCGTTTTCCAGAAGCGCGACGGGCTTCTAGGTGCTTTGCGCGGGCTTTACCGTCGCGAGTACAAAGAGGTGAACGCGGTCGACGAGGTGAGTTTTCAGGTTGAGCCGGGAGAGATGGTTGCGTTCCTAGGTCCGAACGGGGCCGGGAAAACGACGACGCTGAAGATGCTCGCGGGGCTGATTTACCCGTCGCGAGGGCGTGCCCGCGTGCTTGACTTCGTCCCTTGGGAGCGCGCCGACGCATTTCGGCGACGGTTTTCGCTCGTGATGGGGCAGAAGAACCAACTCTGGTGGGATCTTCCCGCGGCCGACAGCTTTCAACTCCACCGCGAGATCTACTCGCTGCCGCGCGTCGATTTTGAGCGGACCTTGAAAGAGCTGACCGAACTGCTTGGAGTGGAGAAGCTGACGCGTCAGGCTGTTCGAGAGCTTTCGCTCGGCGAGCGCATGAAAATGGAGTTAATCGCCGCGTTGCTCCACCAACCGCAGTTGCTGTTGCTTGACGAGCCGACGATCGGGCTCGACGTCGTCGCGCAGGTGGCGATCCAGAAGTGTCTGCGGGACTATCACTCGCGGCGCGGCGTGACGATGCTGCTCACCAGCCATTACATGCGCGACATCGAGGCGTTGTGCGACCGCGTGCTGGTCATCACCGGCGGCAAGCTGGTTTACGACGGCGCGTTGCGAGGGATCACCGAGCGATTCGGCAACACGAAGCTCATCAAACTTCGCTTCGCGGAGGAAACGCCCGAGGGCCTTGAGCGTTACGGGGAAGTGACGCGCAAGGAAGGGCCCGCGGTCGACATCAAAGTCGAACGGAACCGCATCGCCGAGGTTTTGGCCGCGATTCTCGACCGCAGCCTCGTCGACGACGTCAGCGTGCAAGACCCGCCGCTCGAACAGGTGATCGCCCGCGTTTTCGAGGAAGCCCGCACTCAAGAGGAGGCCCGCACCGACCATGACGCCGCCTGACGTCGCGCTGCCGACGCCTTCGATCGCGCACCCGAAGTTGCACGTCGGCGCGACGATCCGCAAGTACTTCAAGATCTTCCGCGCCTCGCTCGTCGAGCGGATGACTTATCGGAGCGATTTCTTCCTTGCGACCACGCTGCGTTTCCTGCCGATGGTCACGACGATTCTGCTCTGGCGCGCCGTCTACCAGGGTTCGGGGCGGAGTCGTTTGGCGGGATTTACGTATCACGAAATGATCGCCTACCTCCTCTTAACGCACATCAGCCGGATGTTTTCGAGCATGCCGGGATTGGCGGCGGGGATCGCGCGCGATATACGCGACGGCGGCTTGAAACGTTACTTGATCCAGCCGGTCGACTTGATCGCTTACCTCGTTTCGTACCGGATTGCCCATAAGGCGACCTACATCCTCACGTCGGCGCTACCTTACGGCTTACT